>NZ_PEMX01000100.1:0-907 GCF_002759075.1 Pseudomonas sp. 382
CCACCGTAACAGATGTCCAGGACACCACCACGGTGTCGCTGTCGGCAACGCCAAGCGTGGCCGAGGGTGGGCAGATCGTTTACACCGCCACTCTGAGCAATGCTGCGCAGTCGGCGGTAACCGTCACGCTAAGCAATGGCCAGACCATCACCATCGGTGCCAATCAGACCTCCGGAAGCGTCACCGTTGCCGCGCCCGCTGATGATTCATATATCGATGCCGGCCAGGTGAGCGCCCACATCACCAATGCCTCGGGTGGCAACTTCGAGAACCTGGCGATCAACAGCACGGCGGCAGTCACCACCGTCAGTGACACCATCGACACCTCAACCGTCACGCTAACCGCCACCCCATCTGTGACCGAAGGCGGCACCATCGTTTACACCGCAACAGTGAATGCGCCGGTTACCGGAAGCCCTGTTGTAGTCAGCCTGGCCAACGGCCAGACCATCACCATCCCGGTCGGCCAAAGCTCCGGTACCGCCACGGGTGCGGTGACCAATGACGTCTACCAAGGCCACGCGGCAGTCACCAACAGCATTACCAGCGTCAGCGGCGGCAACTACGAAAACCTGGTTGCAAACCAAGCGCCTGTCAGCACCGCCGTTACCGATGTCCAGGACACCACGACCGTCTCGCTGACGGCGACGCCAAGCGTGGCCGAAGGTGGGCAGATCGTTTACACCGCCACTCTGACCAATGCTGCGCAGTCGGCGGTAACCGTCACGCTAAGCAATGGCCAGACCATCACCATCGGTGCCAATCAGACCTCCGGCAGCTTCGCCGTTGCCGCGCCCGCTGATGATCCGTATATCGATGCCGGCCAGTTGAGCGCCCACATCACCAATGCGTCGGGTGGCAACTTCGAGAACCTGGCGATCAACAGCACGCCAGCGGTGACCAACGT
>NZ_PEMX01000101.1:0-895 GCF_002759075.1 Pseudomonas sp. 382
TGGACTGCCCCCAAGAAGTTGGACACCAATCCAACCCTTGGGGGATTCATGGCCAAGTACACTGAGCAGTTCAAGCTCACAGCAATCACTGCCTATTTGGATGGCAGCAACGGTTTCCGTACGGTAGCTCGAAACTTTGGCATCGATTTCAGCCTGCTGCGACGCTGGGTTGCCAGCTACCAGTTGAGACGCAGCATCAGCCCAGGCTCGCATGCACGGCGCTATACCGAGGACTTCAAGCGGCAGGTGCTGAGTTACATGCATGAGCATCGCCTTTCCCTGCGCCAAACTGCTGCGCACTTTGACCTCGGACAATCATCTCAGATAGGCATTTGGCAGCGGCAGTACTACAGTGGCAGTCCTGTCTCGCCTACTGTCATCAAGCAAAGAAAGCCAATCAACGTGTCGAAGAAAATCAAGCCAGCCAAGCCCACCAATACCGACGATGCGCAAAAGCCTCGAGAGCAGCTGATGGCTGAGCTTGAGTACCTGCGCATGGAGAACGCTGTCCTAAAGGAGCTCAAGGCCATGCGGGAGGAACAGGAGCGAACACGGACGAAAAAGTCTTAATCGTCGCCAAACTCAAGCGCAGATTTCCTTTGCCTGACCTCCTGCGGGTAGTCGGGCTGGCGCGCAGCACCTTCTACTATCAGCTCAAGGCTCAGCAGAAGCCGGACAGGCATGCGGCGCTCAAAGAACTGGTACATCGTGTCTATCACGAGCACAAAGGGCTGTACGGCTATCGCCGCGTTGCGCTCGTGATAAGAAAGGACAAGCTGGTGAACAAGAAGGTCGTTGAACGACTGATGGCTGAGCAAGGGTTGAAGTCAGTGGTACGGCCTAAGAAATACCGTTCCTATCGTGGTGTTGTCGGCAAGGTGGCGGCGAATTTGCT
>NZ_PEMX01000102.1:0-871 GCF_002759075.1 Pseudomonas sp. 382
CCATGGCAATGCAGGCAGGTAAGTTGATCGTGGGTGCGGATGTCGCGAAAGCTGAGCTGGTTATCCACCACGATGATCGCGATGAAATTATCAGACTGAAAAACTCCAAACCCGAAATCAAACGCTGGCTGAAACAGCAGCCCCTCAATACTGCAATTGCTGTTGAGGCGACCAATGTCTACCACCTGGACTTGGTTGAGCAGGCCCATAGCCTGGGTTTCGAGGTTTATGTCATTGATGGCTTTCAACTGAGCAACTACCGAAAAAGCGTTGGAGGCCGGGTTAAAACTGACCCTTCCGATGCTCGATTGCTGTCCCGTTTTCTGAAAAATGAAGGCGAGGACCTTCGCCCTTGGAGCCCCCCTCCAGCGGTCTACGGCAAGCTTCAGAGCCTTCTGCGACGCAGAGCCGCCCTGGTGACTGCTCGCACTGCGATGACCCAGAGCTGGGCTAACGAAAGCCTCTTGCAAGCCGCCTTCGAAACCTTTGTGAAATCAATAGATCGGCTGGACAAGTTGATCCAACAGAAGATCAAGGAAGTGTTGCGAGAAGCTGGGCTGCAGGAGCAAGTCGCTCGCTGTCAGGCAGTAGAGGGCATTGGTTTCCTCACCGCCGCAGCATTGGTGATGGCTTTTATGAGGGGCGAATTCAAAAGTAGCGACTCGTACATCGCCTTTTTGGGAATGGATTTACGGGTTAGTGATTCTGGACAGAAAAATGGACGGCGTCGTCTCACCAAGCGAGGTTGCTCAGAAATTCGTCGCCTATTGCATAACGCTGCGATGGCAGCCAGCAGATCGGCCGCTTGGAAAGGGCTTTATGAACAGCACCGGAAATCTGGTAAAGCAACAACTCAAGCTCTGGTAATCCT
>NZ_PEMX01000103.1:0-853 GCF_002759075.1 Pseudomonas sp. 382
TGCGCGCTGACAAGTTGCTGGTTGCCACCGGTCGGGCACCGAATACGCGCAGCCTCGCGCTGGACGCGGCGGGGGTCACTGTCAATGCGCAAGGGGCCATCGTTATCGACCAAGGCATGCGCACGAGGGGTCATGCCGAGATAAGGGGAAAATTCACTCACTTCCCCTCTATCCATATGATTAATATCACAATTTTAAAAAACCACATGGGTATCGCGATGCGGCGATTCTGACGTGTGTCACCCAGGTCGATCGCTGCTACACGGCGAGGAAAACATGGTTGGTGCCGACGTGGGTTACAGGTGTAGGAACAAACAGTTCCCTGATGCTTAGGAATGAGGTCGATTAACAACCTCAGAAGATCCTTCAGTTGAACCGGTCGCGGCAAATCAGGCAGCCGGAATGAATGATTCTATAATCACTCTATAATTGACTATAAAGACCGTCCTAGAGCGGCAGCTAGGCTGCTCCCTGTGACTTGAGGCTTCCCCTCCCTGTCAGACTTGTTTCGCACGTCTGGGTATTGCGCCCCCGCTAGCCGTTAGCAGCCTGGCATCCTCGTCTGGGCACTGGTTTGGACCGGCTGTGAGAGAATGAGGCTGGCCAGTACGACAACAATGCTGGGAGCAATGATTGGCCCATATGCCCAAAACCTATGGCACGCATTGTTCAGGGGGATGTTATGGACAAGCTCTACGACAGGCTGGTTTTGCCGAGAGGCCACTAGGGGTCGCCTCAGAAAACGGAAAATAAAGCACGCTAAGCCGGTTGCAGCGGTCGTAGCGGCCTGAACTTGCCCGCGCCGATCTTGGCGCTGCTGCGCCAGAGGTAATCGCCGGTGAGGTTGATGTGC
>NZ_PEMX01000104.1:0-627 GCF_002759075.1 Pseudomonas sp. 382
TCGTCCAGGCGCAGCAGCGGCTGGCCGACCTCGACCACCTGCCCTTCCTTGGCGAAGATCTCGGCGACGATGCCGCCTTCGAGGTTCTGCACCTTCTGCACCTTGGACGAGGGAATGGCCTTGCCCTCGCCACGGGTGACTTCGTCGATGGGCGCGAAGCTGGCCCAGACGATCAGGAACAGGAAGAACGCGATCACGCCCCAGATGGTCAGGCGCACGACGCGCGGGGCGTCTTCGATAAGCGCTTTGTTGACCTCGGGCAGCGGCTGCCCGTGCAGCGAGTCGGAGCCTTTGAAATAACGGCGCAGGTTGTCCTTGAACTGTCCGATATCGAGCTTATGCAACATTGATCTGCCCCTTCTTCAGCGCATCCATGACCGAAGCTTTAGGGCCATCGGCAACCACCTGGCCGCGGTCGATGACGATCAGCCGGTCGACCAGGGTCAGCAGCGAGGCCCGGTGGGTCACCAGCAGCACAGTCTTGTTCTCGATTACCGCCTGCAGGCGCTGCTTGAGGCGCTCTTCGCCGGTGTTGTCCATGGCCGCAGTGGGCTCGTCGAGCAGCAGGATCTGCGGGTTGAGCAACAGCGCACGGCCCAGGGCGACGTTCTGCCGCTGGCCGCCGGA
>NZ_PEMX01000105.1:0-593 GCF_002759075.1 Pseudomonas sp. 382
GTAATCCTGGCAAGAAAGCTCGCGCGGGTGGCATTCGCCCTGATGAAAAATCAGGACGAATACGTCACCAAAGGCGGGAAACTGGCTTGCTGAAAACCATAGAATCTCCCACATCTGTTTCGGGCCAATCACTCCTGTGCCGCCAACAGGGACCGCCTTGTTGGCATGGCGATGCATCTCGGTGGAAGCTGACAGAGTCTGGCGATCCATCTCGGTGGAAGCTGACAGAGTCTGGCGATCCATCTCGGTGGAAGCTGACAGAGTCTGGCGATCCATCTCGGAGGAAGCTGACAGGGTCTGGCGATCCATCTCGGTGGAAGCTGACAGAGTCTGGCGATCCATCTCGGTGGAAGCTGACAGGGTATGGCGATGCATCTCGGTGGGCGCTGATGCGACACAACCTGTCTCCAGTCATGCACCAAGGCGGTCCCTGTTGGCTTCACAGGAGTGACTGGCCCGAAACAGATGTGGGAGATTCTATGGTTTTCAGCAAGCCAGTTTCCCGCCTTTGGTGACGTATTCGTCCTGATTTTTCATCAGGGCGAATGCCACCCGCGCGAGCTTTCTTGCCAGGATTACCAGAGCTTGGGTTG
>NZ_PEMX01000106.1:0-585 GCF_002759075.1 Pseudomonas sp. 382
GAGCACCAGACAGGCTGCTTCGCGCTTGAACTCAGGGGTAAAGGTACGGCGTTGCTTGGTCATCAGACACCTCTTTGGGGCGAGCATTCTCGCCTAAATGAGTGTCCGGTTTCATTAGACCACTACAGTTCAATCCCGGCACCAAGATTATAGAAGTGCAGATTTGTTATCTGAGAAAGGTGCTTAAATCCCTCCAGGCGCCGTTCGAAATCAGGACACTACGCGGTAGAGGGTTAACCATTCGGGCAGTTGAGGGGGATCTTGATCGGCTACGCATGAACGTATCTTGAATCGGAGAATGCGATACCTGGGCGGTCAATCAGGCTCGCCTGTCACAAGGCTGAGGTGCATAAAGGAAAGTGCGGTACATCGAAGATGTCACTAAAGCCGGCTAGGCTCTGTACGAAATCCCGAGAAACCTAATCGTCGCTGCTTTAGCGCTCAGATTTTGTAGAGTTACGCGCCATTAACGGAAAGGAATTCTGTGATGGCAAGGCGCTACGAACTCACGGACGAGGCCTGGGATGTGGTCTCCGATCTCTTCATCGAAACCCATGGCCGAGGCCGGCCCCGACTGAGCGACCG
>NZ_PEMX01000107.1:0-581 GCF_002759075.1 Pseudomonas sp. 382
CACTGGAATAGGCTCACACCCCCTCCCCGGCCGGCTGCCCGGCGCGCTTGAATTCAACGTGATAGCCGCGCTTCTGGCTGCCATCAGCCATCACGACGCGGCGGTCTGCGCCCTTGGTCATACGGACGATTTCTCGACCTTCCACGACCTGCTTGAACCCCTGGCTTTTGAGCTGGGCGACTGTGATTTCTTGTGCTGGGGTCATTTGCACTCCTCCAGGGCCGCTTCCAGCCCTCGCTGCTCGCCAACGATCCGCACGCAGACCATGGCAAAGGTTCGACCCATATCCGTTGCGAACCAGTAGCCAGCCAGCAGGGCCGAGATCATGGCCACTGCCCGAATGATTTCCTTGAGAGCGCGCATCAGATGGCCTCCTTGCCGCGATGCGATTCCCACTCGAACGGCACGACGATCATGCCGCCCTCGCGCAGGCGATCGACGCAGCGCTCGCCCATAGCAACCGGCAACTGCTCGGGGCCCAGGTTGGAAATGACCACCGTGGGCTTCACCTGCTCGTACCGGCCGTTGATGATCGCGAACAGGGTCGTCAGCTCGAAGTCGCTCGGCTGCTCCTTGCTCAC
>NZ_PEMX01000010.1:0-181237 GCF_002759075.1 Pseudomonas sp. 382
TCTTTGCGGGTCTGCTTGCGCTTGCCGGCGTACTCGGCATCGGCGAAGGTCATCTGCTTCATCAGAAAACTCGGTGGGTGGCGTTCGGCTATTTTGCCAAAATCAGAAAGTCTTTTTCAGACTGTCCCTAACAGGCGCCACGTGCTGAGCAACCCATCGAAGGCCACCAGGTCTAGGGGCAACACGGGCGACAGGAGTACCTGCTGCATGCGGCCTCCTCATGTCTCGCTGGGTCAAGCTGACTATTCCTAGATCAAGCTAGGAGGCGCGATGTAGTGATGATCGTTGTCCTCTCCCAGCTAGGAGACGAGCACGGCTCGACGAGCCCGTGTAGATAGATCGTGTCTATCTGCACATAGATTATTCCAGTTTGACCACTTCTGAGCTTGATCCGATGCTGTCAAGACCGCAGAAGGAGACGCGGCCAACGGCTAGGCAGTACCACGATCGTTCTTCTTGACAGCGGTAAGTCTCGTTTCCCACTTCGATTTAGAAGATGGAAACATTAACGCACAGAGGTGACGAAATGACTCCGACCGGTAACCGAATCGTGACTTTCGAGAAGCCCTTGGAAATGAAGGTCAACACCTTCAAATTTCCAGAGCTGATAACCCCTCAAGGGAAAAGTGCACCCCACGGCGCTATCCTCAAAATAGTTACCACAAATATCTGTGGCAGCGACCTTCACATTTATCGCGGTTCGTTTGCTGTTCCCAAGGGAATGACCATGGGCCATGAAATGACCGGCGAAGTGATCGAAGTGGGATCAGACGTCGAAGTCGTGAAGAAGGGCGACATCGTTTCCGTCCCCTTCAATGTGGGTTGTGGGCGTTGCTACAACTGCAAGCATATGCGCTCCGATGTATGCGAGAACACCAACCCCGAAATCGACTGCGGAGCCTACGGGTTCAACCTCGGTGGCTGGACGGGGGGCCAAGGTGATTATCTCTTCGTACCGTATGCGGATTTCAATCTCCTGCGCTTTCCTGACAAGGATGCCGCCATGGAAAAGATCCGCGACCTGACCCTTCTCTCTGACGTACTACCCACAGCTTTCCATGGGTTCGCTGGCCCTGATTGGCCAGCCGCACCGGCCTACGTCGTCGGCGAAAACATCCTGATCTTCGGTGCCGGGCCGGTCGGCAGAGCGGGTGCCGCCTGCGCCAGACTTCTGGGTGCAGGCGCCATCATCGTTGCCGATTACATTCAAGAGCGGCTGGACCTTCTCAAGCCACACGGCGTGGAAACCATCAACCTTTCCGACGGCGTGCCGATCGAGGAACATCTCGAACGCATTACCGGGCACAGGGAGGTGGATCGCGTCATCGACTATGTTGGTGTGGACTGCCGCGGGTTTGGCGCGGAGGCTGACAAGATCGTGGAGAGCGCTGTTACCAACGCAATGCTCAAATATGTCCGCTTCGGCGGAATGACCAGCACGGTCGGTGTGTACTGCGCAAACCCGATCTCGAAAGACCCGAAAGCCAAGAAAGGCCATATGGATCTGGAATGGTCCAACGCCTGGATCAAGTCGCCGCGAATGTCGGCTGGTCAATCCCCGACGGCCAATTACAACCACGCGTTAATGCGGGCGATACTGAACGATCGCATGCCTTACCTTTCGCCGATGATGAACACTAAGTTCATCAAGCTCGAAGACGCGCCCGCCGCGTACAAAGAGTTCGACGCGGGTTCTGCATACAAGTACGTCATCGACCCGCATGGTTCAGTGCGGCAGTAAGTATCCGGCGCGGGCTACGCATCAGGATGTCTCACACTTTCTGGTGAGAGACATTCTGGCTCCTCTAGTCTCCGGCCAGCAACTGAAGCCGGCGAATATTTTCGCCGGCATTTGTCTGCTGCCCCAAGGCGTTGTGATTTTGACGGGGTGCTTGCCTTGGCTCGGGCCAGGAGCAGAACCTCAGCAATCCGCAGGTGATGATCAACCGCAGGCGTGTTCGAGCGCCTGGTTCGCAATCGGTCAAGGGTCGGACGGAGAAGATGCGCGGCATCCATTGATGTGCGTGGCTGAACATAGCCTTCGCCTGATCCTGACCACCCCACGGACTTGATCAGTCTCGCCTGGTGTTGTGCCGGCCTCGGGCCATCGCACGATCAGCCCAGCCCTGGCTCATTTAGCCAGAAGTTTCCAAAGACGTGGCCGAACTCGCCGCCGCCGAAATGGCAGTCACTTCTATAGGGAGATAGCACAGTGTTGGATAAGTCGGAACGGGAGGGTGGCCTATGGAGCTGCGCCATCTTCGCTGCTTCGTAGTTCTTGCTGAGGAGCTACATTTCACGCGGGCGGCTGAGCGCTTGCATATCGAACAACCACCGCTATCACGAGCCATCAAGGAACTTGAGGACGAGTTGGGCGTAGTGCTCTTCGACCGAAACCGACGAGGAACAGTTCTGACGGCGGCGGGTGCGGTCTTCTTGCAAGATGTACGCCGTCTATTCACTGTGCTGGAACAGGCTCGTGAAAATGCCAAGGCTGTGGCATCGGGCTTGCGCGGTAGCCTGCGCATCGCAGTATCAGATGGAGCTATCGATCCACGACTGTCGGCATTTCTGGCTCGTTGTCGCGCCGAGGAGCCGGAGATCGAAATACGCTTGTCAGAAGTGCCTCTGGCAGAGCAAGTGCGCGGTTTGCGCTCGGGCGACTTCATGATCGGGTTCGCGCACACGGCCGATGTCGGCGACGGTATCGCTGCCGAGGCAATCTGGCACGACCCGCTGGTGATTGCTGTGCCAGCTCGGCACTCATTGCTCACCTACAAGGAGGTGCCACTTCAAGAACTCCAAGGCCATCCACTTGTCCTGTGCGACCCGCAGGTATGCGAGGGTTATTGCCGCGAACTCAAGCGGCTGCTCAACACGTTGGAGCACAAGCTGAATGTTGTCGAGGAAGTATCCTCACTGGACATGATGCTCACCTTGGTCGGCGCCGGCTACGGCATCGGCTTCATGACGGCGACCAAGATTCCCATCTCTCAACGGCCGGATGTGGTGATCCGCCCCTTGGCGATGGATTCTGCCGTGATCACGACCTACCTGCTTCGGCCCGACGGCAGCAATTTATCGGCTTCGGTAGAGCGATTTGTCGTTCGCCTACGCGACTCATCGGACGGTTGACGGAGCCTGGCAAGCCAGACACTCAGGGATCGGTGTCGGCACGCAGATTGCGTTCGGTCGCCGTCATCAGGTCAGCCGCGCTTATTCCGAGTGCCGTAGAAATTTTCAGTATGAGCGGAAGCGTGGGCACGTGCTCACCACGCTCGATCTTACCCATGTGAGAACGCGAAATGCTTGCCCGAGATGCGAACTCGTCTTGCGCGACTCCTTGAGCGACGCGCGCAGCGCGCACGGCCTGTCCGAAGGCTAACGCCGACTCGGATTCATACGTCGATGTGCCAGAAGGACGGCCTGGCTGAATTGTTGATTTCTGCATTAGCAGAAGCGTCAAACAATCTGCCACAATTAACCACGTTAAAGATAACGACGTTAAACTTCACTCTTTACTGCGACGCTGGTTTGCCTTTCTGGACAGATCGCTTATTGGGGGCCCTCATGCATGACGCCACCAGCCAGTTTTCCCATTTCAGGCTTGCTATCGCACCTGGAGTGCCATCCTCTTGCCTCATAACGCTTCTTGCCCTTCAGCGCGCAGAGGAGCCTGAAGTCACCATCGCGTTCTTTGAGACCTCGGGCGACGACCTGATGACGGGCCTTGAGGAAGGCCGCTACGACGCCGGAATCTCGCTTCGGAACGCTGGTGCTCCAGCCGTGAAAAGCCAGCCGCTCTGGGTCGAGAACGTGGCCGTTGCAATGCCGCTGGGGTCCCCCTTACTTGCCCAGGCGAAGATCACGCTTGCCGAGCTTCTGGACTATCCGGTGTTTCGCTGGCCGGCGGAGGCATGCCTACTGCTCGATCAGCGACTGTCTTCCCTTCCGTTGAGCCAACAGAGCGTGCAGCATGTGACTTCGTTCGAGATGATGGCGCTTTGGGTCACCGCTGGCTACGGTGTGGGGCTCTCGGCGCAATCGCGCATGGAGCGTGCCCATGCGTGGGGGATCACTATGCGACCGCTTTCAGACGGCCCCTACGAGATCGTGACATACCTGCAGCGGCCCCACGGACGAGCCAATGCTGTTTCTGAGCGGTTCGAGCACAGGGCAATGCTGGTTGCCAGGGATAGGGCGGCTTGCTCGAATATCCCATAGCCCGCTCTCGCCGAGGCTGCGTTCGGGTAATTACCGCGGCACGCACCTGTTAGCGCGCCAGTGATAGCGCTTCCATCTTTGGCAATATGATGAATTAACATGGTCTTTGGAGGCACGAATGGTTGGAAGTGGTTGGGACCGAGTACCAATTGACTCGCAAAGCATCGATGCGCCGCTGTCGCGCGCGGCGGTGTTTCTCACGTTGACGGTCGCCGAGGGCCACGAGGCCCTTCAGGCGGTCGCCGGCATCTTGGACGGGCTGGACGACCTGATCAAAACGGTGGGCTTCCGCGATCTCAACGGCCGGCTGTCGTGCATCACTGCGCTGGGATCGGCGCTATGGGACCGTTTCCAGACCGGGAAGCGCCCGAAGGAACTACGGCCCTTCGTGCCCATCGAGGGTGCCAAGCACACCGCGCCTGCCACGCCCGGCGACCTGTTCTTTCACATCCGTGCCGAACGTGAGGATCTCTGTTTTGAATTCGAGCGCCTGCTGCTGGACCAACTGGGCAGCAGCGTGACGGTGGCCGACGAGGTGGTCGGTTTTCGCTACTTCGACTCCCGCGACCTGCTTGGCTTTGTCGATGGCACGGCCAACCCGACCGGGCACGACATCGGCGCCTCGACGCTGGTCGGCAGTGAAGATCAGGCGTTCGCCGGCGGTAGCTACTTGGTGGTGCAGAAGTATCTGCACCAAATGCAGCCGTGGGCTCGGCTCGCCAAGGACGAGCAAGAGCGGATCATCGGCCGGGAGATCGTCAGCAATGTCGAATTGCCCGACGCGACGAGCGGCCAGAAATCGCACAAGACCCTCGCCACAATCGTGGACGACGACGGCACCGAGCACGACATCCTGCGCGACAACATGCCCTTCGGCCGCCCCGGCCAGGGCGAATATGGCACCTACTTCATCGGCTACTCCAGGCATCTGTGGGTGACGCAGAAGATGCTGGAGCGCATGTTCCTCGGCGATCCGCCAGGCATGCACGACCGCCTGCTCGATTTCTCGACGGCGCACACCGGCGCCGTGTTCTTCGCTCCCGCACCGCGCACGCTGAGCGAACTCGTGGAGGCGGTGCAAGCGTAATGCAGGGGCCACAAGGCCCCTGCAAGGTTTGAGAGCCCTATGCTCCGTCTAGAACTACTGCGCTATCCACCAGCCGACGAACGCTTTGCCGCACATCCTCGGGGATGGGGTAAGGGGCAATGGCCTCGGGCATATCCGCATGGTGCTGGTAGTCGCCCATGATGACCCGGATGATCGCCGGCACGTTGGTCGGCGTGACCGCATCAATGGCCGCGCGGTCCCCCAGGTCAGGGTGCGGCTGGGTCAGCATGCGGTACAGATCCCACGAATCCGCGTGCAGGCACTGGTTCATGAGCACCTGGGCCAGCTTGTGCTTGAGCGGCACCAGTTGCCAATCGGGAACACGCTGCCCCCGATTACCCAAACTGATGGACAGCAACTTGCCCGCTTTCAGTTCGCGGTTGATCTGGTCCTTGGACTTTCCAGCCAGCTTGCCGAACAGCGGGACCGGCAAGCTGCTTGGAGACTCGTAGATGGTCAGCATTTCCTCGCGCTCGCGCTGGATCGCGGACACTTCCGGCTCTGGGGCATGCGTCGGAGGCGGCGGCACCTGAGACAGCCGCTGGAACGTGATCCCGCCGCTGCTCGGGGTTACGACAATAGGCGTGGCCACGACGGGCGGGACGCCGGGAGGAGTGGGCTCGGCCATCGTGAGGGTCGCATCCATCGTTTCCTCCACTTCTGCCATTGCCGGCACCCCGTCGATACGGATGGTCAGGTGCGCGCTCGCGGCTTCCACTTCGCCCTGTTCGAGCAGGTCGAGCCGATCGGCCCAGTCCTGCATCATCCGACGGCGCGGCTCAACGTACTTGGCGTGGTTGTAGGACGAACTCACCTTATTGGGGTCGGAATGGGAAAGCTGCGCGTCCACCCAAATCTTCGGGTAGCCAATCTCGTTGAGCGCCGTCGAGATGGTGCCGCGGATGCCGTGGCCGGTCAGGCGCCCCTCATAGCCCATGAGCTGCACGGCCTTGTTGAGGGTGTTCTCGCTGATGCGCTTCTTGAGTTCGCTGCGGTGTGACAGCAGGTACCTCTGCGCCGGCCGCATCACCCCCAGAAGATAGCGCACGATCTCGATGGCCTGCAGGGATAGCGGCACGATATAGGGGGGCACATCCTGCGGCCGCTTCCCTGCCTTGCGCATTTCATCCTGGAGCTGCTTGACGATCTGCGGCGGGATGATCCACAAGCCCCTGTCGAGGTCGAACTGTTCGGGTTCGGCCAACCGCAGTTCGCCGGTGCGCACCCCGGTCAGGAACAGCAGCCGGACGCCAAGCTGGGTCTGCCAGCCACGGGGGTTGTAGAGCCGGAGCTTCTGGAGGAACTCGGGCATCTCGGGCAGGTGCAAGTAGGGGTTGTGGGCTACCGGGGGCTTGGGTTCGGCTACCACGTCCAGGTCTGCGGCCGGGTTGACCTCCAGCCCCTCGGCGATGACCAGGGCATAACGGAACATCTGGTTGAACCAGGTGCGGACCTTTTCCGCAGTAGTGAACGCCTTGCGCTTCTCGATCGCCGCCAGGACGCCCAGAAGCTGAGGGCGGCGAATGTCATAGATCGACATCTTCCCCAGAGTGGGCAGCACGTCTTTGTTAAAGATGCGCAGGATCTGGGAAAGCGTGCTCTGACGGCCTTCCTTGAGTTCCTTACGGCGATGCTCGACCCAAGCATCGAAGACGGTCTTGAAGGTGTATTCGCCCGCCAGCTTGGCCGCGTGCCGTTTCTGGTCGCGCTCGACCTGGGGATCGATCCCCCTGGCAAGCAGGGCCTGGGCCTTGTCTCGCTCGGTCCGGGCTTCACGCAGGCTGAGGGCAGGATAGCCGCCCAGGCACAGGCGCTTTTGCTTGCCCAGCCAGTAGTAGCGGAATTGCCATGACTTGCCGCCTGCGGCTGAGACCATCAGGCCCAGGCAGTCGTTGTCGGAGAGGGTGTAGCGTTTTCCGGTGGTCTTCGCCTGCCGGACGGTCAGATCAGAGAGCGCCATTTCGAGACTCCTAAGTAATGACTTAGGCCCTATGCTCGTCATGGTTCCCGCTCAGCCCCAGCAACTATCCGGTAGCCGCCCCACCCGTATTCTTGTGCCTTATTTGGTCACTCAAAAACGGTAGCTGTGGGTGGATTTCCGTGGCACTCGCTGGAATGAAAAAAGGAGCCGAAGCTCCTTTTTTCAATGACCTACAGACCCCAGTAGAAGTCTGTGGATCAAAATTTGGAGCGGGAAACGAGACTCGAACTCGCGACCCCGACCTTGGCAAGGTCGTGCTCTACCAACTGAGCTATTCCCGCATTGGCGTCCCCTAGGGGACTCGAACCCCTGTTACCGCCGTGAAAGGGCGGTGTCCTAGGCCACTAGACGAAGGGGACACGCTGCTGGCATTGCTGCCTGCTTTCACTCCCTGCCGCGTTTCGCTGTGTGCTTTACGCTGCAAGTGGCGCGCATTCTAGGGAGGGTTGGAAGAGGCGTCAACCCCTTTGTAGAAATTTATTTAAATCAATGACTTCCGGGTTCGTTGGGGTGCAGATGCGGGCGGCGTGGTCGATATAGAGAAAGGGTTTGCCTGTGCTGCTATTCGCACCTTGGCAAACTCACTACACTCAAAGCTGTAATTCTTCTTCAATGAGGCGTTAACGGTGACACCACTTCTGATCACTCTGCTCATCGTGGCGGGTATCGCGTTGCTGATCGTGATCGGCTACCTCAACAACGTGGTCGAAAACAGCAAGCTTGAACGCGCCCGGCTGAAAGTCGAACTCGCCGACCGGGTGCGCCGCTGCGGCGAAATCACCGAGACCTTCCCGGGCCAGTTCATGACCCCGGCGCTCAAGCTGCTGCTGGCACGCCTGGAGCTGAACCTCAACCAGCGGCAACTGGCGCTGGACAAGCACAATGCGCAACTAAAGGCACGCATCGCTGAACTCGAAGGGCTGATTGCCCAAGGCGAGCGGATTCCGGTGAACAACCCGCCCTGCCCGATCCAGACCGAGGCCAAGGCCAAGGATGTGCGGTTCTTGCTAGAAGCCCTGCACACCCAGATCGTCAAAGGCACCCAGGAAAACGTCCTGCAGACCAACGAAGGCAAGCACTGGGTCAGGGAAATCCGCCACATGCTGGTGCTGCTGCACATAGAGTTCTTCAACAACCTTGGCCAGCAGGCCCTGCAGCAGGAGCAGCCCGGCCAGGCGCGCCTGGCTTTCGAACGCGGCGTGCAATACCTGCGCAAGCAGCCGGAACCGAAAGTGTATGAAGAGCAGCTGACCTATCTGGAGAAGCTGCTGGCGCGGGCCAATGCCCAGGTGCTGGACAAGATGGAGCCGGCGGAGAACGAGCAGAACGAACTGACCCAGGGGCTCAAGACCGATGACGAAGAGACCTGGAAGAAGCGCGTGATCTACGACTGATCTTCAAGCCTGCACCGGCCCTGTGGGAGCGGCCTTGTGTCGCGAAAGGGCCGCAACGCGGCCCCCGCAATTCTTGCTGCGAAGCTGAAACCCTCTGGGGCGCTTCGCACCCCTTTCGCGACACAAGACCGCTCCCACAGGGATTGGCGCAGGGTTAGCAGTCGGTCAACTGCAGAAAGATCGCCACCAACCTTTCCAGCCCTACCTGGTCTGCCTCACTGAAACGCGCCAGTTTCGGGCTATCCAGGTCCAGCACACCAATCAACCGCCCGTCCTTTACCAGCGGAATCACCAGCTCGCTGTTGGACGCGCTGTCACAAGCGATATGCCCAGGGAATGCATGCACATCCTCGACTCGCTGGGTCTGCCGGGTGGCTGCAGCCGCGCCGCACACACCTTTGCTGAACGGAATGCGCACACAGGCTACCTGGCCCTGGAACGGGCCGAGCACCAGCTGTTCGTTGCGGTTGAGGTAGAACCCCGCCCAGTTCAGGTCATCCACCTGGTGGTAGAGAAACGCCGAAAACTGCGCCGCATTGGCGATGAAGTCGCGCTCGTCGGCAAACAGCGCCTGTACTTGCGCGGCCAGCAGGTTGTAGCCGTCGAGGCCGGTGCTACTGGCATTGAGGTCGATCATGTTTACTTTTGCTCCAGCAATTGCAGCCCGACCCAGTAGCGGGCGAACTGATAGGCACAACGGCCATTACGGTTGCCGCGCCCGGTTGCCCAGCGCACGGCGAGAATGTCCAGGGCTTCGTCACGCTGCCAGGCCAGGCCTGCAGGGCGGGCCAACTGGCCGATCCAGTGCTCGACCACGTCGAGGAAGTGTTCCTGGCTGAACGGGTAGAACGACAGCCACAGGCCAAAACGGTCGGACAGGGCGATCTTGTCCTCCACCGCTTCGTTGGGGTGCAGCTCGCCGTCGACCATCTTCCAGTTTTCGTTGTCGCTCTGTTTTTCCGGCACCAGGTGGCGGCGGTTGGACGTCGCGTACAGCAGCACGTTGTCCGGGGCCTGCTCCAGCGAGCCATCGAGCACGCTTTTGAGCACCCGGTAGTCGCCCTCCCCGGCTTCGAACGAGAGGTCATCGCAGAACAGGATGAAGCGTTGCGGCAGCTTCTGCAGCTGCTCGACGACACGCGGCAGGTCGGCCAGGTGGTCGCGCTCGATCTCGATCAGGCGCAGCCCTGCACCCGCATGCTCGGCCAGCAGGGCACGTACCAGCGACGACTTGCCGGTGCCACGCGAACCCCACAGCAGGGCGTGGTTGGCCGGCATGCCATTGATGAACTGGTGGGTGTTGCGGCCCAACTGATCACGTTGCTTGTCGACACCGATCAGGTCGCTCAGGCGGATGTCCAGGCTGACTTCCAGCGGCATCAGGTAGCCCGTGCGGCCGTCGCGCTGCCAGCGTGCAGCCAGGGTGGTGCTCCAGTCGATGTGCGGGCGCGGCGCCGGCAACAAAGGTTCGAGACGCGCCAGCACCGATTCGGCACGTTCCAGGAAAGCATTCAAGCGAGCGTCCATGACGACTCCTACGGATTTCAGTTTTTTTGGGGCCGCAAAGCGGCCCCCGCTTGGCGATCAACTGAAATGAAAAGACAGACCCGCCAGCAGCCGGGGCTGATCGGCTATGCTTGCGCAGCGCAAGGGACGTTAAACCGGCTCGGGACTCATGGATATCAAGTTCACCAATCGCCTGTCATACAAGCAAGCCCGGTTGACAGTCCTGGTCGGCTTCATCCTGGGAACATTGCTGAGTCTCATCCAGATCGGCATCGATTATGCCAGCGAAGACGCATCCATCAACCGTGAAGTGCAGGCGTTGCTGCAAATCAGCCACAACCCGGCCTCGCGCATCGCCTACAACATCGATGCGGAGCTGGCGCTGGAACTCACCCGCGGCCTGCTGGAGTCGCCAGCAGTCATCCGTGCGCGGCTGATCGACAACAACGAAACGGTGCTGGCCGATGTCGAACGGCCACGGCTCGAGGACCGCTACCGGCCGCTGAGCGACTTTCTGTTCGGTGAAAAACGCCAGTTCAAGGAACGCCTGTACCTGACCCACATGCCCGAGGAATACCTCGGCACGCTGTACCTGGACGTCGACACCTTCACCTTCGGCAGCCGCTTCCTCGACCGCGCCGGGGTTACCTTGCTCAATGGTTTCGCCCGCAGCCTGGTGCTGACCGGCATCCTCCTTGCGCTGTTCTACATGATGCTGACCAAACCGCTGGTCACCGTGATCGCAGCCCTCACCGGGCGCGACCCGCGCCAGCCGGGGCAAACCCGGGTGGACTGCCCGCCCGGGCACGAACAGGACGAGATCGGCGTGCTGGTGCGGGTCGCCAACCAGCAGTTCGTCAGCATGGCCACCGAGATCCAGCAGCGGCGCACCGCGGAAAACCGCTTGACGTAGTACCTCAACGAACTGGAAGACATCGTCTCGGCCCGCACCGAAGAGCTAAAGGCCAGCAACAATCGCCTCAGCCAGTCCAATCAGGAGCTGGAAGAGGCCCGCCAACGAGCCCTGGACATGGCCCAGGCGCGCGCTGCGTTCCTGGCCAACATGAGCCATGAGATCCGCACCCCGCTCAACGGCATGCTCGGCATGATCGCCCTGGCCCTGGACAGCCCACTGGCCGGGGAACAGCGTCAGCAGCTGTCGATTGCCCACGATTCGGGCAAGGTGCTGGTGGAATTGCTCAACGATATTCTCGACCTGTCCAAGTTCGATGCCGGGCAGCTGGAACTGGAGCGCATCCCCTTCGACATGGGCGCCATGGTCGAGGACACCGCCAACCTGCTGTCGCAGAATGCCGCGCAGAACGTCGAGCTGACCTGCCTGATCGCTGGCGACTTCCCGAGTTCGGTGCTCGGCGACCCCACGCGGGTACGCCAGGTGGTCAGCAACCTGCTGTCCAACGCCCTGAAGTTCACCCGCTTCGGCCGCGTCGACGTGCGCCTGGCACGCATCGTCGGCGGTGTGCGCCTGGAAGTGCGCGACACCGGCATCGGCATTCCCGAAGCGGCCCAGGCGCGGATCTTCCAGCCGTTCACCCAGGCCGGCGCCGGCATAACCCGCCAGTACGGCGGCACCGGGCTGGGCCTGGCCCTGACCCGCAACCTGTGCAAGGCCATGCAGGGGCATCTGCACATCCAGTCCGAGCCTGGCTTTGGCAGCCGCTTCAGCGCCGAGCTGCCATTGCCCACTCACACCGAGGCCATCGCACCGGCCGCCCTGCAGGGCAAGGTCGTCGCCCTCAGCGACGCCGGCAGCGGCCTCAGCGAGCTGCTGCAGGGCCTGCTGCCGGGCTGGGGGCTGGACTATCAACGGCACGACGGCCGCGCCACGCTCGACGGCAGCGTCGACCTGCTGATCACCGACGACCTGGAGCAGCTGTTCCAGCTACGCCCGGCGCTGAAGGCGCCGATCCTGCTGGTGACCGCCTATGGCAACTTCCTGCCCGGCGAGCAATCGGCGCAACTGGCGCCTTTGCACCAACTGGCCCGGCCATTGGCGCGCAACGCGCTGTATCAGACCCTGCGCCGCACCTTGCAGGGGCATGCCCCGGAGCACCCCCTGGCCACCCCGCTGCTCACCGCCACCGAAGGCCGTGCGCGCATCCTGCTGGTGGAGGACAACCCGGTGAACCAGCTGGTGGCCAAGGGCATGCTGGCCAAGCTCGGCTGCCGGGTAGAAGTCGCCACCCAAGGCGCCGAGGCCCTGGAACGGCTGGAGCGAGAAGACTTCGACCTGGTGCTGATGGACTGCAACATGCCGGTGATGGACGGCTACGAGGCCAGCCGGCGGATTCGCCAGAGCGGGCGCTGGCCCCAGCTGCCGATCGTCGCCCTGACCGCCAACGCCATGCCTGAAGAACGCGAGCGCTGCCGCGCGGCGGGCATGAGCGACTACCTGGCCAAGCCGTTCCGCCGCGAGGAGCTACTGGCGCTGATCGACCACTGGGTGCCGCTCAGCGGCTGAGCAGGCGCTCGATGTCGGCTTGCAGTGCCTGTGGCTTGGTGGTCGGCGCGTAGCGAGCGACCTTGCCGCTGGCCGGGTCGACCAGGAACTTGGTGAAGTTCCACTTGATCTTCTGCGTGCCAAGCAAGCCTGGTGCACGCTGCTTGAGTTCGACGAACAGCGGGTGGGCGCCGGGGCCATTGACTTCGATCTTGCGAAACAGCGGGAAACTCACGCCGAAATTGGCCTCGCAGAACTGCGCGATGTCCCGCGCATCACCTGGCTCCTGCTGGCCAAACTGGTTGCAAGGGAAGCCCAGCACCACCAGGCCACGTTCGCGGTAGTCCCGCCACAGCTGCTCCAGCCCCTGGTACTGCGGGGTGAAGCCGCACTGGCTGGCGGTGTTGACCACCAGCAACGCCTTGCCAGCAAAGTCGCCGAGCTTTTTCTGCTCGCCGCCCAAGGTCACACAAGGGATGTCCAGCATCGATCCGGCCATTCTCAGGCTCCGTCACGGGGTTTGAAGTCCAGGCACACCGAGTTGATGCAGTAGCGCAGGCCGGTCGGTGGCGGGCCGTCGGGGAACACATGGCCCAGGTGGGCGTCGCACCGGGCGCAGGTGACCTCGGTGCGGATCATGCCGTGGGAGGTATCGCGGATTTCGATCATCGCGCTCGCTTCGATCGGCGCATAGAAGCTCGGCCAGCCGCAGCCGGAGTCGAACTTGGTCTGCGCGTCGAACAACGGCAGATCACAGCAGATGCAGTGGTACACGCCGGCACGGCGCTCGCTGTTGTACTTGCCGCTGAACGGCCGCTCGGTGCCCTTGAGGCGGCACACCTGATACTGGGCGGGGTCGAGCATTTCGCGCCATTCTTCAAGTGTCTTGTCGATCTTTTGCATGTGGGGACCTCGGCAGGCTGAATTTCACCTCGCGCCGTCTTTTCCGTAGCGCGGGTGGCACGTATATTAGTTGGCTTCGTGTGCAAGGCTTCCAGTCTGGCACCCGCTTCCTGCCCTTTCAAACCTTTCGAACGTTTCGGAGGGCCGCAGTGCGTATTCTCAATCGGGACCACATCATGCAGTTCAGCAAATCGAACAAGCTCGCCAATGTCTGCTACGACATTCGCGGCCCGGTGCTCAAGCACGCCAAACGCCTCGAAGAGGAAGGCCACCGCATCCTCAAGCTGAACATCGGCAACCCGGCGCCGTTTGGCTTCGAGGCGCCGGACGAAATTCTCCAGGATGTGATCCGCAACCTGCCCACCGCCCAGGG
This sequence comes from Pseudomonas sp. 382, assembly GCF_002759075.1. Classification (NCBI taxonomy): domain Bacteria; kingdom Pseudomonadati; phylum Pseudomonadota; class Gammaproteobacteria; order Pseudomonadales; family Pseudomonadaceae; genus Pseudomonas; species Pseudomonas sp. 382. The sequence continues at coordinate 13,951 of NZ_PEMX01000010.1, forward strand.
CTACAGCGATTCCAAGGGCCTGTTCAGCGCGCGCAAGGCAGTGATGCAGTACTGCCAGCAGAAGGAAATCGAAGGCGTCACCATCGAGGACATCTACCTCGGCAACGGTGTGTCCGAGCTGATCGTGATGTCGATGCAGGCGCTGCTGAACAACGGCGACGAAGTGCTGATCCCGGCCCCTGACTACCCGCTGTGGACCGCGGCCGTGAGCCTGGCCGGTGGCAAGCCGGTGCACTACCTGTGCGACGAGCAGGCCGACTGGTTCCCGGACCTGGAAGACATCAAGGCCAAGATCACCCCGAACACCAAGGCGCTGGTGATCATCAACCCGAACAACCCGACTGGCGCGGTGTATTCCAAGGAGTTGCTGCTGGGCATGCTGGAGCTGGCGCGCCAGCACAACCTGGTGGTGTTCTCCGACGAGATCTACGACAAGATCCTCTATGACGAAGCCGTGCACATCAGCACCGCCTCGCTGGCCCCGGACCTGCTGTGCCTGACCTTCAACGGCCTGTCCAAGTCGTACCGGGTGGCCGGTTTCCGTTCCGGCTGGCTGATCATCTCCGGGCCCAAGCACCACGCCCAGAGCTACATCGAAGGCATCGACATGCTGGCCAACATGCGCCTGTGCGCCAACGTGCCGGCCCAGCACGCCATCCAGACCGCCCTGGGCGGCTACCAGAGCATCAACGACCTGGTGCTGCCGCCGGGCCGCCTGCTGGAGCAGCGCAACCGCACCTACGAGCTGCTCAATGACATCCCGGGCGTCAGCTGCGTCAAGCCGATGGGCGCGCTGTATGCATTCCCGCGGATCGACCCGAAAGTCTGCCCGATCCTCAACGACGAGAAGTTCGCCCTCGACCTGCTGCTGTCGGAAAAACTGCTGATTGTTCAGGGGACGGCGTTCAACTGGCCGTGGCCGGACCACTTCCGCGTGGTGACCTTGCCGCGGGTGGATGACCTTGAGGCGGCGATCGGGCGGATCGGCAACTTCCTGCGGACTTATTCGCAGTAAGGTTCGACGGGATATTTGCGGTGGCGCCGAGATCGCGCGCCGCCCGCGCGGCGCATCGCGGGCAAGCCCGCTCCCACATCTGTTTCGGGCCAGTTATTCCTGTGCCGCCAACAGGATCCGCCTTGTTGGCATGGCGATACATCTCGGTGGCTCCACCTGTCTCCAGTCATGCACCAAGGCGGTCCCTGTTGGCTTCACAGGAGTGACTGGCCCGAAACAGATGTGGGAGCGGCGGTGCGGCGATCCGACTTGCCCGCGATGCGCCGCGCGGGCGGCGCTCGATCTCTATACCACCACAAATCTCATGGCATGGACCTTTTCTTACATCCTGCAACGCTCTATCTCACAGCCCGCGCAAAATCCTCTGCCATACTCCGCCGTACACAGTTTGAAATAGTCGCCCGATTGAAACCCAGCGACCGGCACCTTATATACCCCGCAGTAAGCAACAACTCATCCGTCAGGAGAACGTAACAACCATGATGCGCATTCTGTTGTTTGTAGCCACCAACCTCGCGGTGGTGCTGGTTGCAAGCATTACCCTGAGCCTGTTCGGTTTCAACGGGTTCATGGCCGCCAACGGGGTTGACCTCAACCTCAGCAGCCTGCTGGTGTTCTGCGCCGTGTTCGGCTTCGCCGGCTCCCTGGTTTCGCTGTTCATCTCCAAGTGGATGGCGAAGATGACCACCGGCACCCAGATCATCAGCCAGCCGCGCACCCGCCACGAGCAGTGGCTGCTGCAAACGGTCGAAGAGCTGTCGCGCGAGGCCGGCATCAAGATGCCCGAAGTGGGTATCTTCCCGGCCTACGAGGCCAACGCCTTCGCCACCGGCTGGAACCGCAACGACGCGCTGGTAGCCGTGTCCCAGGGCTTGCTGGAGCGCTTCTCGCCCGATGAAGTGCGCGCCGTGCTGGCCCACGAGATCGGCCACGTGGCCAACGGTGACATGGTCACCCTGGCGCTGGTGCAGGGTGTGGTGAACACCTTCGTGATGTTCTTCGCCCGCATCATCGGCAACTTCGTCGACAAGGTGATCTTCAAGAACGAAGAAGGCCAGGGCATCGCCTACTACGTGGCGACCATCGTTGCCGAGCTGATCCTGGGCATTCTGGCCAGCATGATCGTCATGTGGTTCTCGCGCCGCCGCGAATACCGTGCCGACGAAGCCGGTGCCCAACTGGCCGGTACCGCCGCGATGATCGGCGCCCTGCAGCGCCTGCGCGTGGAGCAAGGCCTGCCGGTACACATGCCCGACACCATGAAGGCCTTCGGCATCAATGGCGGCCTCAAGCACGGCCTGGCTGGCCTGCTGATGAGCCACCCGCCACTGGAAGACCGCATCGAGGCGCTGCGCCGCCGCGGTTGATCCAACCGGTAAAGGAAAGGGCGACCTCGGTCGCCCTTTTTCGTTTCCGCTCAGAACTTCACGCGGTACACCCGTTCGATCAGACTCGTGACCCCGGCCTGCAGGAACTTTGGGCTGTCGCTGATCACTTGCTGCGCTTCCAGCTCCTCCACCTGCCAGTTGGCAAACCCGCGCCTCACCTCCTCGTCAGCCACCGAAAACGGCGGCCCGGCCAGCAGTTCCTGCTGATAATCCAATGTCACCAGCAAGCCGGCGCCTACCGGCAATGCCTGTGAAAGCAAAGCCATGTATTGCGCACGCATTTGCGGCGGTAGGGCAATCACTGCGGCGCGATCATAGAGCGCTACGCAATCCGCCACATCCTCGGCCTGCAAGGCAAAGAAGTCGCCACACCAAAGCTCCACATCGCCATTGCGCCAGACTTCGAAGACACCCTGCTGCGTCACCTGTGGCTCCAGCCCATGCTCACGGAAGAACGCCTCCACTGCCTGGCGTGACAACTCTACCCCCAATACCCGGTGCCCCTGCCCCGCCAGCCAAGCGAGGTCCAGGCTCTTGCCGCACAGTGGTACCAGCACACGGCTGCCCGGCGCCAGCTGCAGTTGCGGCCAATACTTCGGCAGAAATGGGTTCACCCGAGATTGATGAAAACCGATCTGGTTGTCGGCCCACCGCTTCTGCCAGAACGCTGGCTCCATGATTACTCCCGATTTTTAGATGGTTTGTCGGTAAAACTTGGTTTGGATTTCGATCGATAGTTGATTGAAGATGACTGCATCATAACCTTCAGGACCCCGCCATGCTGCCCAGCCTGTTCATTTCCCACGGTTCTCCCATGCTCGCCTTGCAACCAGGCGCCAGCGGGCCGGCATTGGCCGGGCTGGCCAACGCCCTGCCACGGCCGAAGGCGATCGTGGTGGTGTCGGCGCACTGGGAAAGCCCTGAGCTGTGGGTGACCAGCAGCGCACAACCAGAGACCTGGCACGACTTCTACGGCTTCCCGCCGGCGCTGTACGCGGTGCAGTATCCGGCGCCGGGCGAACCAGGCCTGGCAAGCCGGGTCGCTGAACGGCTGCAGGCGCGCCTGGACCCGCAACGACCGTTCGATCATGGCGCCTGGGTGCCGCTGTCGCTGATGTACCCGGATGCGAGCATTCCGGTGATTCAAGTGTCACTGCCCAGCCAGATGGGGCCGGGGTTGCAGGTCAAGATGGGCAAGGCGCTGGCTGGGTTGCGTGCTGAAGGCGTTTTGCTGGTGGGCTCCGGCAGCATCACGCACAACCTGGGTGAACTGGACTGGCATGCCGGGCCGGATGCGATCGAGCCGTGGGCCCTGGCGTTCCGGGACTGGGTGGTGGAGCGGCTGAAGGCAGATGACCAGGCTGCGCTCCTGGATTACCGGAAACAGGCGCCGTTTGCAGCGCGTAACCATCCCAGTGATGAGCATTTGCTGCCGCTGTTCTTTGCCATGGGGGCTGGGGACAGGTTCGGGATCGTGCACCAGGGGTTCACACTGGGGGCGTTGGGGATGGACATTTACCGGTTCGACTGAATAACGCCGGGGGCGCTTTGCGCCCCTTTCGCGACACAAGGCCGCTCCTACAGGGGACCGCCCTCTCTTGTAGGAGCGGCCTTGCGTCGCGAAAGGGCTGCGCAGCAGCCCCAAAATGGCACAGGCAAAAAAAATCCCCGACCTAGGCCGGGGATTTTTTCATAGCATCAGGATCAATCTTCGCGATAACGGCGCAGCTTCAGCTGCTTGCCGGCTACGCGAGTGTCCTTGAGCTTGGACAGCAGCTTCTCCAGGCCATCTTCCGGCAGCTCGATCAGGCTGAAGCTGTCGCGCACCTGGATGCGGCCGATGGCGTCACGGGCCAGGCCACCTTCGTTGAGGATCGCGCCCAGCAGGTTCTTGGCAGCGATACCGTCACGGGCACCCAGGGCAGTACGGCAGCGCACGCGGCCTTCGGCCAGCGGCATTGGCGCACGACGCTCACGGTCACCACCGCGATCGCCACGATCGCTGCGCTCACCACGCTCGGTACGCTCGCCACGCGGGGCGAAGCTTGGTACCAGCGGCTGCTCGCGCTCGACGGTCGCCAGGTCCAGCGCCTGGCCGTTGGTGGCCTTGCGCAGCAGGGCCGAAGCCAGGGCGCGTGCGCTGCAGCCGAGGTCGGCAGTCAGGCGGTCGAACAGCTCGCCATGGGTGGCTTCTGCTTCGGCAACCAGCGGCGCCAGGCTGTTGGTCAGCTTCTTGATGCGGGCATCCAGCACAGCCTGGGCGTTCGGCAGGCGGGCTTCGGCAACCTTCTGCCCGGTCACGCGCTCGATCACCTGCAGCATGCGGCGCTCACGCGGGGTGACCAGCAGCAGCGCACGGCCATCGCGGCCGGCACGGCCGGTACGGCCGATACGGTGCACGTAGGATTCCGGGTCGTACGGCATGTCGACGTTGAACACGTGGGTGATGCGCGGTACGTCCAGACCACGGGCAGCGACGTCAGTGGCGACGACGATGTCCAGGCGGCCATCCTTCAGCGAGTCGATCACCCGCTCACGCTGGTTCTGAGCGATGTCGCCGTTCAGAGCGGCAGCCTTGTAGCCCTTGGCTTCCAGCGCGGCGGCCAGGTCCAGGGTGGCTTGCTTGGTGCGCACGAAGGCGATCAGCGCGTCGAACTCTTCGACTTCCAGCAGACGCAGCACAGCCGGGATCTTCTGGTCGGCATGGACCATCAGGTGGGCCTGCTCGATCGCGGTGACGGTCTGGGTCTTGCTCTGGATCTTGACGTGCTTGGGCTCGCGCAGGTGGCGTTCGGCGATCGAGCGGATCGACGACGGCAGGGTGGCGGAGAACAGCACGGTCTGGCGGCTGGCCGGGATTGCATCGAAGATCACTTCGAGGTCGTCCATGAAGCCCAGCTTGAGCATTTCGTCGGCTTCGTCCAGCACCAGGTACTGCACGGTCGACAGGACTTTCTCGTCACGACGCAGGTGGTCGCACAGACGGCCCGGGGTGGCGACGACGATTTGCGCGCCGTTGCGAATGGCGCGCAGCTGTGGGCCCATCGGGGCACCACCGTAGACGGCCACTACATTTACGCCTGGCATCTGCTTGGCGTAGGTTTCGAAAGCGGTAGCAACTTGCAGCGCCAACTCACGGGTTGGCGCCAGGATCAGGGCTTGCGGTTCGCGCTTGCTCACATCGATCTTGTTGAGGATCGGCAGGGCGAAGGCAGCGGTCTTGCCGGTGCCAGTCTGCGCCTGGCCGATCATGTCGTGACCGGCGAGGATGATCGGGATCGATTGTTGCTGAATGGCCGACGGCTCTTCGTAGCCGGTAGCCAGTACGGCAGCAACAATGTTCTGATTGAGATCGAGAGCGGCGAAGCCGCCGGTTTCCTGGGTCATGGGTCTGCCTCTAAGTGCATCCGCAAAGACCCATGCTGCAAAGCTGCACATGCCTTGAAAGACCGGAACGGTCACCCAGGCAGCTTTGTCGGCGGGGATTTGCGAAAACGATTGAAAAAGAAAAACTTGAGAAGGTCCGCCTAGCGGACGTGCAGCCGAAGCTGGACTCGGAGGATTTGCACCACCTGATTTTGAGGTCCGCTAAAAGACCGGCGCGTACTATACCCGAATTAATGCCGGGGAGTGAGTAAATTTTTCTGGCCGGTTAGCCAGTATCCGGCCATCAGCCTTGGCCTGCTGAATCGATTCCTTCTGATGGTTCCGAGTTGCCCTTTTCGCGGGCTCGCCCGCTCCCACAGGTACCGCGCAGATCCTGAGGGCAGAGGTATTCCTGTGGGAGCGGGCAAGCCCGCGAAGCAGGCGACGCGGTCTTCAGGTAGCTGGCCGGATCTCGCGGATCAGCCCGTCCAGGCTATACCCCAGGCGTGGCGCCAGGGCCTCGGCCCGCGCCCGCAGGCCATCGAGGTCCAGGTGCTGGTCCAGGTCCGCCGGCACCAGCAGGATGACATTGCCCTCCTTCACCGGCAGCTCCCAGTAATGCCGGTGGTACAACCCGCGCAGCAGCGCCGCGCCCAACGGCTTGCCGTCGTCGTTGGCCCACTGGTTGATCACCAGCCAGCCACCAGGGTTGAGTTGCTTCTGGCAGTTCTCGAGGAAGTTCCACGCCAGGTGCCCGACACCCGGCCCATGGTCGGTGTACAGGTCGACGAACAGCAGGTCGGCCTGCTCGGCCGTGGGCAACAACTCCAGGGCGTCGCCAATGCGCACGTACAACCGCGGATCATCGTCCAGCCCCATGTATTGCATGGCCAGACGCGGCACGTCGGCACGCAGCTCGATGGCCTCGATGTCCTCCAGCGGCAGGAATTTCATGCAGGCCTGGGTCAGGGTACCGGCGCCCAAGCCAAGAAACAGCGCACTTTCCGGCTGTTCATGGCACAGCGCACCGACCAGCATGGCGCGGGTGTAGTCGTACTCCAGCCAGCTGGGGTCAGCGGTGAATACGCAGCTCTGCTCGATGGCATCACCGAACTCGAGGAAGCGGTAATCCTCCACCTCGTACACGCTGATGACGCCAAAGGCATCCTCGACCCGGGCCAACAGCTTCTCTTCCCGCTCCGTCGCCATCTACCTGCCACCCACCCGCACAAAACACGCATTGTCCGCCAACGCCCCGGATGCAACAAGCTCGGCGCCGCTGTTACCATGGCAGGCAGCCTATAACAGCCAAAACCGAGCCTGTGATGAACCGACCGTGGAGCCCCGACAGCTGGCGTGCCCTGCCGATCCAGCAGCAACCGACCTACCCCGACGCCGCGCACCTGCACAAGGTCGAGCAGACCCTGGCCAGCTACCCACCCCTGGTGTTCGCCGGCGAGGCCCGCGAGCTGCGCCGGCAGTTCGCTGAAGTTACCGAGGGCCGCGCCTTCCTGCTGCAGGGTGGCGACTGCGCCGAGAGCTTCGCCGAGTTCTCGGCAGCGAAGATCCGCGACACCTTCAAGGTATTGCTGCAGATGGCCATCGTCATGACCTTCGCCGCCGGTTGCCCGGTGGTCAAGGTCGGGCGCATGGCCGGGCAGTTTGCCAAGCCGCGCTCCTCAGGCGACGAAACCATCGGCAACCTCACCCTGCCGGCTTACCGTGGCGACATCGTCAACGGTATCGGCTTCGACGAAAAGAGCCGCGTGCCGGACCCGGAGCGCCTGCTGCAGGCCTACCACCAGGCCACCGCCAGCCTCAACCTGCTGCGCGCCTTCGCCCAGGGCGGTTTCGCCGACCTGCACCAGGTGCACAAGTGGAACCTCGACTTCATCGCCAACTCGGCGCTGGCCGACAAATACCACCAGCTGGCCAACCGCATCGACGAAACCCTCGCCTTCATGCGCGCCTGCGGCCTGGACAGCGCGCCACAACTGCGCGAGACCAGTTTCTTCACGGCCCACGAAGCGCTGCTGCTCAACTATGAAGAAGCCTTCGTGCGCCAGGACAGCCTGACCGGCGACTACTACGACTGCTCGGCGCACATGCTGTGGATCGGCGACCGCACCCGCCAGCTCGACGGCGCCCATGTCGAATTCCTGCGCGGCGTGCACAACCCGATCGGGGTCAAGGTTGGCCCGAGCATGAACCCCGAAGAGCTGATCCGCCTGATCGACACCCTCAACCCGGCCAACGACCCTGGCCGCCTCAACCTGATCGTGCGCATGGGCGCCGGCAAGGTCGGCGCGCACCTGCCTGGGCTGATCCGCACCGTCGAGCGCGAGGGGCGCAAGGTGCTGTGGAGCTCCGACCCGATGCACGGCAACACCATCAAGGCCAGCAGCGGCTACAAGACCCGCGACTTCGCGCAGATCCTCGACGAGGTGAAGCAATTCTTCCAGGTGCACCAGGCCGAGGGCAGCCATGCCGGCGGCATCCATATCGAGATGACCGGGCAGAACGTCACCGAGTGCATCGGCGGCGCCCGGCCGATCACCGAAGATGCCCTGTCCGACCGCTACCACACCCACTGCGACCCACGGATGAACGCCGATCAGTCGCTGGAACTGGCCTTCCTGATCGCCGAAACCCTCAAGCAGGTGCGGCGCTGAGCAGGGCCTCACGCAGCTGGCTGCCCTCTGCCCGAGGGCAGTTCAGTTGCACCCGCTCCAGGCCCAGCCACTGGGCCATGCGCAGCAGATTCCCCGCCAGGGCCTGATAGCCCTCCGCGTCCAACGCTATCGATTGCGCGTGCACGGCATGCACCGCCAGTTGCCCTTGGGCGCGCTCGGCGCGCAGGTCCAGGCGCGCGGCGATGCGTTCGCGGTGCAGAAACGGCAACACGTAGTAGCCGTACACCCGCTTGTGCGCCGGGGTGTAGATCTCCAGGCGGTAGTGGAAATCGAACAGCCGCTCGGTGCGGTTGCGCTCCCAGACCAGCGAATCGAACGGCGACAGCAACGCGCTGGCGTCGATGCGCCGCGAAATGCGCGGTGTGCCGGCACAGTAGGCCAGCTGCTTCCAGCCCTGCACTTCGACCGGCTGCAATCGGCCATCGGCGACCAGTTCATCGAGCGCCGCCCTGCCCTGGCCGGGCTCAAGGCGGAAGTAGTCGCGCAGGTCACGCTCGGTAGCCACGCCCAAGGCCGTGGCGGCATGCAGCATCAGGCCTTGATGGGCTTCGGCTTCGCTTGGCAGCGCCTGATCGAGGATCGCCTTGGGCAAGACCTTTTCCGGTACGTCGTAGAGCCGCTCGAAGCCGCGACGCCCCGCGACCGTGACTTCACCGGCGGCGAATAGCCATTCCAGTGCGCGTTTTTCTTCGCTCCAGTCCCACCATGGGCCGGCCCGCTCCTGACGGGTGGACAGGCTGCCTGCGCCCAGGGCGCCCTGTTCGCGCACGGCGGCCAGCACGCGGGCAATCACGTCCTGGCGTTCGCGGCCGAACAGCGCGAGTTGACGGTAGATGCCGCGGCCATCAGCGGCATGGGCCATGCGCCAGCGCAGCAATGGGTAGAGGTTCAGGGGTAGCAGCGAAGCTTCGTGGCCCCAGTATTCGAACAGCTGGCGCTGGCGGCCACGGCCCCAGGCGAGTTGGTCGAGCATGGCTGTTGGATAGTCGCCAAGGCGGGAGAACAGCGGCAGGTAATGGGAGCGGACCACGGCGTTGACCGAGTCGATCTGCACCACACCCAGGCGTTGCAGCATGCGTTTCAGTGCGGGAAGGGTCGGTGGGGCGTCAGGCTGTTTGCCGAATCCCTGGGCTGACAGGGCCACACGGCGGGCCTGGCTTATGGACAACTTGAGCGGCAAGCCTGATCTCCTTTTATTGTCTGTTCCGGCCTCTTCGCCGGCACGCCCGCTCCCACAGGGATCGCACATAACCTGTGGGAGCGGGCGTGCCCGCGAAGAGGCCTTTACAGGTTTAGCCTATTTGCGCAACGGATCATCCCAGAAATGCCGCTCAGCCTCTTGCTGGATGTCCGCCCGGCTCAAGCCCAGGTCATGCAGGGTCGCATCACTCAGGCTGGCCAGTTCCTGGCGCTGGCGGTACAGCTGCAGCCACCGGGCCGGGCGGTCCAGGGCCACATGCCACAGGTGGTTCAAGGAAAAGGCAGGTTGCTGGATGCTGCTGACATGACCTTTCATCGTGAAGCCCTCCGTGTTGATGGCTTCAGTCTCCGCCCAGGCTTAAGATCAATCCAACGAATGTTTCTGATGTCATGCATCTCGGAGATTGATGCAATGTCCCAGTATCAGAGCCTTGATGCCGACGTGCTGCGCACCTTTGTCGCCATCGCCGAGCAAGGTGGCTTCACCCGCGCCGGTGAAGTGGTCAACCGCACCCAGTCGGCGGTGAGCATGCAGATGAAACGCCTGGAAGAAGACATCCTGCAGCGCCAGTTGTTCGAGCGTGACGGCCGCCAGGTGCGGCTTACCGCCGAGGGCCAGGTGCTGCTCGGCTACGCCCGGCGCATCCTCAAGCTGCATGGCGAAGTGTTCAACACCCTGCGCATGCCGCACATGGTCGGGCTGGTGCGCATCGGCACGCCGGATGACTACGCCATGCGCTTCCTGCCGACCATCCTCTCCAGCTTCGCCCAGGCTTACCCGCTGGTGCAGGTGGAGGTGCATTGCGACTCGTCCAAACAGCTGATGCTGCGCCAGGACCTGGACCTGACCATCGTCACCCGCGAACCGGGCAACGAGGTTGGCCAGTTGCTGCGCCAGGAACGCCTGGTATGGGCAGCCGCCGAAGGCTTCTGCCCGCAGGAACAACGGCCAATGCCGCTGGCGCTGTTCAACACCGACTGCTTCTGCCGCGCCTGGACCTGCAACGCTCTGGAGGCCCAGGGCATCGACTACCGCATTGCCTATACCAGCCCCAGCCTGGCGGCGATCTTTGCCATCGTCACCGCAGGGCTTGCAGTGACGGCGCAATTGCAGAGCCTGGTTGGTGGCAACATCCGCATTCTCGGCGAGAACGACGGGTTGCCGCAGTTACCACTGGCAAACGTGATGCTGCTGCGCAACAGCCAGGGCCAGTCGCCGATCACCGACTGCATGGCCGATTACATCGTTGAAGGGTTCCTTTGATCTGGGGCTGTTGTGCAGCCCTTTCGCGACACAAGGCCGCTCCTACAGAGGATCGCGCGCTTCTGTAGGAGCGGCCTTGTGTCGCGAAAGGGCCGCAAAGCGGCCCCGGCGATCTCACAGCTCGAACCCCAGCATCACCGCACACGCCACCAGAAACACACAGAACATCGCCCGCAATACTTTCTCTGGCAGTGCATGGGCCAGTTTCACCCCCCAGCTGATGCTCAGCAGCCCACCGACCGCCAATGGAATGCCCACGCTCCAGTCCACGCTGTGGTGCACCCCGTAGGTCACCAAGGTCACCAGGGTACTCGGCGCCGCCAACGCCAGTGACAACCCCTGCGCCACCACCTGGGTGGTACCGAACACACTGGTCAGGATCGGCGTGGCCACCACGGCGCCGCCGACACCGAACAACCCGCCCATGGTGCCGGCAAAGCTGCCCAGCACGCCCAGCCAGGGCCAGGCGTAACGCAGCTCGGCGCTGGGCGGCGAGACCTTGAGGAACATACGCGCCACGTTCCAGATGGCCAGCGCTATCAGGAAGCCGACAAAGCCCAGGCGCATCGAGTGGGCATCGATACCCACCGCCCAGACCGAGCCGAGCCAGGCGAACAGGAAGCTGCACAGCGAAAGCGGCACGGCATGGCGCAGCTCGATGCGGTTGCGCTGGTGATAACGCCACAGCGCCAGCAGCACGTTCGGCACCACCATGACCAGCGCCGTGCCTTGCGCCAACTGCTGGTCGAGGCCAAACAGCACGCCCAGTGCCGGGATGGCGATCAGCCCGCCGCCAATACCGAACAACCCACCCATGGTGCCAAGGCCTGCGCCCAGTACGATATACAACAACCACTCGATCATCAGGGCCTCATCCGCCTGCGTTGGTAATGCGGGCATGCTAACGATTGCGCTCTGGCGGGGAAACGCACAGCAACGCACAATGGCTATGCGTTTCTTGCAAAAGCGGATGATCATGAACCCCGATACCCTGACCGACCAGTTGAGCCTGTTTCTGGATGTGCTGGAGAGCGGAAGCTTCTCTGCTGCCGCTCGCCGCCATCCACTGACCCCGTCCGCCGTGGCTCGGCGCATCGACAACCTGGAGAGCGCAGTCGGTAGCCGCCTGTTCACTCGCAGCACCCATGCCGTACGCGCCACCCCGGCGGGCAATGCCTTCGCCGAACGCGCCCGGCGCATTCTCGAAGAGCTGCGCCTGGCCCGCGCCGAGGCCGTATCGCTGAGCAGTGCCCCGGAAGGCTTGATCCGCATCGATGCCCCGGCCGCCTTCGGTCGCCGTCACCTGGCGCCGGCAATCGCCGATTTCCTGGTGGCCTATCCGGGCCTGGACGTGCAATTGCGCCTGATCGACAGTTTCGTCGACCTGCATGGCAGCCACTTGGGCGAGGTCGACCTGGTGCTGCGCGCCGGCCCCTTGGCCGATACCCGGCTGGTGGCAACCAAGCTGGCGCACATGGTACGCATCGCCTGCGCCAGCCCGGCCTACCTGGCCAGCCGCGGCATGCCCAGCTGCCCCAGCGAATTGCCTAGCCACGACGGCCTTGACTGGGACGGCCTGGCACCGCCGTTCGCCTGGCGTTTTGCGGTCGACGGGCAGATGCGCCTGTACCGCCCGGCGCGCATGCGCATGGCCGCCAACAACGCCGAGACCCTGCTGTTCGGCGCCCTCGCCGGCCTCGGCATCGCCCACCTGCCTACCTGGCTGATCAGCGACTACCTGCTGCGCGGCGAACTGCTGCCGCTGTTCTGCGATAGCGGCCTGCCCGAAGCCGAAACCAGCGGCATTTATGCACTGCGCCTTGAACATGAAACGAACTCTCGCAGCCGTTTGCTGCTCGAATTTCTCAAGAGCCGCTTCAGCCCGGTCCCACCTTGGGACCTGGCGCTGCGCAGTGAACTGCGCTGGCAGTAAGCGCCCCAACCTTCAGCGTGCTAGATTTCTCCATTGATGACATTCAAGGACCTGCATGAACGCCAACACTCAAGCCTCTTGTGACGAGCTGCTGCTGGACAACCAGGTCTGCTTTGCTCTGCACTCCACCTCGTTGCTGATGACCAAGGTCTACAAGCCTCTGCTGCAAGCACTGGGCCTGACCTACCCGCAGTATCTGGCCATGCTCGTACTGTGGGAGCAGGACGGTCTTACCGTAGGCGAAATCAGCCAGCACCTGCTGACCGACCCCGGTTCGCTCACGCCCCTGCTCAAGCGCCTGGAAAGCGAAGGCCTGCTGCAGCGCAACCGCAGCCGCGAGGATGAGCGGGTGGTGCTGGTGCAACTGACCGACAAGGGCCGCGCCCTGCAGCAGCAGGCTCGGGAAGTGCCGCAATGCATTCTCAAGGCCAGCGGCCGCAGCCTCGAACGCCTGCAGCAGCTGCAGACTGACCTGCTGGAACTGCGCGACAGCCTGCAAAAAAACCTCTGACGGCTACGCTGTGTGCTGCCCGTTCCGATAAACGGTAAATATTTATCTTGCGCGCTAACTAATTGCGCGCCAAATTAAATCCCGTACCCACTTGACGCCACCTGATCACCAGGGGCGCACAGCACACTAGCGAGGCTCAAGATGCAAAAGGTCACTCCGCTGTACATCGCAGAAGCCACTTCCACCGGCGGTCGCGACGGCAAATCCCGCTCCAGCGACGGCAAGCTGGAAGTCAAGCTGAGCACCCCCAAGGAGCTCGGCGGCGCCGGTGGTGACGGCACCAACCCTGAACAGATGTTCGCCGCCGGCTACTCGGCCTGCTTCATCGGCGCACTGAAGTTCGTTGCCAGCCAGGAGAAGAAAGCCCTGCCCGCGGATGCCTCGATCACCGCCAAGGTCGGCATCGGCCAGATCCCCGGTGGTTTCGGCCTGGACATCGACCTGAACATCAACCTGCCGGGCCTGGCCCAGGCTGACGCCGAAGCGTTGGTGGAAAAGGCTCATAAGGTCTGCCCTTACTCCAACGCCACCCGCGGCAATGTGGACGTGCGCCTGCATGTGACCGTGTAAATCACAGGCACAAAAAAACCCGGCCAAGGCCGGGTTTTTGCGTTTCGCAAGAAGGATTACTTCTTGGAGCGGCCTTTGAAGCTGTTGTCGCGCGTGTCGATGTCGATGAACTCACCGATTTCGATGAAGTCGGCAACCGAGATCTCGGTACCGTTCTTCAGCTTGGCAGGCTTCATGACCTTGCCCGAGGTGTCGCCGCGAGCAGCGTTCTCGGTGTACTCGACCTGACGGCTGATGGTGGTCGGCAGTTCAACCGATACCAGGCGGCCTTCGAAGAACACGGCTTCGCAGACGTCTTCCATGCCTTCTTCGATGTACGGCAGAACGGCTTCGATGTCCTCGGCGTTCAGCTCGTACATGGTGTAGTCGGTGGTGTCCATGAAGGTGTATTCGTCACCGTTGATGAACGACAGGGTCGCTTCTTTGCGATCCAGGATCACGTCGTCCAGCTTGTCGTCTGCACCGTAGACGGTTTCAGTCTTGTAGCCGGTCAGCAGGTTCTTCAGCTTGGTCTTCATGATCGCGCTGTTGCGACCCGACTTGGTGAACTCGGCTTTCTGAACCAGCCACGGGTCGTTGTCGATCCGCAGTACGGTACCGGGTTTCAGTTCTTTACCAGTTTTCATTACGAAGTATCCGAATCTGGATGGATTTATAAAAATCGAGGCCGCATATCATAGCCAATTTCGGTAAAACTGTACCAGCGCCTTGGCAAGGTCCGGCCGAGCGGCCTGGCAAGTGGCCCAATCACGGGCGTGCTGCTGCAGTTCCGCCCAGTGTTTGCGGGCTCCTTGCCAGGCGGCGTGCATGTCGCGGTTCATGTTCCAGGCACGCCAAAAGGCCATCAGCGCCTCGCTGGCGGCGTCCGACAAGCCCTGTCGATAATGGCTGAGGAAGGCTTCGAGCTTTTCCCAGTGGGCATTTTCCTCCTGCACATAGATGTGCCAGAGCATCGGCCGGCCGGCCCACTGGGCGCGGACGAACGAATCTTCCCCGCGCACCGCGTTGAAATCGCAGCTCCACAGCAGGCGGTCATAGTCATCCTGACTGACGAACGGCAGGATTTGCACGGTCAAGGTGCCGCGCTGGTGCACAGCGCCGGCTTGCAGCTGCTGCTCACCCAGCCAGGCCCCAAGGTCGCCGAGGATGCGCCCTTGCGGGACCAGCAGGTGAACCGGTCGGGCATCCTCGGCCAGCGCATCGAGCCAGCGCCCCAGTTGCCCGTTTTCGTAGGCGAACAGCGATATCAGCAGCGCGCCAGGCTGCGCCTGCACGCCCAGGCTCTGGAGAAATGCCGCACGCGCCTCGGCCGACTGCTCAAAGGCTTGCCGGCGCGATAGCAGGCTGGCCTCGCGCAACAGCCCACCGGTCTTGTCGGTGAAGCCGGGAAAGAAGAACACCTTGCGCAGGCCATTGGGCTGGGGCGATGGCAAGCCATGGCAGCCTTCGACCCAGTCCTCGGCACTGAGGTATTCAAGGTTCAGCCACAGCACCGGCGCCGGGCGAGCGCGCATCGCCTCGATGTAGGCCGCCGGCAACTGGCAGGCAAAGGCACCGATCACCACGTCGGCCGGCTCTGCGGGCTGCCAGTCGGCAGGCCAGGCACGCACCTCGACACCCTGCTGCCATTGCTGCGCGGCACCGGGATCGGCGCCCGGGCACAGCGGCACGAAGGCATTCAGGTCGTCCACCCACAGGCGCACCGCCAGGTCGTGCTCGGCCACCAGCTGCCGGGCCAGGCGCCAAGTCACGCCAATATCGCCATAGTTGTCGACGACACTGCAGAAAATGTCCCAGGTGGTTTTCATATGCCCTGCCTTGCCTTGCGCGAAAAGGGCGAATTCTGCGGATAATTTGTCGTCGACAAAAGCGCCGCACAAAAATTCTCCGGCAGCATGCGACAATGCCCCCTTCGCCCGCTCTGCCAGGAAGCTGCCATGCCCCGCCAACGTGAATTGAAGATCACCCTCAAACCGCTGCAACTGATTTTCTGCGTGGCCTTGGGCCTGTGGCTCGGCGCCGTGGCGATTGGCCTGAGCCTGTGGCTGGCCCTGCAACTATGGCCTGAACAGGTGCAGCCTGTGGCCCAGGTCGTGGCACCGGCCTACAGCAAACCGGCACCGGCGACTGCACCGGCGCAGCCGGTGGACGCGCAGGGCGAGATGTTCGAGCGCTACAAGGACATCCTGCACAAGCAGGAAATCCAGCAGGCCGCTGAGGCTGCCCAAGGCAACCCGCGCAACCTCAATAGCCCCAAGTGCCAGTTCTGGCTTGCGCAGAACCGTACCGCGCCGACCGAGAAGAGCCAGGCCAACGTGCTGGAGTTCTGTTACTGACCATGGACAAGGCCACCCTGCTCAGCCGCATCGTCACTGCTCTGGAAACCGACATGGAGGTGCTGCGCCGTGCGGCGCTGACCGCCTACGAGGCCGCTACCGCCGAAGAGAACATCGCCGAGAACAAGTACGACACCCTTGGGCTGGAGGCGTCGTACCTGGCCACCGGGCAGGCGCGGCGCACGGCCGAGATTCGCCAGGCGCTGCTGACTTACCAGCAGTTGCGGTTGCGCGAGTATGACCCGGCGCGAGGGGTGCAGGTGAGCAACCTGGTGACTCTGGAGGATGACGATGGCGGGCGGCGCTTGCTTTTCCTCGGGCCTGAGGCCGCGGGTTTGAAGATTGGCGAGGGGGACGAGTTGGTGACCGTGATTACCCCCCGTTCGCCATTGGGACAGCAGCTGGTGGGCAAGAAGATCGACGACGAGGTGAAGCTTGGGGATCAGCTTTTCTACATCATTGATGCTGCCTGACCTGGCCTCTTCGCGGGCACGCCCGCTCCCACAGATAAGCACAAGATCTGAAGGCTGTGCAGTACCTGTGGGAGCGGGCGTGCCCGCGAAGAGGCCGGTACAAGCGACACCCCTTTAGGCCAAAGCGTCGAACCTCCCCGCCAACCCCCGCTCGGCAAACTGCTCCACCACAAAATCGATAAACGCCCGGGTCTTGCCCGGCAACAGCTTGTGCTCGGCGTAATACAGGCTGATATGCCCATCATCCACATACCAGTCTGGCAACACCCGCTGTAGCTGCCGGGCCTCCAGGTACGGCACGGCGAACGGCAAGCTGACCAGGGCGATGCCCAACCCTTGCTGCGCCACCGCACACGCCGCATCCGAATCGCTCATGGTCATCGCCTGACGCAACAGCAATGGCTGTTGTTCCTGCCATCGACTGGTCAAGGGCCAGGAACGTACCCGCCCGGTCTGTGGGGAACGGATCAGAATTCCGTCGTGGCGCTGCAGCACCTCAGGGCTGTTGATAGCGGCATGCCGATTCAAGTACGCAGGTGCCGCCACCAGCACCCGATGGGCCGGGGTCAGCTTGCGCGCCACGACGCCCAGCGGCAGCTCGAAACCACCGCCAATGGCCGCATCGAAGCCCTGGCCGATCAAGTCGACCTGGCGGTTGTCGAAATGCCAGTCCGGGATGATTGCCGGGTAGCGGCGCAGAAATTCACCCAGCAGCGGCAGCACGTACAAGCGGCCGAACACGATTCCCATGCTAACCCGCAGCAGCCCGGCCGGCTGGCCCTCGGCGCTGGCCAGGTTGGCCACGGCGTACTGGATGGTGCGGAAGCTGTCGCTCACCTCGCCCAGAAATCGCTGCCCGGCTTCGGTCAGGGTCAGCTTGCGCGTACTACGCTGGAACAGCCGCACCCCGAGGCGCGCCTCCAACTGGGCAACGTGCTTGCCCACCGCCGCCGGGGTGATGCTCAGGCGCCGGGCTGCCTCGGCGAAACTGCCCACCTCGGCACTACGGATGAAGCACTCGAGGGCGTTGAAGGATTCCATGGCCATTGATTACCAACCAAAGGTTTACTCTGCTAATAGTGATTGCGATCTTATCAGCAGGTAATCAGCAGTCGATACTGCGTCCATCCAAGGCATCCGGCCTTGCTTCCAGCAGGAGATCAGCATGTCCAAGCAACTTACCCTCGAAGGCAAAGTCGCCTTCGTCCAAGGCGGTTCGCGCGGTATCGGCGCGGCCATCGTACGGCGCCTGGCTCGAGAAGGTGCACAAGTGGCCTTCACCTACGTCAGTTCTGCCGGCCCGGCCGAAGCGCTGGCCGATGAGGTCAAGGCTGCTGGCGGTCAGGCCCTGGCCTTGCGCGCCGACAGCGCCGACGCCGCCGCGCTGCAACTGGCGATCGACGACGCGGTGAAGGCTTTCGGCCGCCTCGACATCCTGGTCAACAATGCCGGCGTGCTGGCGGTTGCGCCGCTGGCCGAGTTCGACCTGGCGGACTTCGACCGCACCCTCGCGGTCAACGTGCGCAGCGTGTTCGTCGCCAGCCAGGCCGCAGCCCGCTACATGGGCCAGGGCGGGCGCATCATCAACATCGGCAGCACCAACGCCGAACGCATGCCGTTTGCCGGTGGCGCCCCGTATGCCATGAGCAAGTCGGCGCTGGTCGGCCTGACCAAGGGCATGGCCCGCGACCTCGGGCCGCAGGGGATTACCGTGAACAACGTGCAGCCAGGGCCGGTGGACACCGACATGAACCCGGCCAGTGGCGAGTTCGCCGAAAGCCTGATTCCGCTGATGGCGATCGGGCGGTATGGGCAGGCGGACGAAATTGCCAGCTTTGTGGCCTACCTCGCGGGGCCCGAGGCGGGTTACATCACCGGGGCCAGCTTGTTGGCCGATGGTGGGTTTGCGGCCTGATTTCAGCCTGTACCGGCCTCTTCGCGGGGCAAGCCCGCGAAGAGGCCGGTACAGATCAACCACTGACCCCCAGGCTCTGCTCCATGACCTCGAGAAACGCCCGCGCCGCCGGTGTCGGGCTCTGCGCCCAAACGGCATACAGATGGCGCACCGGCGCATCCACCAGCCGCGCTACAGCCACTCCCTGGAAGCCTTGGGCCACGCGCTCCGGCACCAGCCCGAGCGCCATACCCCGCTGCACGAACTTTTCCACCAGGCGAATATGCCCGATCTCGAACTGCACGCGCCTTACCAGCCCCGCCGCCTGAAACGCCTCGTCCGTCTGGCGCCGCGCCCCGGTACCCTCAGGAAAATCCACCAGCACCTGATCCGCCAGGTCTGCCAAAGCCAGCTGCGCCCTGCCCGCCTGCGCATGCCCCGACGGCAACACGGCCACCAGTTCCTCCCGCGCCAGCAAGCGATGCTGCACCCCTTGCAGCACCTCGCCATGCCACAAGCCAATGAAACCGATATCCAGCCGGCGCTCGCAGACATCGGCAATCAACAGTTCGCTTTTTGCGGTAAGCCAACGCACGTCCACATCCGGGAAACGGCCATGAAACACTGCCAGCACATCGACCAGGTCCAACGCTGTCAGCGAGCTGATTTCGCCAATCGACAATCGCCCCCGAACCTGGCCGCACGCCGCCGCCACGTCATCGGCAATGCGCCTGGCCGCCTCCAGGGCAGGCCGGGCACTGAGCACGAACGCCTCACCGGCAGGCGTCAGGCGAACTCGCCGCGAACTACGCTCGAACAGGCTGACACCCAGCTGCGCTTCCAACCTTGCCACCTGGTGGCTGAGGGCCGACTGCACCACATGGCAACGCTCGGCGGCACGGGTGAAACTGCAGGTGTCGGCCACGGCCAGGGCGTATTCGAGTTGCTTGAGGTTCATCGATCTATCTGCTTTCAAGATTGATAAGCTGAAAACTATACATTGGCGTCATTCAAGACACTTCCAGATACTTGTTACCACTTACTGCCCGCGACGAGATTGCCCATGAAATCCCCCTCCCTGAGCCGCGCCCTGATCCTGCTGATGGCCACCGCCACCGGCCTGGCCGTGGCCAGCAATTACTACGCCCAACCGCTGCTGCACAGCATCGCGCAACAGTTCGGCCTGAGTACCGCCAGCGCCGGCAGCATCGTCATCGCCGCACAACTGAGCTACGGCGCCGGCCTGCTGCTGCTGGCACCGCTGGGTGACCTGTTCGAGCAGCGCCGGCTGATCGTGGTGATGACCGCGATCTCCACCTTGGGCCTGGTCATCAGCGCGTGTGCCCCAAGCCTGCCCTGGTTGCTGCTCGGTACCGCGCTTACCGGCCTGTTCTCGGTGGTAGCGCAGATCCTCGTGCCGATGGCGGCGACCCTCAGCGAGCCCCATCAGCGCGGCCGCGCAGTGGGCACCTTGATGAGCGGGTTGCTGCTCGGCATCCTGCTGGCGCGTACCGCGGCCGGCTTCATGGCCGAGCTGGGCGGCTGGCGCAGTATCTATGTGCTGGCCGCCGTGCTGATGGCACTCACCGCGCTGGCGCTGTACCGCAACCTGCCCGAACACAATAGCCATGCAGGCTTGAAATACCCGGCGCTGATCGGCTCGGTGTTTCGCCTGTTCATCGAAGAGCCGGTGCTGCGCCTGCGCTCGCTGCTCGGCCTGCTGGCGTTCAGCCTGTTCGCGCTGTTCTGGACACCGCTGGCGTTCCTGCTGGCACGCGAGCCCTATCACTACTCCGACGCGGCCATCGGGCTGTTTGGCCTGGCCGGCGCCGCAGGTGCACTGGCGGCCAACTGGGCCGGGCGCCTGGCCGACCGTGGCAAGGGCTCGCTGGGCACCACTGTTGGCCTGGCGGCGCTGCTGCTGTCGTGGGTCCCGCTGGGTTTTGCCGAAAGCTCGCTGCTGGCGTTGCTGGTCGGCGTGCTGGCCCTGGACCTGGCCGTGCA
This sequence comes from Pseudomonas sp. 382, assembly GCF_002759075.1. Taxonomy (NCBI): domain Bacteria; kingdom Pseudomonadati; phylum Pseudomonadota; class Gammaproteobacteria; order Pseudomonadales; family Pseudomonadaceae; genus Pseudomonas; species Pseudomonas sp. 382. The sequence goes on from NZ_PEMX01000010.1 coordinate 34,598, forward strand.
GCTGGTACACGTGAGCAACCAGAATGCCGTGATCGCCTTGCGCCCTGAAGCACGCACGCGGCTGAATGCCGGCTACATCACCTGTTACTTCATCGGCGGTGCGCTAGGCTCGTTGCTGGGCACGCAACTGTTCCAGCGCCAAGGGTGGATGGGCATCGTGGTGGCAGGCCTGGTGATCGGCACGCTGGCCTTGGTGGTATGGGGCGTTTCGCAGCGCAAGGCCGCCGCGCAACTGGCTTGAAGCCATCAGCGGACGTGACAACCCGCCGCATTACCCTCCGTCGCCTGGCCGTTGACTTGCCTGCCCCGGCGGCGCTCAGTAAGCGCTGGTCACAGACCTTTCGCTGACAGGACGACTCAATGACAAGACTCACGGTGCAATCCGGCGATTTCTTGCAAGGTGAAGGCGAGTTTCGCAATGGATCGCTCACACTCAAGACCCCGCGTAGCCCTTCACCCGGCGAGCGCATCTCACTGGCCCGCATCGCTGACCTGCGCCTGGCCAGCCTGGAGTCCAGCCGCAGCCTGGGCACCGCCCTCGGCTGGGGCGTGGCCGGGGCGCTGGTGGCCGGCCCGGTGGGGTTGCTTGCCGGGCTCTGGCTGGGCGGCAAAGAGGAAGAAGCCACCTTCCTGGCCACCTTCAAGGATGGGCGCAAACTGATGGCCATCACCGACGGCAAGACCTGGTCGAAGATCGACGACACCTGGCGCCAGCATCGCCGCCCTCCACCTGCCGATTGAAGACCCGCAGGACTGGGGCCTGATAAGATAGCGCCCCTTTTTCTGCCTGTTCCGGCCCTTTCGCGGGTTTACCCGCGAACAGGCCTGCGCGGTCTTTCGCCCCAAGGACGCTCCCTGCATGCCCTTGCTTCGCCCTCACCTGCCCCTGAGCCTGCTCAGCCTGGGCCTGGCCCTGCACACCCCCCACGGCCTCGCACAGGACAGTGTCGAACTGGCCCCGGTGCAGGTCTCCGACAGCTACGGGGATGAGGGCTATCAGGTGCACGAAGCGTCAGTCGGCGGCTTTCAGCCCGCACCACTGCTCGATACCCCGGCCTCGGTCAGCGTATTCAGCCAGCCACTGCTGGAAGACCGTCAGGTCCGCTTGCTCAGCGAAGTGCTGCAAAGCGACGCCTCGGTGGGCGAAAGCTATGCCCCGATCGGTTACTACGAAAACTTCAACGTGCGCGGCTTCGAGCTCAACGCCGCCAGCAGCTACCGCATCAATGGCCAGACCATCGCCGGCGAGCAGAACGTGGCGCTGGAAAACAAGCAGCAGGTCGAGTTGCTCAAGGGCCTGTCCGGGTTGCAGAGCGGCGTATCGGAGCCCGGCGGGCTGATCAACTACGTGACCAAGCGCGCTGCCGACGTGCGCAGCGTGACGATTTCGACCAACGCTCAAGGCCAGCGCTACCTGGCCACCGACCTCGGTGGCTGGTTCGGCAGCGAGCGGCAGTTCGGCCTGCGTGCCAACCTGGCGCACGAGGACATCCGCTCCTACGTCGACCATGCCGACGGCCAGCGCGACTTCGCCTCGCTGGCCTTCGACTGGCAGATCAACCCTGATGCCACCTTGCAGCTCGATGCCGAATACCAGCACCGCGAGCAACGTTCTGTGCCGGGCTACCAGCTGCTGGGGGGCAGCGCACTGCCCCACGCCATCGACCCGAGTGACCGCCTGGCCTACCAGCACTGGGCGAAGCCCGTACAGAACGACGCGTTGAATCTGGGTGGACGCTTCGAATACCGCTTCAACGAGGCCTGGACCGGTACCCTGAGTGCGTCGCGCAGCAAGGTGGTGATCGACGACTACAGTGCCTTCGCCTGGGGCAGCGAAGGTGGCTGGCAAGCGCACTTCAGCCCTGAAGGCGACTACGACATCTATGACTTCCGCAGCCCCGACGATACCCGCCGCACCGACGAGGCCCAGGCCATGCTCAATGGCCATTTCGACGCGCTGGGCATGCAGCACGACCTGACCGTGGGCAGCAGTGCCCAACGTCGCACGCTCGATCAGCGCCCGTATTACAACGAGTGGGTTGGCAGCGGCAACATCTACACCGGCGCACCGCCCGTGGCGCCGTCGGGTCAACAGGTCGGTGCCAGCGAAAGGCGCCTGGACAGCCGCCAGTACGGCCTGTTCGTCAGCGATCGCATCAGCTTCAGCGAGCAATGGCAAACCGTTGTTGGCGCCCGCGAAGTGCGCCTGGACGAAAAGACCTGGGACGAGGACGGCGTAGCCGGGCGCCATACCCGGCAATACCAGTTGCTGCCCAATGTTGCCCTGATCTACAAACCACGCCCGGACACCACGGTGTATGCCAGCTATGCCAAGGGCTTGTCGGCGGGTGGCACTGCCCCGTGGTATACCAGCAACGCGGCCGAGATCCTCGCCCCTACCCTCTCGCACCAGCTGGAGCTAGGCATCAAGCGCGACTGGCAAGGCATGAGCTTCAGCGCCGCACTGTTCCAGATTCGCCAGGCGTACCAATACGCACGCCCGGAAGGCGACGGCAGCTTCACCTATGTGCAACAGGGCCAGCAGAAGAACATCGGCCTTGAACTGGGTGCCAGCGGCTGGGCAACCTCCAACCTGCAACTTCAGGCCAGCGCAGCGGCGATTCGCGCCCGGGTGCAGAACAGCGGCACCGATGCCTATGAAGGCCACCAGGCGATCAACGTGCCGCGACTGCGCGCCGCCCTGCATGCCGAGTACAACCTGCCGGTTCCGGGCCTGGCATTGCTCGGTGGAGCACGCTACAGCGCCAGCAAGTATGCGAGCCAGGCCGGTAACGTCGAGGTGGGTGGGTACACTGTGTTCGACATCGGTAGCCGCTACCGCACGCAGATCGGTGGGTATGACACCGTGCTGCGGCTGACGGTGGATAACGTCTTCGACAAGCGCTACTGGCGCGATGTGGGGGATTACCTGGGCGACAACTACCTGTTCCAGGGGGCACCGCGAACGGCGCGGCTGTCTGCCTCAGTGAACTTTTGAGTCTCTGGAGCGAGTGACGGCCTTGTAGGAGCGGCCTTGTGTCGCGAAAGGGCTGCGAAGCAGCCCCAGCAATTTGTGCGTCTGCGCTGAAACCCTGGGGCTGCTTCGCAGCCCTTTCGCGACACAAGGCCGCTCCTACAAGGCCCCAGAATGCAAAAAGCCCCCGAACTTTTCAGCTCGGGGGCTTCTTGCAGAATGTGGCGGTGAAGAAGGGATTTGAACCCTTGATACGATTTCTCGTATACACACTTTCCAGGCGTGCTCCTTCGACCACTCGGACACTTCACCGTTTTCCCTTCAAGGCTTTCACCCCGTCGAGGCGCGCTAATTTAGTAGAAGAGCTTTTCTTTGGCAAGCATTTTTTTCAAATTTTTCATGCATTTAAGCCAACCCACTGAAAACCCGAGGTTGCCAGGGCAAAGCGGCCAATCTGGCCAGCGCTTTTTCTCGTCACAAACACTGCACCCTCGCCGCACAAGGCATTGCAGCCCGACGCTGACTGGCCGGTCAGCCTTGCTGCTTTACCTGGCTCGCGGTGCTGGGTAACGTCTTCGCCACGTCACCCTAAGGATTGCGCCATGAGCGAGCTGATTACCTACCACGCCGAAGACGGCATCGCCACCCTGACCCTGAACAACGGCAAGGTCAACGCCATCTCGCCGGATGTCATCGCGGCCTTCAATGCCGCCCTCGACCGCGCTACGCAGGAACGCGCCGTGGTGATCATCACCGGCCAGCCAGGCATCCTCTCGGGTGGCTACGACCTCAAGGTGATGACCTCGGGCCCTAAAGAAGCCGTCGCCCTGGTCACCGCCGGTTCCACCCTGGCCCGCCGCCTGCTCTCGCACCCGTTCCCGGTGATCGTCGCCTGCCCCGGCCATGCCGTGGCCAAGGGCGCTTTCCTGCTGCTGTCGGCCGACTACCGCATCGGTGTCGAAGGGCCGTACAAGATCGGCCTGAACGAAGTGCAGATCGGCATGACCATGCACCACGCCGGCATCGAACTGGCCCGCGACCGCCTGCGTCGCTCGGCCTTCCACCGCTCGGTGATCAATGCCGAAATGTTCGAGCCCAAGGATGCCCTGGATGCCGGTTTCCTCGACAAGGTAGTACCAGCCGAGCAGCTGCTTGAGGTCGCCCTGGGCATGGCGCGCGAGCTGAAGAAGCTGAACATGCTGGCACACAAGAACACCAAGCTGAAGGTGCGCAAGGCGCTGCTGGATAGCCTTGACGAGGCGATCCTGCTCGACCAGGGCCACATGGGCTGACCGGTACTGGCCCTTTCGCGGGTAAACCCGCTCCCACAGGTATCACTGCCCATGGGTGCAGCGCTGTCGCTGTGGGGCGGATTACCCGCGAAGAGGCCGCACCGGCTCACACCAGGGTTTGCCCCGGCCAGTGCACAGCCGTACACTGCGTCGCGACTGTCTGGTGTGAGTCGTACCATGCTTTACTCGCTTCGCATGTTCCTGCTGGGGCTGCATTTTCTGCTGGTGGGCTTCATCGGCCTGCTGATCGGCCTGCTGCGCCCCTTCAACCGCGACAACAGCCGTGTCTTCGCGCGCCTCTACAGCGTGCCAGCCACCTGGCTGATGCGCATCAAGGTCAAGGCCGAAGTCGGCCCGCTGTGGGACCAGCCGCCCGGCTGCGTGATCGTCGCCAATCACCAGTCCAACTTCGACCTGTTCATCCTCGGCCATGTGGTACCGCAACGCACCGTTGCCATTGGCAAAAAGAGCCTCGGCTGGATCCCGCTGTTCGGGCAGCTGTTCTGGCTCGGTGGCAATGTGCTGATCGACCGTAAAAACGCCTACCAGGCGCGCAAGGCCATGCAGACCACCACGCGCATCCTGCAAGACGACACCTCGATCTGGATCTTCCCGGAAGGCACGCGCAACCCCGACGAACAGTTGCTGGCGTTCAAGAAAGGCGCATTTCACATGGCCGTGGAGGCCGGCGTGCCGATCGTCCCGGTGTGCGTCAGCCGCTATGCCCGGCGCCTGAGCCTGAACAGCTGGCGGCGGCGGACCGTGATCGTGCGCTCGTTGCCGCCTATCGCCACCCGCGGCCTCAGCCAGCAGGACCTGCCCGCGCTGATCGAACAGTGCCGCACACAGATGCAGCTGTGCATCGATAACATGGAAAACGAACTGGCAAAGGCCTAGGTTGCTTTCGTCGCCAGCAAGCTTGCGCCGCCAGTTGCTCTACAGCCAACTACAGCCCAAGCTGTAACCCGTGTACAACCGAACAAGTGGATAACCATGGGTCGAGTCGTGGCATCGGCGGTGTATGCCGCCGGCAGAAAGGTCACCAACATCAATATCGACGAAGGCAGCGAGTGGGCGCGCAAGCCGGGGCACTTCGTGTGGATCGGCCTGGAAGAACCCAACGCCGAGGAACTGGCCAACTTGCAGTGCCAGTTCAACCTCCACGAACTGGCCATCGAGGATGCGCTGGAAAAACACAGCCGGCCCAAGCTGGAAACGTTCGGTGACGCGCTGTTCATCGTCACCTATTCGCCAGTCCGCCATCAGGGCAAGCTGGAGTTCATCGAAACTCACATCTTCGCCGGCAACGGCTACATCATCACCTGCCGCAATGGCCACTCGAAATCCTACGCGCTGGTGCGCCAGCGCTGCGAGGCGCGCCCGCTGCTGCTGGAACATGGCGAAGACTTCGTGCTGTATGCCCTGCTCGACTTCGTCACCGAGAACTACCAGCCGGTCAGCGAGGCCATTCATGGCGAGATCGAGGAGCTGGAACAGAGCGTGCTGAGCACCACGCTGCAGGAGGAAGATATCCAGCGCCTGCACGGCCTGCGCCGCGACATCCTGCGCCTGCGCCGCTATGTGGCGCCGATGGTGGAAATCAGCGAGGAACTGCAGCGCCTGAGCTTCCCGTTCATCGACAAGAACATGCGCCCGTACTTTCGTGATGTGCAGATCCACGTGACGCGGCAGATGGAGGACCTGGCCGGGATTCGCGACATCGCCAGCCAGACCATCGAAATCGGCATGCTGCTGGAATCGTCACGGCAGAGCATCGTGCAGCGCAAGTTCGCCGCGTGGGCGGCGATCCTGGCCTTCCCCACGGCGATTGCCGGGATCTACGGGATGAACTTCCAGAACATGCCAGAGTTGGGGTGGCACTATGGCTACTTCGCAGTGCTGGGTGTGATCGCGCTGGGGTGTACGGGGTTGTTTGCCAGCTTCAAGAAAGCCGGCTGGCTTTAGATTGCCGGGAGCGCTTTGCGCCCCGGCATTTGATCAGGCGGCGCTGTCGCTGGACTTGGCCGGCTGCTGGATGAAGCGCAGCATCCATTCGCCCACCAGGTCGCCCTGGTGCTCGGTGGCCAGGCTGGCAATCGCCTTTTGGTACACCTCGTCCCCGAGGTACTCCTGACGCGCATCGAGCAGCGCCCGCGAGTAGTCGTGGACGAACTCCGGGTGGCCCTGGAAACAAAGCACCTGGTCGCGGATGTGATACGCCGCATTCGGGCAGAAGTCGCTGGAGGCAATTACCGTGGCGCCTTCCGGCAGCTCGGTGACCTGGTCTTGATGGCTGATCAGCAAGGTCAGCTCGGAAACCTCCGGGTCCATCCACGGTGCATGCGCCGCCAGCGAGTAGCGGTGCACGCCCACGCCCCAGCCCTGGTCGGCGCGCTCGGCCTTGCCACCCAGGGTCAATGCCAGCAGTTGATGGCCGAAGCACACACCCAGCAGCTTCTCGCCACGCTCGTAGAGTTTGAGCAAGTAGGCCTTGAGCGTCTGGATCCAGGGGTCGCTGCCGAACGAGTCGGCCTTGCTGCCCGTCACCAGGTACGCATCGAAGCGTTCGCCGTCGGGCGGGTACACGCCGTTCATCACGTTGTACACACGAAACTCGGCTGCGATCGGCTGACGCGAGAAGAGCTGCTCGAACATCCTTCCGTAGCCCTGATACTGCGCGGTCAACTCCGGTCGCAGGACATCGGTTTCAAGGATGCAGATGCGTAACGACATAGGGATAGTCCTGAACGACATGGGTGGGAATCTGCTGTAGAGACTGACGCGAAAGCCACGTACAAGCAAGTAGGCTGCACTGACGAACGGTCACAATTTGTCGAATATCCAGGGAGGGATCTGCGGCTGTCTAGGCAGAGCTTGCCAGCGCGATAGCTAAAGGCCTCATAGCCAAACAGCATCATACATAACCCCTTTAGAACAAAGCGTTCTCGACAATGCATGACGTTCGCCCTGTGGGTGGTTTATATCCACATACATGAGGCAAGCAGACCCGACAAGGAAGCCACCGGGTATTCAGGAATAACAACAAGAAGGCGGTCCGCCATGTTCAGACAATCGAAACTTCGCCAAGCCGGGCTCATTCTCTTCGCCACGACTTTGCTGCTGATTCTTCCCAACCTCACGCGGTTGTTCGGCTGACAGCGCCAATGCTTCGCTTGGGTTAATCTTCCGGTTTTCTGGTCGGAGATTACCCATGCGTCATTGCCTGGCCCTGCTAGCCCTGTTGTTGAGCCTGCCGCTGTCGGCGGCGCAGTTGCACCTGGAGCTGGGTGACAGTGCCCGACAATGGTCCAGCGAAGCGCTGTTGAGGCACCCTCAGGCCCGCGATATCGACATCGATCAGGACGTTTCGTACAAGCGGCCCATGCATTTTCGCGCCGTGCCACTGGCAGCGCTGCTGCAAGGGGTAAAGCCCGAAGACCATCTGCAGGCGGTGGCGCTGGACGGTTTTGCCGCGGAAATGCCAGCCGGGCCGCTACTGCAGCAGGCGCCGGCACGCGCCTGGCTGGCAGTCGAGGACCCGGCCAAACCGTGGCCTGCGCTGGGTGACGGCAAGCCGAGCGCCGGGCCGTTCTACCTGGTATGGACCAACCCGCAGGCCAGCGGCATTCGCCCCGAACAATGGCCATTCCAGGTCGCCACGATCCGCCGCCTGGCGTCGGTCGAACAACGTTTCCCCGCACTGCTGCCCGACCCCAGGCTGGGAGCCAATGACCCGGTACGCCAGGGCTTCGCCCTGTTCCAGCAGAACTGCCTGGCCTGCCATCGGCTCAATGGCGCGGGGGATGCCCAGTTCGGGCCGGACCTGAATGTGCCGCACAACCCGACCGAGTATTTCCGGCCTGAGTATCTGCGCAGGTACATTCGTGATCCGCAGAGCTTGCGGCAATGGCCGCAGGCACGAATGCCTGGGTTTGCCGAGAGTGTGCTGAGTGAGCAGGAGCTGGATGCATTGCTGGCTTATTTGGGGCATATGGCCGGGCGCAGGCCTTGAAATCGAGGGACCTTCATCGCGGGCGGGCCCGCGAGGAAGGCCACATATTGTTTTCAGGCAGTCAGCCTTTCCTGCTTGACGCCCCACCCTTCGACTTCGCCGCCACAAGGTGAAACGACCTGCTCGAAGGCCTCCTCGAAATCCCCAATCCCGCCATAGGTGGCATACATGACCTTGCTCAGTTCCAGGTGCCACGCGCCATCGTCCAGTTCACGCACCTGAGCATTCAACGATTCGCCACGAAACTGCCCGGCTGCCCGCCGCGCGCCGGCTTCATCTGGAAATACCGCGTAGAACTCGATGGGGTGGATGCGGGTAAAGTCGAAACCGCCAGCTTTCATCTGGCGCAGGACATTGCTGCTGATATCGTCGTTCAGGCTGCTCATGAATCGTCCTCCCGAATAATGCGATGGATAGACTTTCCGTGCACTACGCACCTGCCGGCACTGCCGACAGATCGAGCTGATGCAAGACGCGAATTGAATGGGTGCAGGCCCGCAGAAAAGGCCGGCACCTTCCACCAGCGTAGTGCCTGCACCGGCACCACGCCAACCGGTGGTTCAGGGCGCTTCGTGGATGCTGGTGATGATCACGCCGGTCTGCTCCTTGAGCCAGCGTGCAGTGGGTGACGGGGCGCGGTCCTGAAAGTCGTTGAGGTCCAGCTCATCCATGACCGGAAACAGATGCGAACGGATGGCGCGAGCCGCCTCCTCTTCGCTGGGGCACTGTTCACCGTGCAGCAGCAAGGTGGTTGGCTCGCCTTTCTGATCGGCAAAGATGACTTCCCACTCTTTCATTGACTAGCCCTCTGAATCAAAGAACACCCGGTGAGTGATGCCTGTAGATGCAGACCTTGGCCCCAGACATTCGTTCCGGCAACAAAAAGGGCCGCATTGCGGCCCCTTTGTACTCACTGATTGCTGCCTGATGCTTATTTCTTCGGCGTACCGTGGACGACACCGGCGGTGTTGTCCAGCAAGCTCTTGGTCGCCGTCTGGATGAAGGCTTCGAGCTGCTGCAGCATCTGCGGCTGCTCCGGGCTTTCGATCAGTTCGGCCTTGAACTCGCTGCCCAGCTGGTAGCGGTACATGCGCGGGCTCATGTCCTTGGACTCGATGAGCAGGTGATCGCCCTTGACCAGGCCGACGATCTGCTCGCTGCCCGATGGCTTGATCATGCCGATGCCCGGGTCACCCTCAGGCAGGTTGAGCAGGTCGCGGCCCCAGCACTGATGACGCGTTTCGCCACCCAGGCGGCCCATGATGGTCGGCACGATGTCGACTTGGGTACCAACAGTGTGGTTGACCGCACCGAACTTCTCCTGGATGCCCGGCGCGATCAGCAGCAGCGGCACGTTGAAGCGGCCCAGGTCAAGCTCGGTGACCTGCTGCTGGTTGCCGAAGCCGTGGTCGCCGACGATAACGAACAGGGTGTCCTTGAAGTACGGCTCTTTACGCGCCTTCTCGAAGAACTGGCCCAACGCCCAGTCGGAGTAGCGCATGGCGGTCAGATGCTCGTCCAGGCGACCAAGCCCTGTGACCTTTTCCACCGGCAGGTTGCTTGGCAACGCGTACGGCGTGTGGTTGGACAGGGTCTGCAGCAGCGCGTAGATCGGCTTCTTCTGGTCGTGCTTGGCCAGTTCCTCGTTACCGCGGTCGAACATGTCCTGGTCGGACACGCCCCAGGTCGGGTCGGAGAACACCGGATTGACGAAGTCGTTACGGCCGATGAAGGTGGTCATGCCCTGGTTGCCGAAGAACCCGGACTGGTTGTCCCAGGCGAAGTCGCCGTTGTAGACATAGACGTCGTCGTAGTCGCGGGCGCTGAGCAGTGCCGGCAGGCCCGACAGCTTATGGCCACCCTCAGGGGTCTGCATCAGGTATTCGAAGCCTGGCAGGTTGGGGAAGCAGGCCATGGTGGCGAACATGCCCTGGTGGGTATGGGTGCCGTTGGAGAAGAAGCGGTCGAACAGCAGGCCTTCTTTGGCCAGCTTGTCGAAGTACGGGGTGATGTTGTTCGGGCTGCCCAGCGCACCGACCGAGTGGCCGGCGAAGCTTTCCATGAGGATCACCACGACGTTCTTGATCGGCAGGGTACGGTCGGCCGGCGGCACGAAGTCGCGGCGTACGGCGGCCTCGTCGGCGTCGACCAGGGTGTCGTTGGCAGTCAGCAGCTGCTTGCGCACGGTCTCGGTGGCCAGCTCTTGCTTCAGCACCGGCTTCCAGATGTTGGCGCGGTCTTCGCCGAAGCGGCTCTTGGCTGCGTCGATCAAGGTCAGGGTGCCGTTCAGGCCCAACTGGTTGACGAAGTTGGAGTCGGTGGTGAAGGCATCACCCCAACGCATCGGCGGGCCCTGGCGCAGGGTGCCACGGGCGGCGACCACAGCCAGCAGCAGGATAACCATGAACACCGCCAGGCGGTTGTACCACGGCGCCACGCGCTGTTCGCCGGTACCCCGGGTCAGGCGGTCGATGCCCTTGAACAGCAGGCTCAGCAGCCAGGTGCCGAAGGCCCAGGCCAACAGGTAGCGGACCACCGGGAAGCCGTACCAGAGCATGCTCAGAACGGTTTTCGGGTCTTCCTTGATGTACTGGAAAACCAGGCCGTTGAGGCGCTGGTGGAACTCACGGTAGAAGTCCATCTCCATCAGGCCGAGGAACATCACCACGCTCGAGGCGAGGGTCAGCCAGAAGCGGAACAGCCCGCGCCGGGCCATGAGCCAGGGGCTCAGCATCGCCAGCAGCAGAGGAATGCTCAAGTACACCACCACCCGCAGGTCGAAGCGCAATCCGTTGAAGAAGCCTTCGGCGACGGTCGAGTAAGGGGTGTCGCCGATCATGTCGCTGTTGTAGACCAGTAGCGCCAGGCGCACCAGGCTGAGCATCAACATGATCACCAGGCCGCTGAGCAGCGTATAGGCCAGGTGCGATTTCAAGGTCGGCGTGAACGCTCGCGCGCCCTGTTGCCTCAAGGCATCCGTGTTAGCCATGAATGGGAAGGTCCTAGGATTGCGGTTTGCGGAGGTGGCATTGGGGCTGGCCCAACGCAAGCATTATGCGGGAGCGGATTCTGTTTAATCCAATGTGAAAATTTTGTCACGTCACTATTGCTGATTTTGTCTGGGACGCAGCTTTCATGGACGGACATTGCCCCGCGGCCCGGCAATCGCCCAGATCACCAGGCCGATCACTGGCAGCAGGGCTATCAGCAGGATCCACAACACCTTGATCCCTACCTCGCTGCCGCTCTTGATCACGTTGAGAATTGCCCAGATGTCGAGGGCGAGGATAATCAGGCCGACCAGGCCATTGAAGGTAGAGCCCATGCCACGTTCTCCTTGAAAGGCTGTTGCTCAGCATAGTCCTCTATTGGAGCGATAGAAGTGAATCCTTGGCCTGCCGCGCAGGTCACTACCTACACTGCAAGCATTCCTGCATTCGAGGTTCCTATGCCCCCTGCTCACAGCCAAAGCGCCACCCCGCCCTCCCTGCTGAACGCCTGGCGCGAGCAATTGCTCGGCAGCCCATGGCTCAGCGCGGGCCTGGGCGTGAGCCTGCTGGCGGTCGCCGTGCTGCTGGTGGCCAGCTTCTGGAACGCCATCAACGGCGACCACGCCGACAACCTGCACCTGGCTGCGCTCGGCGGGCTTTCCGGTTTTGCCGCTACCGCCTTGGGTGCGGTGCTGGCGGTAGTACTGCGCGATGTCAGCGCACGCAGCCAGGATGTGATGCTCGGCTTTGCCGCCGGCATGATGCTCGCTGCCAGTTCGTTCTCGCTGATCCTGCCAGGCCTGGATGCCGCCCGCGCAATCACCGGCAATGGCCCGGCAGCGGCGTTCACCGTGGTGCTGGGAATGGGCCTGGGCGTGCTGCTGATGCTCGGCCTCGACCGCTTCACCCCGCACGAGCATGAGAGCACCGGCCCTTGCGGGCCGGAGGCCGAGCGCATCAGCAGGGTCTGGCTGTTCGTGCTGGCGATCACCTTGCACAACCTGCCCGAAGGCATGGCGATCGGGGTGAGCTTCGCCAATGGCGACATGAACATCGGCCTGCCGCTGACCAGCGCGATCGCCATCCAGGACATCCCCGAAGGCCTGGCCGTGGCCCTGGCCCTGCGGGCAACCGGGCTATCGAACCTCAAGGCTGCGCTGGTGGCGATTGGTTCGGGGCTGATGGAGCCCTTGGGCGCGGTGATCGGCCTGGGCATCTCCACCGGCTTTGCCCTGGCCTACCCGATCAGCATGGGGCTGGCGGCGGGGGCGATGATCTTCGTGGTGTCCCACGAGGTGATTCCCGAGACCCACCGTAACGGGCATCAGACGTCGGCGACCCTGGGGTTGATGGGTGGGTTTGCGGTGATGATGTTTCTGGATACCGCGCTGGGGTGAATTTTATTGGTTACCTGTGCTGGCCTCTTCGCGGGCTCGCCCGCTCCCACAGGGATCGCATACGCTTCGAGATTGTGCGGACCCTGTGGGAGCGGGCAAGCCCGCGAAGAAGCAAACGGTGTAATCAGACGTGAACCGCGACCTTCAAAGCCTCCAGCGCTGGCTCCACCTTGATCCCCACCTCTGCCCCCAGCTCCAGCACCCGCGCCAGGTCCTGCTGGCCAACCATCACCATCTGCAGCTCGTCATCGAGCAACTGGCTGAAGTTAAGCAGCACATAACCGCCCGCTTCCTTGTTCAACGCGCCCATCTGCACCTGGATGCGGTTGAGTGCGGTCAGCGGCTCGGTGCGCGCCAGCTGCTTGGGCTTGAGGGTGAATGGCACGCTCTGGTCGAACGAATCGCTGATGCGCTGGAACAGCTCCTGGTAGCTGTCGGCCTGGAATACCACGGTGTCTGGCAGGCTGCCGAGCACGACCCACTCACCCAGCGGGATCGGGAAGCTGTCGTCGTAGTTGATGTCCGGGTTGGCGGCGAGGAAGGCAGCGGGGTCGGCGTAGGCCTGGGCGGCCTCGTCGGCGATGCGCTCGATATCCTCATCGCGCATGCAGCCGGCGCCGACGAGGCTGATGAATTCGAGCAACTGGTTTTTCATGAAAGGGGGCCTGCGACGGGTGAAAAGTCGCCAAGGATAGCCGCAAATGCCCCCGGGCGGTTAGCCGGCCAGCGCTTGCAGGCGTGCGGCAGCGTCAACCGCGCCCATGGTCTGCGCCGCCATCAGCGCCGTGGCGCCACGGGCGTCCTGGTGCGCCGGGTCGGCGCCCTGGGCCAGCAGATAGTCGACAATCTCTGTGCGGTTGAACATCGCCGCCAGCATCAGTGCGGTGCGCCCATCCTGCGCAGCAGCATCCACAGGGACGCCGCTTTCCAGTAACAGGCGAATCATCGCCAGGTCACCCTTGAATGCCGCGCCGGCGATGGGCAACTGGCCATTGTCGTTGGCGATCAACGGGTCGGCCCCCTGGGCCAACAGCACCCGCACCGCTTCATGATGGCCGTGGTAGCTGGCCAGCATCAGCAAGGTATCGCCCTTGTGATTGCGCAGGTTTGCCGGCAGGCCGCTGGCCAACAGGCGGCCAAGCATCTCGGCGTCGCCCTGGCGGGCACGCTCGAAGACCTGCTCGGCAAACGCGGCGGTCTCGTCCTCGGTCATGGCGGTGGCGGTGGGTTGAGCGGACATCGGGAACCTCCTGGCATAAATGATTGCCCAAGTCTTTGTCAGGCATGCCATTGCGGTCAAAGGTTCAGATTCTATCGGGCCAATAGGAACAACCCGCGCCGTGCAAAATGCACTATGCAAAATGCACGACCATGCAGCCTGCACGATATCGCTGGTGGAAAAATTACCTAACTCACTGTATTTACTAGATTTTTCCCACTCTCAATTTCTGGCACGGTCACTGCAACAATCAACTCATGTCTGCACCCCCAAACAGTCAGGAGTTGATATGGACCTCATTCAGGAAAAATTCGTCTCGGTATTCCCGGCCTACCAGGTCGCTACCCAGCCCCGCCCTGACGGTGGCGTGCTGCTGACCCTGCGCGCCGCCGATGGCAAAGTGACCCGCCGCGTGCTGACCTACGGCCAACTGCACAGTGCCGAGCAGCTCTCTTGGGCCATCAGTGCCATCCGCCGTGACCTGGCCGAGCAGGCCAGTGAACTGCCTGTGATTTCCATGCTGCAAAGTCAGCAGCGGTTTGCGCTGCCGACCTACCGTTAAGCGTTTGTCTGCACCGGCCCTTTCGCGGCTAAAGCCGCTCCCACAGGTACTGCATTGCCCTTAGGGATGGCGGGGTTCATGTGGGAGCGGCTTTAGCCGCGAAGAGGCCGGGACAGGCATTACAGCTCGTCGATCCCGAGAAACGCCCGAGCAGTCGCATCGCCGGTAAACCGCGGCTCCACGCCCTGCTCACTGCCAAACAGGCGCAACGCCAGGCAGAACGGATTGTCCCCCAGCTCCACCCAGCGCCGCGTCCCTGCCGGCACCACAAGCTGGTCTCCCTTTTCACACAGCACCGCATATACAAACTCGCCCAGGCGCAGGCCAACCTGCGCGCGGCCGCTTACCACATTGAACACTTCGTCGCTGGCGTGCACATGCTCGTCACGTACATCCACCTGGGCCGCGTCGAGGCCATCACGGTTGAGCAGCGTGAACGCCGCACTGCCGTGGGCCGTCATCAATTGGTCAAGGTGTTCACGGCAGGCCTCGAGCACTTCAGCCTCGCTACTGCCCGGGCGCACGCGCAGCGCCAGCGGGCTGTGGCTGAAGCGCACGCCCTGCTCGGCCAGGGTCGCGGTAATGTCGTCGTGGTGGGTCAGCACCTTGTTCGGCAAGCCTGGGCTGGACGGGTGGAAAACACAGAGGATGCTCATCGGCTGCTGGTCCTGGTCGATTTCGAACGAGTGGCAATGATAACGGCTGCCGCCAACGCTGCGGCGCTGGCCATACCAAAGGTGAAGGACGGCCCCAGCAGTTTCCAGCTGTAGCCTGAATACAAGGCGCCCAGCGCACCACCGGTACCCGACAGCGCCGCGTACAATGCCTGGCCCTGGCCTTGCTGGCGGGCACCGAAACTGGCCTGCACGAAGGCGATGGACGCGGCGTGAAAGCATCCGAAGGTGGCCGCGTGCAGCAACTGGGCGAACACCAGCACCGCGGGCTCACTTGCCAGGTTGCCCAGCAGCAGCCAGCGCAGCGCCGCCAGCAGGAAGCTGACCAGCAACACCCGCTGCACGCTGATTCGGGCGAACAGGCGGCTCATCACCATGAACATCAGCACTTCGGCCACTACCCCCAGGGCCCACAGCAAGCCGATGGCACCGCGGCTATAGCCCAGGTGTTCGAGGTGCAGGGTAAGGAAGGTGTAGTACGGGCCGTGGCTGAGCTGCATCAGCGCTACACAGATATAGAAGGCGATCACCCCCGGCGCGGTCAATTGGCGCAGGAAACCGCCCGCCTCCCGTCGCTCGCCCTGCTCCACCGGCTGCGCGTTGGGCACCCACAAGCTGGCGGCGACGATGCCGGCCATGATGGTCACCAAGGCCACCGGGTAGATGTCCAGGCTCAGCCATTCGAACAGCCGCCCCAGGCCGACCACGGTGAGGATGAAGCCGATCGAACCCCACAGGCGCACCTGGCTGTAGCGCGAGGTCTGCCCGTGCAGGTGGGCCAGGGTGATGACTTCGAACTGCGGCAGCACCGCGTGCCAGAAGAACGCATGCAGCGCCATGACCAGCGCCAGCCAGGCGTAGCTCTTGCCGAAGAAGATCAGCGAGAAGGTGGCCAGGGTCGACAAGGCGCCCAAGCGCACGATCAGCAGGCGCTGGCCGCTACGGTCACCGAGCCAGCCCCACAGGTTGGGAGCAACGCAGCGCATCAGCATGGGGATGGCCACCAGCTCGCCGATGCGGGCCGGGGGAAAACCCAGGTGGTCGAAGTACAGGGCCAGGAACGGGGCGGTGGAGCCCAGCAGGGCGAAGTAGAACAGGTAGAAGCTGGACAGGCGCCAGTAGGGGATCGGGAACATGGAGTGGGCCTTGTGTGAGCCTGTTCCGGCCTCTTCGCGGGCTCGCCCGCTCCCACAGGGACCGCACAATATCGAAGGTTGTGGTGATCCTGTGGGAGCGGGCGCGCCCGCGAAGAGGCCGGGCCTGGCTAGATCAGAGCTGGCCCAGCACCGGGGTGTTGACCTTCACGTCAGCGTTCTGCGCACGGTGGCGCAGCAGGTGATCCATCAGCACGATGGCCATCATCGCTTCGGCGATCGGGGTGGCGCGGATGCCGACGCACGGGTCATGACGGCCCTTGGTGATCACGTCGACCGGGTTGCCGTCGACGTCGATCGAACGGCCAGGCACGGTGATGCTGGAGGTCGGCTTCAGCGCCAGATGGGCGACAATAGGCTGGCCCGAGCTGATACCACCGAGGATGCCGCCGGCGTTGTTGCTGAGGAAACCTTCCGGGGTCAGTTCGTCACGGTGTTCGGTGCCGCGCTGGGCAACGCTGGCGAAACCGGCGCCGATTTCCACGCCCTTCACCGCGTTGATGCTCATCAGCGCGTGGGCCAGTTCGGCGTCGAGGCGGTCGAAGATCGGCTCGCCCAGGCCCGGCATCACGCCTTCGGCCACCACGGTGATCTTGGCCCCGACCGAATCCTGGTCGCGACGCAGCTGGTCCATGTAGGCCTCGAGCTCCGGCACTTTGCTCGGGTCAGGGCTGAAGAAGGCGTTGTCCTCCACCGAATCCCAGCTCTTGAACGGGATTTCGATCGGGCCCAGCTGGCTCATGTAGCCACGCACCTGGATGCCCTGGGTGGCCAGGTATTTCTTGGCGATGGCACCGGCGGCCACGCGCATGGCGGTTTCCCGCGCCGAGCTGCGACCACCGCCGCGGTAGTCGCGGATACCGTACTTGTGGTGGTAGGTGTAGTCGGCGTGGGCCGGGCGGAACAGGTCCTTGATCGCCGAGTAGTCCTTGGACTTCTGGTCGGTGTTGCGTATCAGCAGGCCGATCGAGCAGCCAGTGGTACGGCCTTCGAATACGCCGGAGAGAATCTCCACTTCATCGGCTTCCTGGCGCTGGGTGGTGTGCCGGCTGGTGCCGGGCTTGCGCCGGTCGAGGTCATGCTGCAGGTCGGCGAGGGAGATTTCCAGGCCAGGAGGACAACCATCGACAATGGCGACCAACGCCGGGCCATGGCTTTCGCCAGCGGTGGTGACAGTGAACAGCTTGCCGTAGGTATTGCCGGACATGGACGCTCCGCGAAATCTGCCTGAGATGAACGAAAGCGGGCAGTATACAGATGGATTGCTTGCCTGTGCGGACGTCTTCGCGGCGGTTCGGCGCCTTGATGAACCCGCTGCCACGGGGACTGCACAAAGCCTGCAGGAGCAGGTTTACCCATGAAAAGGCCAGACCTGCCACATACAACTGGCGAACCTTCCCGCAAACATTGGGTCGAACCGTCATCACCCCACTGTAGTACCGCATGATGTCGCGCCTCGTCGCCTTGTTCCTCCTGCTGTGCACGGGCCTGGCCCAGGCCGCTGCCCCCACCGTGCTGCAACGCCCCATCGACCTCGATACCGGTCAAGGCGTGCTGCACGGCAGCCTGCTGCTGCCGCAGCAGGCCACGCCACCGCCGGTGGTGCTGATCATCGCCGGCTCCGGCCCCACCGACCGCGACGGCAACAACCCGGCCTCGGGGCGCGTCGACAACCTCAAGCGCCTGGCCCTGGTGCTGGCCAACGAGCACATCGCCAGCGTGCGCTACGACAAGCGCGGGGTGGCCGCCAGCCAGCCGGCTACGCCCGATGAGCGCGACCTCAGCGTGCAGCGCTACGTCGACGACGTGGTGGCCTGGAGCCGCAAGCTCAAGGCTGACCCACGCTTCGGCCCGCTGATCCTGGTCGGCCACAGTGAAGGGGCGCTCATCGCCAGCCTGGCCGCCGAACGTGCCGGCGCCAGCGCGGTGATCACCCTGGCCGGCATGGGCCGGCCACTGGCGGACGTGCTGCGCGAACAACTGGCCCAGCGCATGTCGCCTGCTTTACTGGCCGGTGGCAGCGCCCTGCTCGACCGCCTGCAGGCCGGGCAGACCAGCCTGGACGTGCCAGCACCGCTGCGCCAAGTGTTCCGCCCCAGCGTGCAGCCCTACCTGATCACCCTGCTCCAGCAGGACCCGGCGCAGGCCTTCGCCCGCCTGCCGATGCCGGCGCTGATCGTCCAGGGCCGCAATGACGTGCAAGTCGACGTGGCTGACGCCGAACGCCTCAAGGCGGCCAAGCCAGACGCCCAGCTGGTGCTGATCGACGGCATGAACCACATGCTGCGCATCAGCCCCAAGGACATGCACCAGCAGCGTGACAGCTACCTCAACCCGGAATTGCCGTTGGCCCGGGAGCTTGGCGAGCGGGTGGTCAGCTTCATTCACCAGTTGCCTTCGGCCTGACCCTCAAACATCGGCTAAACCTGCCGATAACGCGGTATTGGTGCTGAACGGGAGCGTTTTTCGGTCCTTTCAGCACCCGCCCGTATCTGAGGAAACGCCTAGATGACCGATGCCCCCGCCGCCGTCGAACCGGCCGAAGAGCCGCACGCTCCGGAACCTGCTGCCCTGCCTTGGGCCGACCTTGCCGTCGAACATTTCCAGTTGCTGCGCCTGGCGCCTTTGCCCACCGACCGCAACAGCGGTGCGCGGCCATTGCGCTTCGTCGAGTTCGCCTACGCCGAGCGCCATGACCAGGCCCACAGCCTGCTGCGCATGGAAATCCGCCTGCCGGGGCAAAAGGTACGCAAGGAACAGAACCAACTGGATGTGCGGGTAGACCACGCCGAGCGCCTGGTGACCCTCGGCAGCGACAGCGGCCTGCAACTGGAGCCGCTGAACCGTGGCCTCGGCCGCTTCATGCTCGGCCAGGCCGTGCAGTGGCTGCAGCGTCGCTGGTCGAACTACCGGGTCGAAGGCATGGCGTTGCCGAACAAGGATGCGCTGAACGAAGACACTCGCCTGCGCCGCGACCGTTTCATTACCGCCAGCGGCCTGGAAGTGGAATACGCCGATCCGCAGCACCTCAAGGGTCGCACCCTCGACACCACGGTGAGCCAGCTCAAGGGCGGCTGGAATACCGAGAAGGTGCAGCAGTTGAGCATGCTGGATGCGGCGGGCATGTTACAGCAGGCCGAGCAACAGTTGCTGGAGAAAGAGGGGCAACTGCGCGAACGGGATGAACGGGTAGCCAAGTACCGGCGTGAGGACAGCGGGTTGCGCTTCACCATCACCTGCCTGGTGGCGTTTGCCGTGTTCCAGGCGGGGTTGCTGATCTGGATCGCTACCCGGTAAACAGCTGGGGCCGCGTTGCGGCCCTTTCGCGACACAAGGCCGCTCCTACAGAAAAACGCGTACTCCTGTAGGAGCGGCCTTGTGTCGCGAAAGGGCTGCACAGCAGCCCCGGCAATCCAGCGTCAGACGCGAGCCTTGAACAGCTCCTGGTGCTGACGGCACTGCTCGGCGGTGAGCATGAACACACCATGCCCGCCACGCTCGAACTCCAGCCAGGCGAAGTCCACTTCCGGGTACAGCGCCTCGACATGCACCTGGCTGTTGCCAACCTCGACGATCAGCAAACCTTTGTCGGTCAGGTGGTCGCCTGCCTCGGCCAGCATCCGCCGTACCAGGTCCAGGCCGTCGTTGCCGCAGGCCAGGCCCATTTCCGGTTCGTGGTGATATTCGGCCGGCATGTCGCCGAAGTCCTCGGCATCGACATACGGCGGGTTGGACAGGATCAGGTCGAAGCGCTGCCCCGGCAGGCCGGCGAAACCATCACCCTGCACGGTGAACACACGCTCATCGAGGCCATGGCGCTCGATGTTCTGGTTGGCCACTTCCAGCGCGTCGAACGACAGGTCGGCCAGCACCACTTCGGCCTCGGGGAATACCTCGGCAGCCACGATACCGATGCAGCCGGAACCTGTGCACAGGTCGAGGATGCGTGCCGGCTCCTGCGCCAGCCACGGTTCAAAGCGCTTTTCGATCAGCTCGCCGATCGGCGAACGGGGCACCAGCACACGCTCGTCGACGATGAACGACATGCCGCAGAACCAGGCTTCGCCCAGCAGGTAGGCGGTCGGCACGCGGTCTTCGATGCGGCGCTTGAGCAGGTGCTGCAGGCGTACCCGCTCGTCATCCTCCAGCTGGCAGTCCAGGTAGCTATCGGCGATTTCCCACGGCAGGTGCACGGCGCCCAGCACCAGCAGGCGGGCTTCGTCCCAGGCATTGTCGGCGCCATGGCCGAAGAACAGCTCGTGCTCATGGAAGCGGCTGACCGCCCAGCGGATATGGTCGCGCAACGTGCGCAGACGAGATGTGATCACGGGGTACTCCTAATTCAGACCGTACAAAAGTCTAACAGCCCCACCCGCATATTTGTTCCCCGCTATGCCTCGACGGCAAGCCACAGGCCAGTAAACATGCCGCTTGCGATGTCAACCATTCCCATTGGCGCCAAGGCAAGGGAGAATAGGTATACAAAAGCCCTGACCCAAGGAGCCCTTGATGTCCGTTCCAACCACGATGTTCCGCCTCACTGGCCGCGATTACCCGCCGGCCAAGCTGAGCCAAGCCAGCCTGATCATCATCGATGCGCAGAAGGAATACCTGAGCGGTCCTCTGCAACTGTCGGGCATGGACGAGGCCGTGGCCAACATCGCCCGGTTGCTCGACGCCGCCCGCAAGGCCGGCCGTCCGATCATCCACGTTCGCCACCTCGGTACCGTTGGCGGGCGCTTCGACCCGCAGGGCCCGGCCGGCCAGTTCATCCCGGGCCTGGAGCCGCGCGAAGGTGAAATCGTCATCGAAAAGCGCATGCCCAACGCCTTCAAGAACACCAAGCTGCACGACACCCTGCAGGAACTGGGGCACCTGGACCTGATCGTCTGCGGCTTCATGAGCCACTCCAGCGTCAGCACCACCGTGCGCCGCGCCAAGGACTATGGTTATCGTTGCACCTTGGTGGAAGACGCCTCGGCAACTCGCGACCTGGCGCTCAAGGACCAAGTGATCCCCGCCGCGCAGATCCACGCGTGCGAAATGGCCGTGATGGCCGACAACTTCGCCTGTGTCGCCCCTACCGCCAGCCTGATCTGAGCTGACGTTGCGATGACCGCCCGGCAGCCGGGCGGAACCCAAGGGCCGGGCCCAGGTCGAATTCCGGATGTCCACAGAGGAAACTGGAATGAAGCTCAAAGGCAGTTTCGACGCCAAGCGTCTGCGCCCGCGTGAACCGCGTAACTGGGGTGCGCGTATTGCCGCCGGCCTGTCGGCCCTGATCGCCACGCTCGGCGTGCTGCTGGCCATGGCCGGCATCGCCGGGCTGCTCGGCAACTACCCCGCCCTGGCCGAACTCAATGCCAACCGCCCGCTGGCCAGCATCGTGGCCGTGGTCGGGCTGTTGCTGCTGTACCTTGGCGTGCGCTTCTGGCGACGCAGCCGCATCCGCCTGCGCCGCGGGCGCGAGCTGAACCTGTCGCCACACCTGATGAAAAAGCATGATTAGTCGTTTGTGCTGCCGGTCTCTTCGCGGGCGCGCCCGCTCCCACAGGGGCCGCGCAACACTCAACCTCGATGCAATCCTGTGGGAGCGGGCGAGCCCGCGAAGAGGCCGGTACTGACGACACTGGGTTGATCGCGTAAACTACGCCGCCCACGTGGAGGCACCATGCAAGACGACGATTTTTCCCTGTTCAGCGCTGAAGTGCGCGGCGTCAAGCCGATCAAGCACGACCGCGCTGATGTGGGCAAGCCGAAAACCGACCGCAAGCAGCTGGCGGGCCTGCGCCAGGCGGCAACCATCCGCAGCGACCAGGCCCTGGTGATCGACGGCCTGTCCGACCAGTTCGTCATCGACGTCGGCGCCGAGGACGAGTTGATGTGGCGCCGCGACGGCGTGCAGGAAAGCCAGATCCGCAAGCTCAAGCTGGGCCAGATCGCCTTCGAGGGCAGCCTCGACCTGCATGGCATGAGCGTGGAGAAGGCCCGTGAAACCCTGTGGGCCTTCATCGCCGAAGCCACCGAGCTCGAAGTCCGCTGCGTACGGGTGACCCACGGCAAGGCCGCACGCCTGGACGGCAAGCGTCCGATGATCAAGAGCCACGTCAACACCTGGCTGCGCCAGCACCCGCAAGTGCTCGGTTTCACCTCGTGCCAGGCCCGCCATGGCGGTACTGGCGCGGTGTATGTGATGCTCAAGCGGACCATGATGGAAGGCCGCGACGAGTAACGCCGTGCTTGCAGCGCCGCGCGCGGCGCCGTACCCTTCCTTTTTGCGATTTTTACCCACAGGTAGATACATGTCCCTGGAACAGAACTACACCGAGATCCTCAGCCAACTTGGCGAGGACGTCTCCCGTGAGGGCCTGCTCGACACGCCCAAGCGGGCTGCAAAGGCCATGAAGTACCTTTGCCGCGGTTACGAGCAGACGCTGGAAGAAGTCACCAACGGCGCGCTGTTCACATCCGACAATAGCGAGATGGTGCTGGTCCGGGACATCGAGCTGTATTCGATGTGCGAACACCACATGCTGCCTTTCATCGGCAAGGCCCACGTGGCCTACCTGCCCAAGGGCAAGGTCCTGGGCCTGTCGAAGGTTGCGCGCATCGTCGACATGTTCGCCCGCCGCCTGCAGATCCAGGAAAACCTCAGCCGTCAGATCGCCGAGGCCGTGCAGCAGGTGACGGGTGCCGCTGGCGTGGCGGTGGTCATCGAAGCCAAGCACATGTGCATGATGATGCGTGGCGTGGAGAAGCAGAATTCGACCATGCTCACCTCGGTAATGCTGGGTGAGTTCCGTGAAAACGCCGCGACGCGCAGCGAGTTCCTCAGCCTGATCAAGTGATCGGCGCATGACCCGAGCCGGCCCCCCAGGGGTCGGCTTTTTCATTTCAGGAGTAGCCCATGATCGTCAAAGCCCTGCGGGTCGGCCTCGGCCAGCTCATCGTGTTCGGCGACTGGATCAGCCGCCCGGCCAAGCAGAAGCGTGATGCAGCGGCCCAGGCGCGTGTCGAGCAGGAGGCCAAGGGCCTCGCGCTGTACCAGTTCCATGCCTGCCCGTTCTGCGTGAAGACCCGCCGTACCCTGCACCGCCTGAATGTGCCGGTGGCGCTGCGTGATGCCAAGAACGACGACGTGCATCGCCAGGCGCTGCTCGAAGGTGGCGGCCGGGTGAAAGTGCCGTGCCTGCGCATCGAAGAAGCGGGCAACGTGACCTGGATGTATGAATCCAAGGCCATCATTGCCTATCTGGACAAGCGCTTCGCGTAAGCCCTGCGCGGCTCTTGTGGGAGCGGCCTTGTGTCGCGAAAGGGCTGCGCAGCAGCCCCAGGGTATTTGCACTTATGCTGATATTACTGGGGCCGCTTTGCGGCCCTTTCGCGACACAAGGCCGCTCCCACAAAAAGCAGTCCCAGTGTTCAATCCACCATCGGCACATGCCGCGGATGGCTGGCCACCCGCTCAAGCCAGGCGCGCACCGCCGGGTAATCGGCGAGGTCGAACCCGCCCTGATGCGCCACATGGGTGTAGGCATACAGCGCCACATCGGCAATCGAGTACTGGTCCCCGACCAGATACGGCGTCATCTGCAACTGCCGCTCCATCACCTTCAACGCCTTGTACCCGCCCTTGTGCAGCTTGCGGTATTCCTCCACGCGCTCGTCCGGCAGCCCCAGGTAGAACTGGATGAACCGCGCCACGGCAATGTATGGCTCATGGCTGTACTGCTCGAAGAACTGCCACTGCAACACCTGGGTCCGCAGGCGCGGCTCGCTGGGCAGGAACTCGCTGCCGTCGGCCAGGTAGTTGAGGATCGCATTCGATTCCCACAGGCAGGTACCGTCCTCAAGCTTGAGCACCGGCACCTTGCCATTGGGGTTCATGGCCAGGAACTCTGGCGTTTCGGTCTCGCCCTTGAGGATATCCACCGACTGCCATTCATACGGGCGGTCAAGCAGGCTGAGCATCAGCTTGACCTTGTAGCAGTTGCCTGACTGGTAATCACCATACACCTTGAACATCGCCCGTCCCCTCCCCATGCAGTTGCGAAAACTTGCCCAATAGTTGGCGACTGTACGGCTAAAAGCAATGCCTGCTGTATGGCAAGGATCAATTCGGCTCGCGTTAGTCTGAAAAAACTGCTTACACATGGACAAGGACCCAACCCAATGACCGATGCCACCTCCGCACGCCTGCGGCCCCTGGCAGACACCTCCCCGTCGGCGGTGGTCGCCGGCTTCATCGCCATGCTGACTGGCTACACCAGTTCGCTGGTGCTGATGTTCCAGGCCGGCCAGGCAGCAGGCCTGACCAATGCGCAGATCTCTTCGTGGATCTGGGCGCTGTCGATCGGCATGGCGGTGTGCAGTATCGGCTTGTCGCTGCGCTACCGCACACCGATCACCGTAGCCTGGTCGACCCCCGGTGCGGCGCTGCTGATCACCAGCCTGGGTGGGGTCAGCTACGGCGAGGCCATCGGTGCCTACATCACCTGTGCGCTGCTGGTGGTGATCTGCGGCCTGACCGGCAGCTTCGAGCGCCTGGTCAAGCGCATCCCGGCGTCGCTGGCCTCGGCCTTGCTGGCCGGCATCCTTTTCAAGATCGGCAGCGAAATCTTCGTGGCCGCCCAGCACCGCACGCTGCTGGTGCTCGGCATGTTCTTCAGCTACCTGCTGGTCAAGCGCCTGTCGCCGCGCTACTGCGTGCTTGCCGCCTTGCTGGTGGGCACGGCATTGTCCGGCGCCCTCGGCCTGCTCGACTTCAGCGGCTTCAAGCTGGAAGTGGCGACCCCGGTGTGGACTACGCCAAGCTTCTCGCTGGCTGCGACCATCAGCATCGGCATTCCGCTGTTCGTGGTGGCCATGACCTCGCAAAACATGCCTGGCGTGGCCGTGTTGCGCGCCGACGGCTACCAGGTGCCCGCCTCGCCGCTGATTTCAACGACGGGTCTGGCTTCGCTGCTGCTGGCACCGTTCGGCTCGCACGGGGTCAACCTGGCGGCGATCAGTGCGGCGATCTGCACCGGGCCGCACGCCCATGAAGACCCGGGCAAGCGCTATACCGCAGCGGTGTGGTGCGGGATTTTCTATGGCATTGCCGGCACGTTCGGCGCCACCCTGGCGGCCTTGTTCGCGGCGCTGCCGAAGGAGCTGGTGCTGTCGATTGCGGCGCTGGCGCTGTTCGGTTCGATCATGAACGGGCTGACCGTGGCCATGAGCGAGGCCAGGGAGCGCGAGGCGGCGCTGATTACTTTCATGGTGACGGCTTCGGGGTTGACCCTGTTCTCGATCGGCTCGGCGTTCTGGGGGATCGTGGCGGGGGTGTTGACCTTGCTGATACTCAACCCGCGCAAGGCCTGAAGAAATTCATTGCCTGTGCCAGCCTCTTCGCGGGCACGCCCGCTCCCACAGGGATATCACCGCTCTCGGGCCTTGTGATATCTCTATGGGAGCGGGCGCGCCCGCGAAGAGGCCGGCACAGGTAATCACAGCCTGAAATGGCCGACCATGCCTTTGAGGTCATTGCCCAGCTGCGCCAACTCGATGCTGGACCGGGCATTGTCCTGCATCGCCAGCGCCGCCTGGTCGGCACTGCCACGGATCTGCGTCACGCTACGGCTGATTTCCTCGGCCACCGAACTCTGCTGCTCCGCCGCCGCCGCAATCTGCTGGTTCATCTGCTGAATCAACGACACCGCCACCGCAATGCTGCCCAGCGCGCTTTCGGTCTGCAGCGCATCAGCCACGGCCAGGCGCACCAGCTCGGTACTGCCGCGGATCTGCGCCACCGACTGCTGGGCATTGCCGCGCAGGCTGGCCACCAGCCGCTCGATTTCCTCGGTCGACTGCCGGGTACGCCGGGCCAGTGCCCGTACTTCGTCGGCCACCACCGCAAAACCACGCCCCTGCTCACCCGCCCGGGCCGCCTCGATGGCTGCGTTGAGCGCCAGCAGGTTGGTCTGTTCGGCGACGCTCTTGATCACCTCCAGCACATCGCCAATGGTGTGAATCTCGGCACTTAGGCTGTCGATGCCGGCGCTAGCCGTGTCCGCAGCCGTCGCCAGCTGCTCGATGCGCTGCATGCTCTCGCGCACCACGCGCTGGCCGGCGTCAACCTTGTCATCGGCGGCCTGCGCCGCCTGTGCGGCTTCTTCGGCATTGCGTGCCACATCGTGCACGGTGGCCGTCATCTGCTGCATGGCCGTGGCCACCTGCTCGGTCTCCTCCTTCTGGCTGCCGACTTCGCGGTTGGTCTGCTCGGTGACCGCCGACAACGCCTGGGCGCTGCCGGCCAGTTGCTCGATGCCCTGCTGCAGCCCGCTGACCACGCCAGACAGCCCAGCGGCCATCTGCTGCATGGCCTGCATCAACTGGCCGACTTCATCGCTGCGCGGCGCCTCGCTGTCCAGGCTCAACTCGCCGGCGGCAATACGCTGGGCTCGGCCGATCACGCGCTTGAGCGGGCCGACCACGGCGCGGGTGATCAGCCAGGCGGCGAGCACACCCACCAATAACGCCAGCCCGGTGGCCAGAGCAATGGCCAGGCTGTTGCGCGCCAGTTCAGCCTGCATGGCTTGCTGATCGACGGCATAGGCCTGGTCGACCCGCCCCGTGACCTGCTCGGCACGCGCCTGCAACTGCGCCTTGATGCCTTGCTCCTTGCCCAGCAGGTCGGTGTATTCATTAAGCTTGTCGGAGAAGCTGGCAATGTGCCCGGCCACCTCGCCGAGGACACTCTGGTAACCCGCGTCAGCGACCGCAGCCTTGAGCTGTTCGACCAGCTGCGCCGCCTCGACCGTCTGGGCGATGCGGCCTTGTTCCCCCTCCTCGCCCTTGCGGCTCTTGTCCAGACGTACCCGCGCTTCGTCCATGGCCTGCAACATTAGCCGCGACACTTGTGCCACCTGCCCGGCCTGCTCAAGGAACTCGCCGCCTTGCTGGCCCTGGGACTGCTTGAGGGTGTAGGTGCCATCGTCGGCCAGGCCGGCCTGCAGCACATCGAGGTTGTTGGCCACGCTGGACACCGACCAACTGGCCATGTCCAGCGCCAGCTCCTTGGCCTGCACTGCTTCGACGAAGGCTTCAAAGGCCTGGCCGTAAGCCGCCAGGTCAGCCTCGGCCGCCGCCAGTGCTGGCAGGCTGCGGGCGCGCTCGGCAAGGTTTTGCAGGCCGCTGCGCAAGGCCTCGGCCTCCTTGATGTCGGAGCGCAGGGCAAAGGCCTGCTCGTGCTGGCGCAGCCGCAGCAGGTCGGTATTGATCTGGCCCAGCTGGCGCAGGCCGTCGAAGCGCTGGCCAACACTGTGCAGCGCCGCGATACCGATGGCTGCGACCGCGACGGTCAGCAGCAACACCAAGGCGAACCCCAGGCCCAGTTTACGGGCCATGCCCAGGTTGGCCAGAACACCGTGCCTGCTCGTCGCCATCGCCGATTCCCCTTCACCGTGCAAGGTTTTGCCAAGGGCCAAGCGTGGCAACCTTGTTGCCCTGCAAACAAGAGGTTGGCGCCAAAATGGTGTCAAATAGCTATGAGCGTGTCGCGATCAGCTAGCTGAAGGTCGCCCTGCGTGCTGAAGGAAGCCTTGGGCGCGGGTGTCCTGCCCGTAGGCGACATTGATGCGCAGCCAGTCGCTGCCGGCGCCCTGGTAGTCGAAGGCACTGCCCGGGGTCAGCAACACCGCATGCTCCAGCGCCAGGCGTTCGAGGCTGGCGAAGTCACGCCCCGGCACCCGCGCCCAGACGAACATGCCGCCATATGGCTCGCAGAACACCTGCCAGCCGTACTGCTCCAACTGCCCGAGCAATTTGGCCATGTGCTGGCCCAGCCGCACCCGCAGACGCTGCACGCTCTTGCGGTAGCTGCCGTTGGCCAGCATCTGCCCGACCACCTGCTCGGCAAAGCGCGAGGTGCCGATGCCACTGACCATCTTCAGTTCGGCCAGACGCGCCAGCAGCGGCGCATCGGCCACCAGGTAGCCGACCCGCAGCGAACTGCTCAGGGTCTTGGAAAAGCTGGCCAGGTAGATCACCCGCTGTTCGCTGTCGAGGGTGGCCAGGCGGGTGGCCGGGCCTTCCTGGAAGTCGGCGTAGATATCGTCCTCGATGATGCGCAGGTCGTGCTCGCGGGCCAGCTCCAGCAGACGATAGGCAACCTTGGGTGCGAGGCTGGTGCCGGTGGGGTTGTGGTACAGGCTATTGGTGAACAGGCAGCGTGGGCGGTGCTCGGCCAGCAGACGTTCGAGCACCGCCAGGTCAGGGCCGGCCGCCGTGCGCGGTACCGGCAGCATGTGCACCTGATGCTGGCGTAATAGGTTGTAGAGGTTGTAATAGCCAGGGTTTTCCACCAGCACGGTGTCGCCGGGCCGCAACAAGGTCCGCACCAGCAGGTCGAGGCCATGGCTGGCACCCTGGACGGTGAGGATACGTTCGGGGCCGGCAGCGATGTCCAGCCGCGCCAGACGCTTGTGCACGTGCAGCCGCAGGCTGGCCAGCCCCAGCGGCGGGCAATAGTCGAACAGGTCCTGGGGGGCGCCGCGGCTGACCTGGCGGATCGCCTGGGCCAGTTCGACGTCTGCGCGCCAGCTGTTCGGCAGCCAGCCGCAGCCGAGCTTGAGCAGTTCGTCGTGGCCTTCGCGGAACTGGCGCCAGCTGCCGTCGCCTGCCTCGCCCCAGACCGGCGGATTGTCGCTTTCCAGGGTGACTTTGCGCTCGGCAACGAAGAAGCCAGTGCCGTGACGCGCCTCCAGCCAGCCGCTGGCGACCAGGCGGTCGTAGGCCTCGATCACGCAGGAGGCGCTGACCGACTGGTTACGGGCCAGTGTGCGGATCGACGGCAGACGGGCACCGGGGCGCAGGCGCTGCTGTTCGATCCAGGCTTGGAGTTCTCCGGTGAGTTGTTGCACCAGCGGGATCGGGCTTTGGCGGTCGAGGGTGAAGTGCATGGCGGTGGGTGTTTGCTTATTTTGAGCGAACAGTTAAGCACAAATGGGGCTTGGGTGTGCCTTGTTAGGTGTTTGCTCTGAGGGCAATGTCTCCTGAACTGGCCCTTTCGCGGGTAAACCCGCTCCCACAGGATCCCCACAGATTCCAGCATCTTTGCTGTACGTGTGGGAGCGGGTTCACCCGCGAAAGGGCCGGTACAGACAACCCGAGAACCAGGATCGTACCCAATGCCCTCGCGTCACTCCCCCGCCCTGCTGGCCTTCGCCCTGTGCCTGATCACTCTGGCGGTCAACCTGCAGGCCCCGCTGTACATCATCTATGCCGACCTCTCCGGCCAGGGCGCCGCTGCCACCGCAGTGGCCTTCTCCGGCTACGTGCTGGGCGTGCTGCCGGTGCTGCTGGCCCTGGGTGGGCTGGCCGACCGGGTCGGGCGACGGCCACTGATCCTCACCGCGCTCACGCTGTCGATGATTGCCACGCTGCTCATGCTGTTTGCTCCAAGCTTGCAGACCCTCGGCGTGGCGCGCTTCTTCCTGGGCCTGGGCACCGGCCTGGCCTCGGCCACGGCAACCGCCTACATGACGGAACTGATGGGCGCCGACACCAGTGCCCGCGCCGCCAACTGGGTCACCGCCAGCACCTCGCTGGGCTTTGGCCTGGGCGCAGCGCTGACCAGCCTGTTCCTGCTGCGAGGCCCGAGCCTGACGCCCGGCAGCTTCCACCTGCAGTTGTTACTGGGCGCAGTTGCAGTGCTGCTCGTCTGGCGCTTGCCCGACCCGCGACCGGCGCAACGCAGTGCCATGCTGCGCCTGCCCTGCTACCCCCAAGGCAGCGTGGTCTATGGCCTGGCCATTCTGCTGGCTTGGGCCTGCGTCGGGCTGGTGATCGCCCTGCTGCCCGGGATCCTGCGCCAGCACGGCTTGAGCGCCTGGTCGGGGTTCTCGACATTCTGCGTGATCAGTTGCGGCCTGCTGTTCCAGCCGCTGGCCAGGCGTATGTCGAGCCGCGCGGCCACCTTGCTGGGCATGGCAATTTTGCCGTGCAGCTATGCCTTGCTGGCCTGGGGCGCCGACAGCGGCCGCCTCTGGGCGGTGCTGGCCGGCGCGGTGGCGGCCAGCAGCGCCTGCTATGGGTTTATCTACCTCGGCGGGCTGGCGGCAGTGAATGAAATGGCCGGCGCCGAAAAGACCCGCGCCAGTGCAGGGTTCTTCCTGCTGGCCTACCTGGGCTTCAGCGTGCCGGTGATCCTGACCGGGGTGCTGAGCGACCACCTTGGCTCGGGCGTGGCCTTGCTGGGGTTTGGTGGGGTGCTGCTGGCGGGGTGCATGGCCGTTGCCGCGGCGTTACCACGTGCAAGGCAAGGCGTACATCAGCCGAGCAACCCGTAACGTTTCGAGTCACGCGGGGTGACTGCACAAGAACGCCTGCGGCGCGCGGCCGTGGATAAGCGTCTCGGCCTGATCGAGGCTGATCTTGGGGATGACCGATGCGGGGATCTTCGATGTGGCAGACAGGTTGTAGACGGCGAAGTGCTCGTTAACAACCCGATCGGCCATCAGCTTCAGCGAGGGCAGGATACGCCGTTCAAATGACTCGTCCAGGTGACAGCGCGAAACCGCCTGGCCGGGTTCTTCATAGAAGCGCCCGACCGACTGGTCGAGGTCGACACCCACCAGGAAAACCTGATTGAAGCCCAGGTGACAGGCAAGCTGCAACGCCGCATAAGCGACCGTACGTGCATCGAAAAACCCCAGGGAGAGATCCTTGCTGAAGCCTACCGAGCGCGAGCGGCTACCCCATAAGGTACGGCTGCGCACCAACATTGGCTCGGTATTGAACAGAGATTCTTGCAGGCTGGCGCGGGCTGCCTTGGCCAACGGGAAAACCTGCGCCTTGGTCGGCACCGGCAACAGACCGATTTCATCCGGCCAGATCGCCAGGCGCTGGCTGAGCCGTAGCGCCTTGGCGTAAAGATCAGGTTGCTGCTGCGCAAACCCAGTGTCGGTGCACACATAGAAATACGGGCGCACGCCATGCTCCGCGAACATCGAAATCGCGCCATTGACGGTGATCATCGGCACGCCGGCGAAACGCTGCACTGGGAAGCCCTTGGCAGAGGCTCCCGAGGCCACGATGAACACGGGCCCCTCGGCGATACCCCGGCACGCCGCAAAATCCGATATCGAGGCATGGCAGCCGGGCTTTTGGGCGCTGACGGTCTCCATGTCGCTTTCCAAAACCAGAAGAGCCAGAGTATATACAGCGAATCAGTAAGCCGGCTATACACGGTGCGTAGCACCTGCACCCGTCGATGTTCAGATCGCGGTGGCCCCGCCATCTACCGTCAGGCTGTGCCCGGTGGTGAAAGCCGCCCCGTCACTGCACAGGTACAGCACCGCGCTGGCAATTTCCTCGACCTTGCCGATACGCCCCACCGGGTGCATCGCTGCGGCAAATTCGGCCTTGCGCGGGTCTGCCTCGTAGGCGCGGCGGAACATGTCGGTGTCGATCACCGCCGGGCACACGGCATTCACCCGGATGCCCTTCTTGGCGTACTCGATGGCCGCCGACTTGGTCAGGCCGATCACCGCATGCTTGGAGGCGGCGTAGATACTCATCTTGGGCGCCGCCCCCAGGCCCGCCACCGAGGCGGTGTTGACGATCGCACCGCCGCCCTGGGCCAGCAGCAGCGGCAGCTGGTACTTCATGCACAGCCACACGCCTTTGACGTTGACGCCCATGATCGCGTCGAACTCGGCCTCGCTGCCCTCGGCCAGGCGCCCCTGTTCGATTTCGATGCCGGCATTGTTGTAGGCGTAGTCCAGCCGACCATAGGCCTCGATGGCCCGCTCATGCAGCTCGCGCACCTGCGCATCCTGGGTCACATCACAGGCCACGAACAGCGCCTCGCCACCCGCCTGGCGAATCAAGGCCACCGTGGCCTCGCCACCGGCCGGGTCGAGATCGGCCACCACCACCTTCAGGCCCTCGCGGGCAAAAGCCAGTGCCGTCGCCCGGCCGATACCTGCCGCACCGCCAGTGACCAGGGCTACCTGGCCGGAAAAGGTCATGCTCATCGTCTGCTCCTGAGAGTGATGAATTGGCCCTGAGTCTAGTCAGCCGGCCACCCGACTGGGCAGCATCATCAAGGCAGCAGTTGGGCTACCATGCTTACCAGTGATTTTGCGGACCAACCTGCATCAGCGGGTTAAATTGACTGCTGCACCTCATCGCCCACAAGGACCTGCCATGACCCAGACCAACCGCCGCTTCCTGCTAGCCAAACGCCCGGTCGGCGCCGTGCGCCGTGACGACTTCACTTTCGAGACCGTGCCTGCCGAAGCCCCTGCTGCCGGGCAAATCCAGGTGCGCAACCTGTACCTGTCGCTGGACCCGGCCATGCGCGGCTGGATGAACGAAGGCAAGTCATACATCCCACCCGTGGCGCTCGGCCAAGTGATGCGCGCCCTCGGCGTCGGTGAAGTGGTCGCCTCCAACCACCCGGACTACAAGCCCGGTGACCATGTCAGCGGCGCCCTCGGCGTACAGGACTACTTCACCGGCGAGCCCCAGGGCCTGCACAAGATCGACCCCAACCTCGCCCCACTGCCCCGCTATCTGTCGGCCCTGGGCATGACCGGCATGACCGCCTACTTCGCCCTGCTCGAGGTCGGCCAGCCCAAGGCCGGCGACACCGTGGTGATCTCCGGCGCGGCCGGCGCGGTGGGCAGCATCGTCGGCCAGATCGCCAAGCTCAAGGGCTGCCATGTGGTCGGCATCGCCGGTGGCGCGCAGAAGTGCCAGTACCTCAAGGACGAACTGGGCTTTGACGGCGTGATCGACTACAAGGCCGAAGATGTACTGGCCGGCCTGAAGCGCGAATGCCCCAAAGGCGTCGACGTGTACTTCGATAACGTCGGCGGCGACATCCTCGACGCGGTGCTTACCCGCATCAACTTCAAGGCGCGCATCGTCATCTGCGGCGCCATCAGCCAGTACAACAACAAGGAAGCCGTCAAAGGCCCGGCCAACTACCTGGCGCTGCTGGTGAACCGTGCACGCATGGAAGGCTTCGTGGTGATGGACCACGCCAAGGACTACGGCAAGGCCGCCCAGGAGATGGCCGGTTGGCTGGCCACGGGCAAGGTCAAGAGCAAGGAGGATGTGGTCGAAGGGCTGGAGACCTTCCCCGAGACGCTGCTCAAGCTGTTCAGCGGTGAGAACTTCGGCAAGTTGGTGTTGAAGGTCTGAGATTGGGGTAAGCCTGTGCCGGCCCTTTCGCGGGTAAACCCACAGGGATCGCACAGATTTCAGATGCTGTGCAGTACCTGTGGGAGCGGGTTTACCCGCGAAAGGGCCGGCACAGGCAAAGCAGATCTTGTAAGATTCCCCCTCGCCACTGAAACCAGTGACAAGGGATTTGCAGAGATGACCATGATCAAGATCACCCCCACCATCGAGTGCTCCAACACCGCCCCGTTCGTCCTCTTCGGCGGCATCAACGTGCTCGAGTCCGAGGACCTGGCCCTGACCGCCTGCGCCGAGTACGTTCGGGTTACCGAGAAACTGGGCATCCCTTACGTGTTCAAGGCCAGCTTCGACAAGGCCAACCGCTCATCGATCCACTCCTACCG
Organism: Pseudomonas sp. 382; assembly: GCF_002759075.1. Taxonomy (NCBI): domain Bacteria; kingdom Pseudomonadati; phylum Pseudomonadota; class Gammaproteobacteria; order Pseudomonadales; family Pseudomonadaceae; genus Pseudomonas; species Pseudomonas sp. 382. The sequence goes on from NZ_PEMX01000010.1 coordinate 68,448, forward strand.
TGGCCCGGGCATGGAAGAAGGCCTGCGTATCTTCGAGAAGGTCAAGGCCGAGTTCGGCGTGCCGATCATTACCGACGTACACGAGATCTACCAGTGCGCGCCGGTGGCCGAAGTGGTCGATGTGCTGCAGCTTCCCGCGTTCCTGGCCCGCCAGACCGACCTGGTGGTGGCCCTGGCCAAGACCGGCAAGCCGGTCAACATCAAGAAGCCACAGTTCCTCAGCCCGTCGCAGATGCAGAACATCGTGCACAAGTTCAAGGAAGCCGGTAACGACCAGCTGATCCTGTGCGACCGCGGTACCTGCATGGGCTACGACAACCTGGTAGTGGACATGCTCGGCTTTGGCGTGATGAAGCGTACCTGTGACGACTTGCCGATCATCTTCGACGTAACCCACGCCCTGCAGAACCGCGACCCGTCCGGTGCTGCTTCCGGTGGCCGTCGCGAGCAGGTGGTCGACCTGGCGCGTGCCGGCATGGCGGTTGGCCTGGCCGGGCTGTTCCTGGAAGCTCACCCGAACCCGGACCAGGCCAAGTGCGATGGGCCGAGTGCACTGCCGCTGGACAAGCTGGAGCCGTTCCTGACGCAGATCAAGGCGCTGGATGACCTGATCAAGGGCTTCCAGCCGTTGGTTATTGCCTGAATCGGCGAAGCATGAAAAAGGGCTGCAATGCAGCCCTTTTTCTTTGCCTTGTCCCGTCCTGAATAAGGTTTACACCTCCCATCCCGAATTTCCGGAGAGTCAGATGGAGCGAGGTGTAAAGCGCACACAGCGTGATTACTCACTGTCTTTTAAATTGGCGGTGGTTGATCAGATCGAAAAAGGCGAGATGACCTACGGCCAGGCCCAGGAGCGGTATGGCATTCAGGGCCGATCAACGGTTCTGGTATGGTTGCGTAAGCATGGTCGGCAGGAATGGAGCCAAGGGGCTTCTGCCCGAGCCGAGAGGAGCTGCGCGATGTCTGACCCCAAACCGCTCACTCCAGAGCAGCGGATCAAAGAGCTTGAGCAGCAGCTTAAGCTGATGAGCCAAAAGGCCCAGTTCTTTGAGACGGTCGTCGATGTTCTGAAAAATGACTACGGTGTCTCGGTCGTAAAAAAGCGATCCGGCAAGTCCTCTCGCAAGGCCAAGTCGCAGGACTGAGCATTGCCAGGGCTTGTCAGTTTCTAGGCATTAGTCGTCAGGCTTACTACAAGCGCAACCGAGCTGCTGATGGCAAAGAGCGCCAGGCAGACGGGGTGGTTAAGTTTGTTCAGCAAGTCCGGATGCGCCAGCCTCGTCTGGGTACACGCAAGTTGCACTATCTGCTGCATTGCCAGCCTGACAAACGATTCCAGGTCGGCCGGAAAATTGTTGGCCACCACGTCCATGAAAGCCTGCATGCCGAGTCAGTGGCGCAAGCCTTCAAGCAGGCATTAAGAAAGCGACGTCATCGCCAGCCATTAGTCCACCATTCGGATCGAGGCATCCAATATTGCTCGGCGCTATACCAGTCACTGCACCAACGGCACGATATTCAGTGCTCCATGACTGATGGATATGACTGCTACCAGAACGCGCTGGCCGAGCGAATCAATGGAATCCTCAAGATGGAACTCCTGTTGAGCAGCCCTGAAGATCTTGAGCAAGCGAGGCAGATGGTTGACGAGGCAGTACAGATCTACAACACAGAACGGCCCCATATGGCCCTGAAAAACAAAACGCCCGATGCAGTGCATCGGGCGTTTTGAGGCCTGTCGGCCTACCTGAACAGGTGTAAACCTATTTCAGGACTAGACATTCGGTTTAGCAGCGTATTTCAGCGACCACTGCGGCCAGCGCCTGGGCCGGGTCCGCCGCTTTGCTGATCGGGCGGCCGATCACCAGGTAATCGGAACCTGCGTCCAGCGCCTGGCGCGGCGTCAGAATGCGGCGCTGGTCGTCCAGCGCACTACCCGCCGGGCGAATGCCTGGAGTCACCAGCTGCAGGCCAGGGTGCGCAGCCTTCAACGCTGGCGCCTCCAGCGCCGAGCACACCAGCCCGTCCATGCCGGCCTTTTCGGCCAGCGCAGCCAGGCGCAGCACCTGCTCCTGCGGGTCCACGTCCAGACCAATACCCGCCAGGTCTTCACGCTCCATGCTGGTCAGCACGGTAACGCCGATCAGCAGCGGCTGCGGGCCGCTGCGCTTGGCCAGCTCTTCACGGCAGGCCGCCATCATGCGCAGGCCGCCGGAGCAGTGGACGTTGACCATCCACACACCCATTTCCGCCGCAGCCTTCACGGCCATGGCGGTGGTGTTCGGGATATCGTGGAACTTGAGGTCGAGGAACACCTCGAAGCCCTTCTCGCACAAGGTCTCGACGATGCCTGCAGCACTGCTGGTAAACAGCTCCTTGCCCACTTTCACCCGGCACAGAGCAGGATCGAGCTGGTCGGCCAGCTTGAGGGCGGCATCACGGGTGGGGAAATCCAGGGCGACGATCAGGGGCGTCTGGCAGGCGGACATGGTCAAGGTCTCTTTGGTAATTCGTAAACGGCGCGCATTGTAAACGAAGTGAGCGTGCCTTGGGGGCCAGGGCGGCATCAGAATTGGCCCAGACAGTCATGGCTCCTATAATTGAACCAACGGATATGGCCATCGCTCATATTTTGTACAAGCGAAGCCTTCAAAGCGCATAGGAGAAACGACAATGCCCTGGTATGCCTGGCTGATACTCATCATAGCCCTCGGCTCGATCGTGGGCGGGTTGATGATGTTGCGCGATACGGCGAAGAAGCTGCCACTGACGGAAGAACAGCTACGCAAGGTGCATGAACGCAATGCCGAGGCGGATGCCAAGGATGCGCAGGATCGGTAACTTGCAGGCGGTGATGCCGGGGCAGACGATTGCCAGCCCCGGCCAGCTACCCTACTCCACTACCAACTTGTCCCGATTACGCTCCAGCAGTGCATTGCCAATCCCTTTGATCTCCAGCAGTTCATCTACCGAAGCGAATGGCCCGTTGGCGTCCCGATAGGCCACGATTGCTTCGGCCTTCGCTTTGCCGATGCCATTCAGTTTCGTTTGCAAGGTCGGCACATCTGCGGTGTTCAGATTCAGCATGCTGGACGGTGTTTGAACCTGGCTGACCATCGGCATCGGGTCCTTCGGTGCGGTGGCCGTCGCAGGCGCGGCGCTGAGTGAAAAAGACAAGCCGGCAAACAGCGGCAACAGCAGGTAATTGAGGACGGTATTACGCATGACGGTCACTCCTGTGAGTTGAGTTTGAAAGCAGCAAGATCCTTGGCTGCCCACTCAAGCTAGCGGCTCACAGGCCATTCTCCCAGCATTTGTCGCAAGGGAATGGTAACCAGATTAGACGTCACAGCATGTTGCACGCCCGCCAGGTAAAACATCCCACGGCAGGCGTGCACAGTCCCTTCAGCGTCAGAAGATTGTGTCGCGCAGCACCCGTTGCAGGTACTGACCATAGCCGTTCTTCATCAGAGGCGCGGCCAACTTCTCGAGTTGCTCAGCGTCGATCCAGCGCTGACGGTAGGCAACCTCTTCAGGACAGGCGACTTTCAGGCCCTGGCGGCGTTCGATGGTGGCGATGAAACCGCTGGCTTCGAGCAGCGAATCGTGGGTGCCGGTATCCAACCAGGCATACCCCCGCCCCATCACCTCGACGGACAACTGCTCGCGCTCAAGGTAGAGGCGGTTGAGGTCGGTGATTTCCAACTCGCCGCGAGGCGAAGGCTTGAGACCCTTGGCCATCTCGATGACGTCCTGGTCGTAGAAGTACAACCCGGTGACCGCATAGTTGGACTTGGGTTTGAGCGGCTTCTCTTCCAGGCTGATGGCCTTGCCGCGGCTGTCGAACTCGACCACACCATAGCGCTCGGGGTCAGTCACGTGGTAGGCGAAGACGCTCGCCCCCTCGTTACGACCCATGGCATCGAGCAGCAGCGTCTGGAAGTCGTGGCCGTAATAGATGTTGTCGCCTAGCACCAGTGCCGACAGGTCGTTACCGATAAAGTCCTCACCTATGATGAACGCTTGGGCTAGGCCATCGGGAGACGGTTGCACGGCATAGGTGATGTTGACGCCCCACTTGTGGCCATCGCCAAGCAACTGCTCGAAGCGCGGTGTATCTTGCGGGGTGGAGATGATCAGGATGTCACGAATGCCCGCCAGCATCAGCGTGGTCAGCGGGTAGTAGATCATCGGCTTGTCGTACACCGGCAGCAATTGCTTGGAAATTGCCAGTGTGGCCGGGTGCAGGCGCGTGCCGGAGCCGCCAGCGAGAATGATGCCTTTACGTTGCTTGAGTGTGCTCATTTGTCGTGCTTCCCTGAACGGCAGCTGTAGTTCTTTTCTACCCATTCCCGATAACTGCCCGACTGCACGCCCTCGACCCATGCTGCATTGTCCAGGTACCACTGCACTGTCTTGCGAATACCGGTTTCGAACGTTTCACTCGGTTTCCAGCCCAGCTCGCGCTCGAGCTTGCTGGCATCGATGGCATAGCGTCGATCATGCCCCGGACGGTCGGCAACGTAGCTGATCTGCTCCGCATAGGGCTTGCCGTCTGCCCGGGGGCGCAGCTCATCCAGCAGGGCGCAGACGCGCTCGACGATTTCCAGGTTCGGTTTCTCGTTCCAGCCACCGACGTTGTAAACCTCACCCACCGTGCCAGCCTCGAGCACCCGTCGGATGGCGCTGCAATGGTCCTTCACGTAAAGCCAGTCGCGAATCTGCTGACCATCGCCGTACACCGGCAGCGCTTTGCCAGCCAACGCGTTGACGACCATCAGGGGGATGAGCTTTTCCGGAAAGTGCAGAGGTCCGTAGTTGTTCGAGCAATTGGTGGTCAGCACGGGCAAGCCGTAGGTGTGGTGGTAAGAACGCACCAGGTGGTCGCTGGCCGCCTTGCTTGCCGAGTAGGGGCTGTTGGGTTGGTACTGATGGGTTTCGGTGAACGCCGGCTCGCCGACCTTGAGCGAGCCGTAGACCTCGTCGGTGGACACATGCAGAAACCGGAACGCTTTTCGCCCCGTTTCATCCAGCCCCTGCCAATAGTTGCGTACCGCTTCGAGCAACTGGAAGGTGCCGACCACATTGGTCTCGACGAACGCCTGCGGACCGTGAATGGAGCGGTCGACGTGTGACTCGGCGGCAAAGTTCAGCACCGCGCGCGGTTGATGCTCGGCCAGCAACAGCTGCAACAGCGGGCCGTCGCCGATATCCCCGTGCACGAACACATGCTGCGGATTACCGTGCAGCCTGGCCAGGCTTTGCAGATTGCCGGCGTAGGTCAGTTTGTCGAGGTTGATGAGGGTTTCGCCCGATTGGTTCATCCAATCCAGCACGAAGTTCGCACCGATAAAGCCGGCGCCGCCGGTAACCAGGATAGTCATGGATTCAGGTCGGTCTCATGCGGGTCGGTAGGTAAGATGCCGTAAGTGTAATCGAGATCGTTGAAAGCGTATCGGCTAGGGTGGGGCCTGGCTTGAGGACCAAGGCTGCGAAAGCATGGACGGTGTGCGGCTCATGCTACTGACAACACGCGAAGCAGCGCGTAAAGTGCCTCCATTTTTAAAGCAATGACTGATCCGTCCTCACCTGTCAGATTCGATAAGGAATTCAACACCGTGCATGCACTGTTTCGCCGAGCATCGATCGTAGCGTGCGCAATCGGTACATTGATGTTGCTGGGTTGGCTACTCAAGTTCAGCGCATACGGAATCGATTTCACTGACGAAAGCTTCTATCTGGTCTGGATCTCCACACCGTATCTCTACAGTGCTTCCACTACCCAGTTCGGCTTTGTTTACCACCCGCTCTATCAACTGCTGGGGGGGGATATCACCGCCTTGCGGCAAGCAAACATACTCATCACCTTTGCCCTCGCATGGGGACTGTCCCAAACGTTCCTCAACTCAATCGTGCCAAAGCAATCGGAGGAGCGCCTACTGCGAGCGACCTTGAGTGCTGGCTTGGCAACAGCCGTATTGCTGATCTTCGATACCTGGCTCGTGACTCCGAGCTACAACAGCCTGACGCTGCAGGCGTTGCTGATAACAGCCACCGGTTTGCTAATGGCGGACAAACCTCTGCATCGCGCCAGCCTGGCAGGCTGGACGCTGATCGGTATTGGTGGTTGGCTCGCGTTCATGGCCAAACCGAGCAGCGCGATGGCGCTAACGTTAGCAGTAATCGTGTGGTTGCTGGCGTTGCGACGATGCTCCGTGCGCTCGCTGCTACTCACTGCCGTTAGTGCCCTGATTCCATTGCTGGCCAGTGCCTGGCTGATCGACGGTTCTGTCGTCACGTTCGCGGCTCGCATAAAAAAGGGTATCCAGCTTACTCAGGACCTGGGGGGTGGACATACTCTGCTCAATATCCTGAGGGTCGACACTTTTACGCTGGACGACATGCTTCTGTACCCGTTGCTGGCGACAGCCCTCGCCATCTTCATCGCCACAGGGCTCCTGCTTGCTAAAAACCAGCGTTGGCAGTACCTGAGTTTGCCATTGTCACTCGCATTCTTCGTTTTAACGGCATCACTGGTGCTCGGCCAGCCGCTATGGGCTGTAAATCTCGGACCGTATCAAAGTCTGTGGATCTTCGCTGTGATGCTGGCCGCTCTGGTGGCCCTTCTCACCATTGGACGCCTCAAGGCACTGACGAACATCACCCTCGCGCAATGGGTCATGGCCGTGGTGCTCATAGTTACTCCACATATGTACGCATTCGGCACCAATGGCAACTACTGGAATACCGCAGGGTATGCCGCGATCTTCTGGTTACTCGCCGGATTGACCTTGGTGGGGCCGCTGATCCGCCAAAAGGCTTCGTTGTTCCCCCTGCTTCCGGCCACTCTCGCTACCCAGGCGATGGTAGCCACTATGTTGCAAACCGGTCTGGAGCAACCTTACCGCCAGCCCCAACCCCTGAAGCTCAACACCAGCACTCAATCGGTCAATGGGAGCAAGCTCCAACTCTCTGAAGGATACGCTCTGTACTTTTTCAGCGCGATCCAAGCTGCTCGAACGGCCGGGCTGGAGCCGGGTACGCCGATGATCGATCTGTCCGGCCAGTCGCCGGGAATTCTTTATGCGCTCGGCGCCCAAAACATCGGCCAGGCATGGCTGGTTGGCGGCTACCCTGGCAGCCTCAAGCGCGCCAGCGAAGCGCTCTCGCTGGTGGATTGCCAGACACTTGCCGTTTCGTGGGTGCTCTGGGAGCCAGATGGCCCGCGCAGCCTGCCCACTGAAACACTATTGCAGCAAGGTGCTCGGTTCCCGGACGACTATCGCCAAGTGGGCACTTGGCACACTGCACGGGGTGCTGGCGGATATGACTTTGAGCGGGAACAGGTGCTCTTTGCTCCTGTCAACGTCGAAGGCACCGCACGTGCTTGCCTGGCCAAAAGTGAACGATGATGCCTACCACCGAGAACCTTTCGACTACTCACGGCCAACGCTCAGGCATTAGTGTGGTAGTGCCGGTCTATCGCAGTAAAGATACGCTGCATATCTTCCACGAGAGGATCTCGCGGCAACTGGATGCCCTTACTGATGATTGGGAATTGATCCTGGTTGACGACGCCAGCCCGGACGATACCTGGATTACCGCGTGTGAGCTGCATGAAAAGGACGGTCGTGTCAGATGCATCCGCCTGGCGCGCAACTTTGGCCAGCAACACGCTACCCTGTGTGGCTTGAGCTATGCCAGCAAGGGCTACGTATTTACCATCGATGACGACCTGCAGGGCTTTCCCGAAGACTTGCCGCTATTCACCGAACAACTCGATGCGGGAAAACGAGTAGTCATCGGCAAGATCGACGCTGGCGAGAAACAACACCACTGGTGGCGCAACATCGGCTCCCGGGTGAATTTGCACCTCGCGGGCAAAATCATCGGAAAACCTAAGGCGATGGGGCTGTCCAGCTTTCGTGCCATGACCCTCGACGTGGCTCGTAAGTTGACCGCCTACAAAGGCGCGCACCCGCACATCGCCGCCATGCTCTTCAAATCAGTGCCGCACTCGTTGATTTGCAACGTGCCCATTCGCCATGCCTCTCGCCTCGATGGGCAAAAGACCACTTACTCAGTGGCGAAACTGATCAAGACGTTGTCGTATCTTGTCATCAACCACTCTTATCTCCCGCTGCGTTTCATGATCGGCTGGGGGGTGGTGATCAGCTTGCTGAGTATCGCCTATGCCGTATGGGTCATCGTCCAATCCATCTTTGCCGAGCATTCCGCACCAGGCTGGGCCTCTCTGGCCGTACTGGTTTCATTTCTGAGCGGCAACATACTTCTGGCACTGGGCGTACTCGGGGAATACCTTGGCCGCCTGGTGGAAGAAGCCAGCAACGTTGAACAGTTTTCGGTTTTTGAAGAGAAGCTCTGATGACCACTCGCCTCAATCACGTTCACCGCTTCGACATCAGTGATCATTTCGCCGCTGAAGTCATCGTCGAGGGCGGCAACTTCGCCACTCTCGATGAAGCCGACACCACCACATCGGGTAGCCTGGTGTACTGCCAGACCCTGCATTACCTGCAGAAGGCCGCAAAGAACCCAAACGTCTCTGCAGTTATCTGCACACCCACGCTGAGCGACGAACTGACTGGCACCGGAAAGGCAATCATCGTCGCCGAGAACCCGCGCCACGCGTTCTTCGAACTGTATCTGCGCCTCAAGGCCAGCGGTGACATCCTCCCCAAGATGAGCTACGGAGTCGGTGAGGGATGCCGTATCCATCCCAGCGCAGTGGTATCGCCCAAGGCCCGACTGGGTAATCGCGTGGTGATTGGCGCCCACAGCGTCATCGAAGATTATTGCGAACTCGGCGACGACGTCGAGATAGGCGCCAATGTGGTCATCGGGGCCGAGGGCCTGCTCACCCTTCGCCAGGCCGACGGGCGGCTGGTGCGAGTCAGCCATGCCGGCGGCGTCACGATCAGTGAGGGCTGCCAAATTCTCTCGGGCGCGGTAATTGCCAAGTCGCTGTTTCGCGGGTTCACGTTCATAGGTCCACACACCCAAATCGGCATCATGACCAACATCGGCCATGGCGCTTACGTGGGCGAGGCCTGTGTCATCTCAGGCAACTCCGTCATTGCCGGGCGCAGCCGCCTGGAAGATCGAGTGTGGGTAGGCACTTCGGCATCGATCGCGCAAGGGCTGATCGTGGGCCAGGGCGCACAAATCAAGATGGGCGCAGTGGTGGTGGCCGATGTGCCGGCCGGCGCCGTGATGTCGGGTAACTTTGCCGTCAATCACCGGGTGAACATGGCCCGCTACCTGAAGGGAACTGCCTGATGGAACGCTATCCGCTGGACATTGGTTTCAAAGGGGAACGCAATTATATCCAGGGGCCGGATATGTTGAATCAGGCAATGCAAATTATTCAAATAAATCGCTTGGGTGAGATCCGTGATATCGAATTTTTCATCCAGCGCATGACCTCCCAGCACTTGCAACTTGAAATAGAACAGGCAGAAGCTTCAAGAAGCAGTAGCCCCGATGATGTTGCCGTCATTAAATTCACTATTGGCGAAGAACGACTTTTCGCGCGATTGACGACTGCACCAGGCGCACCGCAGGCTCGCGTGCCTTATGACGAATCGCTGGTTACCCGGCACTGCCAGATCAACACTGTTGACAGAAGCATACGCCTGGCCGAAGACAGCTCCGGCCACAGCAGCATCGAAAAGCTGGTATCGATGAACAAGGCCTTGCATCTGGCCCTGCTTGAGAAGCCTGACGACACACAATGGGTATTTTGCCGCTGGGACAGCGCTGGCTGGCCGCTGCCCGAGGATCTGAACCATGCTGAAGTCGTTCTAAAGCAAACGCTGGGTTCACGCCTGACCCGTGCCGACGTCATGTTGAATGAGTGCCAACTGGGACAAATCTATTTCAGCGCCAAGCCGACCTCGTGATAGGCTCCGACGCAGCATGGCAACCACATCACCAAGCCTGCACCATCTCGGCACAACGTGCGCAGCAGCAATGTGTATCAGAACAAAAGGAATATCCAATGCCCGTCACCCGTGAAGATATTGTTGATGTAATCCGCAAGGCCAAGGCCATCGAGGCACCGGACAGACTGCGACCCGAGTTGAGCATTACCGAGCAGGGCGTTGACTCCCTTGGCCTGTTCAGCATTGTCCTGGCCGTACAAGATGCTTATGGCATCACCAATAACGATGCAGAGGTCGACCAGCTGCAAACCCTCGATGATCTGGTGGCTTACGCCAATACTCATAGCGCGTGAAATCGATGAGTGCGAGTCACGGGCGCCTCGTCGACCTGTTTCGAAAAGGCACCCGCTATCCGATTGTTCGGTATGGCATCGTTGGTGTGGTAAATAACCTGCGTGGTTACTTGATCTACCTATTGCTGACGTGGCTATGGCTCGAACCCAAGACAGCGGTCACCATCATGTACCCCGTAAGCGCTGCGATGGCTTATTTTGGGCATGCGCGCTATTCGTTTTCGTATCAGGGACGCGCGGGATATGGAGCCCTTCGTTACTGTATTGCACATGTGATCGGTTACACCGCGAGCATCGGCATCCTTTACATACTTTCAGACAAGTTGGGTTTTCCTCACCAAGTGGTGCGACTTTTCGCCATTTTCGCAGTGGCCGGTATCCTTTACGTTCTCTTTCGTTACTTCGTATTTCCCAATCGTCCATCGTCGTCTTGAGATACTCATGCTCCCAAGCCCTTCATGGGCAAACAGAGGCACACGCCTGCTCATGCAGACCAAAGTCGCTTGCCAGTGCATAAGTTGATCGTTTACAGGCGTTGAACCTGAACTTGTAAAGCAAAAACGACTGTTTTCACGATGCCAGTTTCGAAAGATGAACTCGCGTAGATACCGACAGTATCTGGTTCAGATCACCCAGGCGATCGTGCAATAGGCATAGTTAAAAGGTACCAACCTATGACTGAGAAAATTCCGTTCAACCGTCCTTACATGACCGGCAAAGAGTTGTACTACATCGCCGAAGCCAAGTTCGGTAACAAGCTGGCCGGCGACGGTCCTTTCACCATGCGCTGCCACGACTGGCTGGAACGTACAAGTGGTTGCAACATAGCCTTGCTCACCCACTCCTGCACCGCCGCACTGGAAATGGCAGCCCTACTGCTGGACATTCAGCCAGGCGACGAAGTCATCATGCCTTCGTACACCTTCGTTTCGACAGCCAATGCCTTCGTGCTGCGCGGCGGCGTACCGGTGTTCGTGGACATACGAGAGGACACGCTGAACCTTGACGAGCACCTGATCGAGGCCGCCATCACACCACGCACCCGCGCCATCGTTCCGGTGCATTACGCAGGCGTTGCCTGCGAAATGGACGCCATCATGGCTATCGCCGCTCGCCACGGGCTGAAAGTGGTTGAAGATGCTGCCCAAGGGGTCATGGCCTCCTACAAAGGTCGCCCTCTTGGCAGCATCGGCGACTTGGGCGCCTACAGCTTCCATGAAACCAAGAACGTTATTTCGGGCGAAGGTGGTGCGCTGCTAGTAAACGAGTCGGCACTGACACAGCGAGCGGAAATCATTCGCGAAAAGGGTACCGACCGTAGCCGCTTCTTCCGCGGCGAGGTAGACAAATACACCTGGCAGGAGGTGGGCTCATCGTTCCTGCCCGGTGAACTGATCGCAGCGTTTCTCTGGGCGCAACTTGAGGAAGCCGAGCAGATCACCAAAGACCGCCTGGCGATCTGGCAGCGCTACCACGAACTGTTACAGCCACTGGAACTACAAGGCTTCTTGCGCCGGCCAATCATTCCAGCAGATTGCCAGCACAATGCTCATATGTACTACGTACTGCTGGCTCCCGAGATTGACCGACGGCATGTGCTGGCTGAACTGAAGAGAAACGACATTAACGCTGTTTTCCACTACGTTCCGCTGCATACATCACCTGGAGGCCGTCGCTACGGGCGTACCCATGGTGATCTGACAGTAACCGAGGAGCATTCGGAGCGCCTGTTGCGCCTGCCGTTGTGGCATGGCCTGTCGTTGCAACAACAGGAGCGAATCGTGAAGACACTGCACAACGCGGTAACCTGAAGGTCCGCCCGCGCCTTTCGCTGAGCTAGAAGCTGCGCTTACGCGTGCCATTTGCCAAACGAAGTTCGGCAAATGGCACGGGAGCCCGAACTCTGCTACACGTCAGGGTGTTGGCTCAGGGTTCAAGCCGGCGCTGCTGGTAGATCCAGTCAACGATCTCCCCCTCAGGGGCATAACCAATCACGGTTTCACGCAACAACTGGCGGACCCGCACAAAGTCATCGTGCGAGGCTGCATCCAACAACTGCGTCAATGCGTCCTTGAGCGCATCCCACTGGATGAAGTCTTCGTTGGCACTCATGATCATCGGGTGCCGCGTGGCAAGCACGTTGTCTCCAATCAAGAGCTCTTCGTACAACTTCTCTCCCGGACGCAAGCCAGTAAACTCGATGGCAATGTCGCCCATAGGGTTGCGCTCGGAGCGAACGCTGAAGCCTGAGAGATGAATCATCTTCTCGGCCAGTTCCACGATGCGTACCGGCTCACCCATGTCCAGGACGAATACGTCCCCGCCCTTGCCCATCGACCCAGCTTGAATAACAAGCTGTGCAGCTTCAGGTATGGTCATGAAGTAGCGGGTGATCTTCGGATGCGTGACAGTGAGGGGACCGCCAGTCTTCAATTGCTTGTGGAACAGCGGAATCACCGAACCTGACGAGCCCAGCACGTTGCCAAAGCGGACCATGGTGAAACGGGTCTTGTTGACCTGCGAGACATTGCCGACATCACCGAACAGTACAGGCGCCAGTTCTCGACTGAGTGCCTGCAGGGTCATCTCGGCGAGGCGCTTGGTGCTGCCCATCACGTTGGTCGGTCGCACGGCCTTGTCGGTGGAGATAAGTACGAAGTTGGACACGCCAGCCTGCAAGGCAGCCTGGGCGGTGTGCAAGGTACCAATCACATTGTTGAGCAAACCCTCAGCAATGTTGTGCTCGACCATCGGCACATGCTTATAAGCCGCAGCGTGATAAACCGTATCGACGTGCCAGGTCTTCATGATGTCCAGCAGCTGGGCCTGGTTTCGCACTGACCCGAGAATCGGGATCAGGCGAATTGCCAGGGACTCACGAGCAATACGCTGTTCCAGCTCCGACAGGATGCTGTACAGGTTGAACTCACTATGGTCGAACAACAGCAAGGTGCGTGGCGCCTGGCCGAGTATCTGCCGGCACAGTTCCGAACCGATCGAGCCCCCTGCCCCCGTCACCAATACTGTCTGATCCACAATGCAACGCTGCAACAGGTCAGGCTGTGCAGGGACCGCATCGCGGCCAAGCAGGTCGGCAATATCGACTTCGCGGATATCATCGACCTTGACCCTGCCACTGGCCAGATCCATGAATCCGGGGATCGTCCGGACATGCAACGGGTAGCCTTCAAGGAAATTGAGGATTTCCCGCCGACGCGTGCGAGTGGACGATGGAATTGCCAGCAGAATCTCTTGAGCGCCCGTTACATCGATCAGTCGCTGAAGCTGTTCCGGATGGTACACCTGCAGGCCGGCAATCACACGGTCGGTAAGGCTAGCGTCATCATCAATGAAGGCAACCGGACGCATGACTTTATCCATGCGCAACGCAGCCACCAACTGGTTGCCTGCTGCACCGGCGCCATAAATAGCGACTTTAGGCAAGCCATCATCACGGCTGGCGAACGGCACATGCTGCACCGCGGCAGTGAACCAGTCGCCAAGAAAATACTGGCGCATCGCCAAGCGCAGACCACCAACCATGATCAGGCTTAACCACCAGTAGTTGAAGGTAATCGAGCGCGGCACCACATTCTGATGGTTGCTCGACCAGTAGATGATGAAACCGAGAATCAGGGCCGAGAGCGTGACCGACTTGATGATGGCAATCAGCGCGTCGTTACCGAAGTAACGCATCACGGCGCGATAGAGGCCAAACCGGATAAATAGCGGAATCGCCACCAGTGGCGCGCAAACGAAAAGCCATGTGTGATCGATGATCGGGTTGGCCATCTCATCGATGCCCAGACGCACGACAAAAGCCAGCCACAAGGCAACCCATATCAGCACGATATCAGTCATGACCTGCAGCAGCCGTTTATGCCGCCGTGGCAGAGCTAGCAGTTTTGTACGCACGTTATCCATAAATCCTCTGAAGGCTTCCACATTACCTAAGCGAAACGCTCTACCCAACTCTAGTGCCTATCTTCCAGGTCGCCTGCGCGATAGCGAATCGCCAGGGCGACCAGCGGAACATAGGCGATAACCACACCCAGAGCGCCGTCCAGCCCAAGCCGCGCCACACAGTATGCAACTGGCAGCAGCCAGCACAGGTTAAGCGCTGCGACGGCGAGCGTAACAGGCAGATGTTTGCCATGCTTGCGCGAAGCAAACTGATAAGCATGACTGCGGTGCGCCTCGTACACCTTATCACCCCGCAACAAGCGCCTGATCAAGGTGTAGGTAGCATCGACAATGAATACGCCGAGCAGAATCAGCCAGCACCAGAACATCGGCGGCGAAACCCAGGCCGCTTGTAACGACAGCCCGCCCAGCACGATGCCTATGAAGCCACTGCCAGCGTCGCCCATGAAAATTTTAGCTGGTGGAAAGTTCCAGAACAGAAAACCACCCACCGCTGCGGCCATGAGCAATGGCAGGATGGCGGGCCCGTTGAGGCCAGAAAGCCAATACAACAGGGCGCCGCTCAAGCATGCAGTGATTGCCTCGATACTGGCGATGCCATCAATCCCATCCATGAAGTTGTAGAGATTGAGCAACCAGACCAGATAGACAGCTGCGAGCACGCCCCCGACCCACCCCAACTCCATTTCCCAGCCGAACAGTGACAAGGGGGCCAGCCCCCCCATCCAGGCTAAGATCCATGCCGCAGCAGCAAAATGCCCGAGCAGCCGCCAACGTGCGGCGATATGGCCGTGGTCATCCATGAAACCGATGATCGCAATCAGCGCACCACCGCCGCCAAGCGCAACGAGAGTAGTGATGTGCTCGGAACCGGTCATCATCAACGCCACAATCGCCAGCAGGAACGACATGACAATGGCCACGCCACCGCCACGTGGGGTGGGCACCGTGTGAGAGCTGCGCGCATTGGGCACGTCAATGACACTGCGCGCCAAGGCGTAGCGTCGCAATGCAGCCGTCATCACCAAGGACACGATCAATACGGCGAGAAGAGACCACAGAAGCATCATTTCTTAACGGTTTCCTGGTAGTGCCTGGCAGCGGCCAGCAAGGCCACATCAACTTTGACCGGTGGTTGCCAACCGAGCAACTCGCGGGTTTTACGAATATCCACCTGCAGCGACCCACATAAGCGCTGGGACAGCGAGCGCTTGCCGAGCGACATAGCGGCTGCGCTCAGGACCCAGGCCGGGATAGGCAACAGCCGCGCATTCTTGCCCAGCGCCGTTGCCATTCGCCGCAGCAACGCCGTGGTGGACAGGTCTTCACCATCGCTGACCAGGAAGGTCTGGTTGGCCGCCGTCGGGTGGTCGATACACGTCACGATCAAATCGACCAGATTATCCAACGCTACCAAGCTACGGCGATTGTCGATGGCACCGAATGGCAGTGGCACACCGCGATCGAGCCAGCGCATCATGTTGAGGAAGTTGGCCTTCACTCCCGGCCCATAGACCAGCACAGGGCGGATGATCACCACTTCCAGGCCAGACTGCTGCGCCAGCTTGCGCAGCTCCACTTCCGCTTCCATCTTGGAAACGCCATAAGGGTCCAGAGGCATGGGCTGATCATCAGCAGTATAGGGCTCGCCCTTACGGGTTCCCTCGCCATTGACCTTGATCGAACTGATGAACACGAAGCGCTTGACGCCAGCGGCGATCGCTTGCTTCGCCAATGCAAGTGTTCCCTGGACATTGACCTTGCGGAAGGCCGCCAGTGGGTCGGTTTCGGTATCGTTCATCACGTGGACACGGGCAGCGCTATGAATGACTACGTCGCATTCAGTCAGCGTTTCATGCCAGTCATTACCCTCTTCGAATGCCTCGAAGGCGAAGGTGCGCACGCTTGCAGGCAGCTTCGCCCCCCCGTTGCGCACTGCGGCAATCACCTCACGCCCCTCCGAGCTGAGCCTGCGCAATACCGCGCTGCCCACGAAACCACTGGCCCCGGTAAGAAAAACCTTTTGTGTCATCGTCCTGACCTTCTCAAAGTAGCCTCGCTGAACAGACGCTCCAGACGCGATAGCAATGCGGGCTTGGCGAACTCCCGTTCATAGTATTGGCGCCCGGACTCGCCCATCCTGTTGCGCTCAGTCAACGACAAGCCCGCCAGTTTCTCGGTAATGGCGGCCAGCGCCGAGCCATTTCCAGACTCGCAAGCAAAGCCGGCACCCGACTCTTCGATAACCCGGGCAGCCTCACCATTGATCATACCGATCACAGGCCGGCCGGAAGCCAAGTAGGCTTGCACCTTGCCAGGAATGGTCTTCTCGAAAACATCATTGGTGCGCAAGGATACCAACAGCGCGTCCGCCTGGGCGAACAAGGGCGGCATGGCCTCCAGCGGATGACGGCCAAGCAGCAGGACATTGTCCAGCGCCCGGTTGCGAACCTGCTCCTCGAGCCAATCACTCATTCGCCCGTCACCGACAATCACCCAACGAATGGACAGCTTCCCGCGTAGCGCTTCGGCAGCGTCGAGAATCGCCGGAAAGTCCTGCGCCTCCCCTACGTTGCCTGCGAACACTACAGTGAAGGTGGCGTCATCACGCTCTACCAGCTGCGAAGGCTCAAGGTCTTTAGCCGAGAAATCATCTTCAGCCCAGCTGGGGAAGTACACCAGGCGCTCGGCATCGATAGGCCGCGTGCAGTACTGGCGCACGTTGTCGAAGAAACCATGCGATTGCAACAGCAAATAATCGGTACGGTTGTAAATCCAGGACACCGCTTTGCCGACCAATCCCAACAGTTTGGGGTTATGAATGACATTCACCGCGCGAAGCGTTTCAGGCCAAAGATCGAGAACCCAGACAAAAACCGGTGCGCGCTTGAGTTTGCCAAGAAGGACTGCAGGAATTGCAGAAAGAATCGGCGACACTGCATAGACGAACATTGCGTCATAGCGGCGCCCTCTCAACTTGAAAGCACCAACAATCGATGCCGAAACCAGAAACGACAGGTAGTTCAAAACCAGCTGAATACTACGTTTCCCGCGCGGAACCAGCGGTACACGCACGATTTCAGCACCTTCATAGCTGGAAAACGCAGCGGGATCATCCTTGTATCGTTGAAACACCTGCCCTTCCGGATAGTTGGGTAACCCAGTAAGCACGGTAACCTCATGGCCTTTTTCGACAAAGTCGCGGACCATGTCGTTGACACGCATGTTCTCAGGCCAGAAGTACTGAGTTACAACGAGAATCTTCAGCTGCTTTTGCGTTAGTCCTTCCACGTGTTCAGTACCGCTTCCAGACAGTTCGGTTCACGTAATCGGTGTAGCTGTGAACGATTCGCACGACCTTGTCCGAAACATTGGGCATGCTGTAATCGCCGACCAGGCGCAAACTACGCTCTGCACCACGCAGCTGACTTTCAAGAATGCTCATGCCTTGCAGCACGCGTTCCGTATCGAGCCCAACCATCATCGCTGCGGCCTCTTCCATGCCTTCCGGGCGCTCATGCGCTTCGCGTATGTTCAGCGCTGGGAAGTTGAGTATCGACGCTTCTTCGTTGATCGTGCCGCTATCGGATAGCACCGCTTTGGAAGTCAGCTGCAGTTTGTTGTAATCCTTGAAGCCGAGTGGCTTGAGCAGACGTACATTGGCATGGAATGTCACGCCCATGGCATCGACCCGCTTCTGCGTACGTGGGTGAGTAGAGACGATTACCGGAAGGTCAAACTGCTCGGCCACGGTGTTGAGCACATCGACCAACTTGAGGAAGTTCTTGTCAGAATCGATGTTCTCTTCACGATGTGCACTAACCACGAAGAACTTGCCTGCCTTCAGACCCAGGCGCTCCAGCACGTCAGAAGCCTCAATGCCTTCGCGGTAGAAGTTGAGGACTTCGAACATCGGGCTGCCAGTTTTGATGACGCGATCTGCAGGCAGGCCTTCACGCAGCAAGTAGTCACGGGCAATGGTGCTGTAGGTGAGGTTGATGTCTGCGGTGTGATCGACGATACGACGGTTGATCTCTTCCGGCACACGCATGTCGAAACAACGGTTGCCTGCCTCCATGTGGAACGTCGGAATCTTGCGGCGTTTGGCCGGGATCACTGCCATGCAGCTGTTGGTATCCCCAAGTACCAGCATGGCTTCCGGTTGCACCTCGGCCAGAACCTTATCCACCGCAATAATCACATTACCAATCGTCTCAGCACCGGATGCACCCGCCGCATTGAGGAAGTGGTCCGGCTTGCGAATACCCAAATCCTGGAAAAAGATCTCATTCAGTTCGTAATCGTAGTTTTGTCCGGTATGGACCAGAATGTGGTCACAGTGCTCATCAAGCGCGCTCAAAACACGCGACAAGC
Source organism: Pseudomonas sp. 382 (assembly GCF_002759075.1). NCBI lineage: Bacteria > Pseudomonadati > Pseudomonadota > Gammaproteobacteria > Pseudomonadales > Pseudomonadaceae > Pseudomonas > Pseudomonas sp. 382. Next base: position 87,004 of record NZ_PEMX01000010.1, read on the forward strand.
GAATGATTTCGGGGCGGGTGCCAACGACGGTAACGATTTTCAGCTTTTTCATAAAAACCTCAATTCATGCTTTTGCCAGGTTGGGGCAGACTGGCAAGGCATAGGTGTCCGGTAGTTCGCGGTCGAAAATTTCGTTGGCCCAGAGCATGACGATCATTTCGTCATCTCCGATATTGGTGATGTCATGGGTCCAACCAGGCACCGTTTCGACGATAGTTGGCGTATCGCCACTCGTCTGCAGCTCGTAGAATTCATCAGTGACTACGTGGCGGAAGCGGAAGTTGGCCCTTCCCTTGATCACCAGGAATTTCTCGGTCTTGGAATGGTGATAATGACCGCCGCGGGTAATCCCTGGATGCGCAGTAAAATAAGAGAACTGCCCCGCCTCTGGGGTTTTTAGCATTTCCACGAACACCCCACGAGGGTCGCCATATTTTGGCACTTCGTAGGTAAACGATTCCGGCGGCAGGTAACTCAGGTAGGTGGAATAAAGTGCTCGCACCAATCCAACGCCAACATTTTCGGTCACCAGCGTAGAGCGACTGCCGCGGAAGCGGCGCAGTTGGTCAGCCAGTGCGCCCACTGTTGTGGAATAAACGGGCTCTACATCGACCATGCCGGATGCCACCTTAGCCCCATCCATGATGCTGACGAATCGCCGAACCACATCATCCACATAGACCAGGTTCAGTGCAGCCGACTCGTCATGTATCTGAACCGGCAGGTCACGCGCGATGTTGTGGCAGAAAGTCGCTACTGCCGAGTTATAGTTTGGGCGCGCCCATTTACCGAATACATTCGGCAGACGGAATATGTAAACCGGGCTGCCATGCTGCTCAGCCAGTTCGAGCAGCGCGCGCTCGGCCGCCAACTTGCTGATACCGTAGGGGTTATCACGTTCAGCCTGGATTGACGAGGTGTAGACCACAGTCGGCTTGCGCCCGCATACTTTCACTGCGTCACAAAGCTGTTGGGTAAGCTCGCTGTTGCCGCTGCCAAACTCCATGGGGTCCTGAGGCCGGTTGACCCCTGCCAGATGGAAGATGCAATCCGCCTCAGCCACTTTTGCCTGCAGCGCTTTCAGATCATCGCCGCGGGCGAACAGGCTTACCTCGACATCCTTACGCTCACCCAAATGAACCAGCAAGTTGCGAGCAATGAAACCGTTGCTACCGGTAACCAGAACTTTCATCAATCACTCCTCCGGCGTTGCATGCTCGCCACGCTGGATGGCCTTGATGAACTCGAGCTTCAGCAGGAGCGCCTGCATGCCGGCGACGTCGAGGCGCTCGGTATTATGCGAGTTGTAGTCTTCGGTGTGAGAAATCTTCTCTTCGCCCTGCTCGACGAACTTGCTGTAGTTGAGGTCACGCAGATCCGGTGGCACACGGAAGTATTCCCCCATGTCTTCGGCGCATGCCATTTCCTCACGGCTCAACAAGGCCTCGTAAAGTTTCTCGCCATGGCGCGTGCCAATGACCTGAATGGGATGCTTGTCCTGTCCGAGCAACTCGGTCAGGGCCTTTGCCAGCGTCTGAACAGTCGCTGCTGGTGCCTTTTGCACGAACAGATCACCGTTGTTGCCGTGTTCGAAGGCGTAAAGCACCAGATCCACGGCATCCGCCAGGGTCATCATGAAGCGGGTCATGTTGGGGTCGGTGATTGACAGCGCCTTGCCGGCACGGATCTGATCAATGAACAACGGAATGACCGAACCGCGGGACGCCATAACGTTGCCGTAACGGGTTCCGCAAATAACGGTTTTGGCTTCATCGACATTGCGCGACTTGGCCACCATGACTTTTTCCATCATCGCCTTGGAAATACCCATGGCATTGATGGGGTAGACCGCCTTGTCGGTGCTCAAGCAAACCACACGTCGCACTTCATTCTGAATGGCTGCCTCAAGGACATTCTCGGTACCGATGACGTTAGTCTTCACCGCCTCCATGGGGTGAAACTCGCAAGAAGGTACCTGCTTCAACGCCGCCGCATGGAAGATGTAGTCAACACCCCGCGTAGCGTTGAGCACACTCTGATAATCGCGGACATCACCGATGTAGAACTTCAGCTTGGCGTTGTCGTAACGCTTGCGCATGTCGTCCTGCTTCTTTTCATCACGGCTGAATATACGAATCTCCGCGATGTCGCTGTCGAGAAACCGCTTGAGAACTGCATTGCCGAACGAACCGGTACCGCCGGTGATGAGAAGCTTTTTACCCTTGAACATATGATCTGACCCTTGCCACGCGCCTGAAGAGTTATCGAGCCCGCAGAGCTGAATAAATGATGTCGTCTTTCTGCTGAGCACTTGGATAGCTGATCAACACAGCGCGGTAGGCCCCTTTGAATACAAAGAAACTGCCCGCAGCCACACCAACCACACCGCATGCCTTGATCACGCTAGCCATATCCTCAAGCGAACCACCACCTCCAAGGATGGTGATCGGAATATGAACTGCAGCGCGCAGTTTGCTTGCCAGCTCGATGTCATAACCCTTCATCTTTCCATCATTTTCGATGGAGTTGAGGACTATTTCACCAGCGCCCAACTGTTCGAATTCCTGGGCAACTTCCAGCACACTGCGCTTGGTATTGCGCGTACCGTTGTGGGTCCACACTTCCTGAGTCTTGCTCAGTAAACGAGACTTGTGGTCAAGCACTACGACCACACTCTGGCTACCAATTTCTTCGGCGATCTGGGTGATCAAGCGCGGGTTGTCGAGCGCAGCTGAGCTGATGGCAACTTTCTCGACGCCCAGCTGGATGATTTTCTTGGCTTGCTCGGCAGTGCGTATGCCACCGCCATAGCACAGCGGCATGCGGCACTCGGCGGCAAGCTTGGCAATCTGCGTGTAGTTTGGCTCGACACCATGTGCGGTTGCGTCGATATCGACGACGATCAGCTCATCAGCTTCCTTTTCATTGAAGATCTTCACCGCGTTGATGGGATCTCCGACGTACTTCGGGTCCTTGAACTTGACCGTCTTTACCAGCCCACCGTCCTGGATGAGCAAGCATGGAATGATCCTGGGTCTTAGCATTTGTCAGTTTCCGCTCACAGTTCCGCGAAGTTTTTCAACAGGCCTACGCCAAAATGGTGGCTTTTCTCTGGATGGAACTGCACACCATATACGTTTTCTGCCTGTACGGCGCAGCTGAATTCCAAGCCATAGGAAGACATGGCTGCCCGATGCTGCTGTTGCTCACACTCGAAGAAGTACGAATGGAGGAAATAGAAGCGTGCCTCCTCCTCGAAACCTTTGAACAAGGCGTTGTCATCGAGCGCCGCTACGTCATTCCAGCCCATGTGAGGCAATGGAAGATCGGTCAGGTCAGGCACCGACTTGAACGAGCGCACCCGCCCCGGTACCCAACCCAAACCCGGCAGGCTGCCCTCGTCGCTGCTATTGGCAAGAATCTGCATGCCGACGCAGATACCGAGCACCGGTACCTTGTGCTTTTGTACCAGTTCATCCAGCGTCGGTCGCATACCCGATGCATCCAGACGCTCAATCGCGTGGTCGAAAGCGCCCACCCCAGGCAAGATCAGCTTTGTCGCGCCGTCCAGCTGTGCGGCGTTCTGTGCGACTGCCACGGGAATGTGCAAGCGTCGATAGACGTTAACGAAGGCCTGGATATTGCCGAGACCATAGTCAATGATGGTGATCATCTGAACAGCCTTCTCTCCAGTCCGATGGCACTGAGCACCCGAGCGCCGATACCAATCAAGAAACGCTTGTTTTTGTAGTCATGGAAGGTCTTGTTCTGACCCTCGAAAATGCCTTGAAGCTCGGGCACAGTCAAGTCCAGCTTGTGAGCAACATACTCGAATTCTGACTTGAGGAAATTTTCGTCCAGTTCAGGCTTGGCGATGCGTTCCAGCGCTGCTTCACGTGTCATCTGCCCGGTCATGATCAGGCTGGAGAAATGCGCGCGGCGCTTCTCGTAACCGAATTTGCGCGGCATCCAGTAGTCCTCGTAGAAACGAGTGAACCGGGACTCATGGTGCTTGTGCTGGAATCGCTTCCAGCCGAACAAGCGCTCCAGCGTCGCTTCCGCTTCATGCTTGACATAGGGAACGTGATTCAATGGCCGGACAACTTGCATACCCAGAATATATCGATAGTAAATCTTGTACGACAGTACATCTACCAATGGGAACGACTTGAGCTTGCGCTTGCCGAACTTGCCGTGAATATCGTTAATCAGGGTTGTGTCGATACCAGGGTAGGCGCCCCACTCCTCTGGCTCACGGCAGCACTCTGTCGAGTAGTTACCCCCGGTTAGGACATATTTAATCTTGTTTGCCTTGGCGAACTTGTAAAGGCCAGAGAAAAAAGCGGTATCTTGAGGGATATCCTGATCCGGCACCTGCGCCTTGAGGAAGGCCACTTGCAGGCTTTTCATCTCTTCCCAGTTGATGACATCAGTAAAGAGCTCAAGGCCAAGACCATCCACCAGACGTTCGATATTGCCGACAGCCTGGTCAGTGTTCCAACCAGCGTCGACATGGAACAGCAAAGGGCGCAAGCCCATTTTTTCCTTGGCAACGTAAGCAAGGTAGGAGCTGTCTAGGCCACCGCTCAGGCCGATAATGCAATCATAATCGCGCCCCTTGCCATCAGCCTTGATCTTTTCAGCGATTTTCATCAACTCGGCTTCACCCGCCGCGCCAGTATCCCAGTTAGGCTTGATGTTGTTGTTGAAGTTATTGCAGTATTCGCAAACGCCCTGAGTATCAAATGCAATATTGGGATCCGAAGTATCCATAATGCAAGACGTGCAGATTTTATAATTCGGGTTTTTCATATTCATTTGTGATCTCTTGCCTTTGCCTGGCCAATGACTTCCGCATACTGTGTCGCCTGCGAGCGCCGCGATAACCCCTGAGCAAACTCCGAAACCGAGTTAGGCTTGCGCTCATAAAATTCGGGCTCACAAAATCTTTCGAAGAAAATCTCCGAGCTAACACCAATCACATTTTCATCGCCAGCACGCTTCAGGAATGATCCCGCCAACGTTTCAGTTGAAATATCACCAAGCACAGGTCGGCCCGCGCCCAAGTATTCAAAGAGCTTGGTAGTCAAAATACCTTGAGCACTCAACGTCTGGGTTGAAGACGTCTCTGCAAAAATCAAATAATCCGCCTCGACAATCAAACGCAGCGAGTCCAGATAAGGAACTGCTGAGTAATAGGAGAATGCAGACTCAATGGCAGGATACTGCCGAGAGACGGCATCCTTGATCAAATCCGCACCGCCGTAATACTCAATGCGAAAGCGCCCGAACAACTCTGGGGAAACCTGCTTAAGCTTCACCAATGCCTGCATGATGTTATGTGGCACTCGACCCGGTGAAACGATTCCCATATAGCGAAGCACAACAGTTCCATCAGCTGGAACTCCTGCTTGAAGCCTGGCCGCATCGAGCACCTCGTGATCATAGCCATTCATGATCGTTGCCACACTTGGCGACATAGTCCGGTAATAAGAACTCATCGGCTCAGAAATGGTTACTAGTTGATTGGCGCTCCCAACCAGCCACCTATCTATCTTGAGCTCTAACCATTTAGCGAATGCGCCACCTGGCATTTCATGACATTCACTAAAGTGATCACGATAATCCAGAACGCAAGGAACTTTGAATCGCTTCTTGCAAATAACCGCGGCAAGTAGCATTGGCCAAGGAGGAGCGGATCCGATTACAACATCCGCTTTGGCCAGAACATTCTTAACATCCACATTCATCCAAGGGCTCGCGAAAGAAATCGCGAATGGAAGCCGAGGATCAGGCACCTGACCGAAAAGATTCAAGACAACATCTTTTATTCGTCGCTTCAACGAAGGACGCTCTGTATACATCGGCTCGAAAACGCCAGACGATTCTTGAGATTTTTGCAAGCGACCGAAGGCATCAAGTTCTATAACGCGAACACCTTTCGGATAGACTTCTGTAAAGCGACCATCAGATGCGCTTTTACTAGTTGTAATAACCGTGACATCGTGCCCGTCAGCTGCAAGATATTTCGAGATCGCTTCAACGCGTTTCGCACCAGAGCTATTCACCGGCGGAAAATAATGAACCAAAAAAACAATATTCATTCTACATGCACCTTTTGCACACTTGACGAATCGACTTGATCGCCAGCGATAGCTCTATTCCCTGCGCCCAGATTAACCCGAATCAACAAAGCATGTAACAACATGTACACAAAGCCATTACTTATAAGCATACCTATCAGCGACGCGGAAAACAAGGTAAACGCGAAAACGGGCCAGAGCGACTTAAACGCTATGTCCTTAGATAGCCTGAACCACCTGAACACCTGTCCGATCAGCATGCTGAAAAGTACCACGCCGGGCCAACCAAAATTAACAAAAGCATCCGTTATGAATACAGCATTAGCATTGGCAATCTCATTCCAACTGCCAAACTGATGCTGAAACACGTAGCGCTCGATATTGATTCGCTCAGCACCAGTGAGAAGAGACAGAAGAAGACTAGTCGCCCCCATCAGGCAATCGCCCTTGAAAATTTCTGCGTGTACCTGCAACGTATCTGTTGCCGTGAATAGCGGCACTGCGAACGCACGCCAGATAAAATAATCTCCACCACCGGAGGGCAAATAGGTGGCTGAAAAGTACTCTGCCAGCGGCGTGCTCTCTGCAAAGCTGGCGCCGCTCCCCCCACCACCCAACGATATAAAGACTGCTGCCAACAACAAAAGGACGGCTAGAGCCATGCATATAACCAACGCCTTAAACGACAGCCTGCCGGACAAAGCAAAACATACCATAACAGGCATGAACACATTTAAAAAAAGCGACTTCTGCAAAAAACTGATACAAAAGGCGAACGCAACCAGGAGAAACAGATACCTGAGTGCCGACCCGTTCAGAAACATCAGTACCAAGCTATATGGAATCAACACAGTTGTGAAAATAGTACTCAAATACAGCAAGACAGCCTCAAAACCACTCCGCCCTTTAAAAAAGTCCCCTCGCTGCTGACTGAGATCATCAGCACCCGCCCCTTGAATTGCACTTAGCAACGGTATGGAAGGGGCAGTGTAAAACGTATAAAATGCAAATATGAAAAAGAATGCCCACACAACAAAATTAAACAATCTACTCGACAAAATAACTCTCGGCGCACCCGGCACAAATTGCCCGTCCAGCACAGGAAGCATGTAGCCTGAAAAAAGTGCGAGTATAGCTACGACAGTAAGAAGCGAAAGCTGCAAAAAATACTCGCTGGCTCCTCCGTAGGAATACAAATAAAATGGCAATATGCCGTAGGTAAAACCTACGGCACACACGAACAGGTAGAACCCGAATCGCGGGGAGAATAATTTGGCACCCAACCCTCTATACAATTGACTCACCCTTGCACATTAATTATCGCAGTAATTTATATCAAACCAGCTTCTTCAACACCTGAATTATATTGCTAGCAGCCCGACCGTTACCGTACAAGTCCTCACCAAATCCATAATCAACAGGGGACTGAAGTGCCGACGTAATTTTCTCGGCAGAAGCACCTACGAGCACATTCACTCCTTTCTCAGTAAGTTCGACCCACTCAGTCTCGTCTCGAAGTGTCACGCAGAACTTACCATGGAAGTAAGCTTCTTTCTGCACCCCCCCTGAATCGGTAGCAATCATCTTGCACTTGGACTCCAACCAATTCATCTCAAGATAGCCAAGCGGGTCCACGACATGAATATTGCCAGAAAAGGCAACATCCAAATCCTTCATTTTTTTACGCGTTCTAGGATGGAGAGGCAAAATGATAGGCAACTGCGATGCTTCAAGCCCTTGTACAATATTTCTCAGGCGCACTTCCGAATCTGTATTCTCTGCACGATGGATTGTGCAAAGAATAAACTCATACTCGGCGAGATTGAGCGCCTCAAACCAACTAGGCTTTTCAGCCTTGCTCTTGTAGAACGCCGTCGCATCACACATCACGTCACCGACAACATGAATCTTGTCCGCGCTGATACCTTCGCGTTCAAGATTGAGCTTGGCAACTAGAGTAGGTGCAAACAGCGCGCTAGAGACGTGATCAGTTAGAACCCGGTTAATTTCCTCAGGCATGGCTCGATTGAAAGAACGCAAACCGGCTTCGACATGCGCAATCGGTATGTGTAACTTAGCAGCGGCAATCGAGCCTGCAAGGGTGCTATCAGTATCCCCGTAGACCAGTACCCAATCTGGTTGCTCCTTAAGTATCAGAGCTTCAAGACCCTCAATCATCTTACCGGTGTTCTGCCCATGGGTTCCGCCACCCAGGCCCAAATTGTAATCCGGCTTCGGAATACTCAACTCATCGAAAAAAACATCCGACATATTATTGTCATAATGCTGTCCCGTATGAACCAGAATTTCTCTAACTGGGAAGTCTGCTTCGGAAAGCGCTCTCGACACCACAGCAGCTTTGATAAATTGTGGTCTTGCACCTACGACGGTGAATACTTTCATTTCTCTACAACCCCCAGAACTCAATCCGTGTTTAATCTTTCAGAACCCGCAACGTCACAAGAACATTGATTGCATACATGACAAACATCAGCATACTAAACGCCAACATACTCATGGCGAAACTCGCGCCTGAAACGGCGGTAATCACCAAGCCAGAATTGGGCACGATGAGTCTTGCAAAATCCCATTTCAGTTGAACATCTTGTCGCTGAATCACATTTAACGTCTGGCTTAACGGTGACACCACGAACTGCCCAAGAAACATTGGAACCAGCACGATCATGATCCCTGATGCTTCAGACCACTCTGCGCCAAAAATCATGTCAACTGTAAAATAGAGGACCACGGCCCCAAGAATGACCACAGGTAACCCTGCAATCGTCAGATTTATTAAGGAACGTTTGTAGAAGTTAACGGCATCCGACCTGGAAGCCTCAACAACCCTTGGTATTTCAGATAAGTAGACATTCGCAATTGCTGTACCCAAGAACGCCATAGGCACGCCCATTGCCCGTTGCGCAAGCGCAAAAAGCCCCGCTTCATGCATACCGAATGTGTAGATGATGACAAATGGGGAGACATTTAGCGCAGCAGCATTCAGCATGGCTGCAGGCGCAGCCAAGAATGGGAAATTTTTATACTTTTTCACAAGCGCTACCAGCCTGAGCCTGCTGGGAGCCTTGCGCCCCTCAAAGGCCCTGCTAATAATACGCAAGCCGGCAGTAGCCTGGCTAACTACATAACAGATAACTAATGCAAAGCCACCCAGCGAGGCCAAGCCAGCTGCCACCTGCAGAATAGATTGAACCACACTTCGCTGAATATTGGCGCTGGTCAGCCCTTTAAAGTCCTTATTTCTGATAGCGATGTACGTCGCAATCTGAAATGCCCCGGCAAATAGCAAGCCCGGGGGAATTAACCAGTAATAATCCTGAAAAGAGACAGGCACCAGCAGCCGTGCGCCACCCACCAGGGCTATTGATATCACGGCCAACACGCCGAGAATATAAAAAGATAGTACTGCCACCTCAAAGGCTTGTTTTTCCACCTTTACTTGAGGAATAGCCAACTCAAACTTCAGCGATGCAAGTGATATCAATATCGTGAGGGCCGATGTAAAGGCCGCGAGCACCCCAAAGCTTTCCGGGCTAAATAACCGTGTCAGGACCGGAGTGACAGCAACAATTATCCCTTGAGACACAAAGGCTCCACCCGCCACCAAAACCACGGCGCGAACAAAGCCAGTGTTAAACTTCGAATAAATTCGAGTCAGCATTTCTCTAGGGCTGCAGCAACAAGGTTGATCTCTTTTTCCGTGAGATACGGATGCATGGGCAGACTTAGCACCTGACCAGCGACTTCGTCACCCACATTCAAAAGGGCGCTTTCATCAGCTACTGCCGGCTGTTTATTCAGAGGAATGGGGTAGTGAACGACACTAGGAATTCCTTCAGCCTTGAGCGTCTCCTGCACTGAAGGACGATCAGCAACCCTCACTGTATATTGAGCATAAACACTAGTTGAGTGTTTCTCTATGTAAGGCAGGCTTAGCAAACCCAAGCCACTCAATTTTGCCTCGTATAGATCAGCCACTTGTTGACGAAGCGAAATTTCCTCATCGAAGATAGCGAGTTTTTGTAAGATAATCGCAGCCTGGAGCGTATCCAAACGGCTATTCATCCCTACCCGGACGTGGTGATATCGACGATCCTGCCCGTGCCGCGCAATTTGCCGTAAGGCCAATGCAATCTCATCATCATTGGTGAACATAGCACCGCCGTCACCATAGCAACCCAGCGGCTTGCTCGGAAAGAAACTCGTGCAAGCTACAGTACTGAGACTGCAGGAGCGCCTGCCTTTGTAAACGGCACCGAAACTCTGCGCTGCGTCTTCGATAACGGGAATGTTGTGCTTGCTTGCAATTCCGTTAATCTTGTCAAAATCTGCACATTGACCGTACAAGGAGACAGGAATAATTGCTTTGGTTTTGTCCGTGATCCGTGCCTCCAGCAGGTCTGCATCCATGTTGTAGGTCTTAGGATCGATATCAACGTATACAGCTTTGGCACCGAGCACTGCAGCGGCCTCGGCAGTGGCAATGTAACTGAATCCAGGCGTTATAACCTCATCACCAGCTTTGACGCCTAAGGCCATGAGAGCAATTTGAAGAGCATCAGTTCCGTTGGCACACGTAATACAGTGCTTGACACCAACGAAAGACGCCAGTTTCTCTTCAAGCTCTGACACTTCAGGGCCTAAGATGTACTGGCCATGGCTTAGAACTCGCTGAATGGCCTCATCAAGGTTATCTTTGATGCGTGATTGCTGCTTTTTCAGGTCAATGAACTCGATCATTTAACAGCTTCCATTTTGCAGATAACGTTGCCTTGCAACATATAGGTGGCACCGCTGTGCCCACACATGACCGATGCCTCACCGCTTAACGGTAAAGCCAGCTGCTCTCCATACTCACTCATCCAACCGATCTGACGTGCGGGAACACCAACCATCAGAGCATAGTCAGGCACATCACGGTTTATCACGGCACCCGCGCCGATGAAAGCGAACGCACCAATAGTGACACCGCAAACAACCGTGCAGTTTGCCCCCAGGGTCGCCCCCCGCTTTACCAGGGTGTCGCGATACTGATCTTTACGTTCAATCAAAGAGCGCGGGTTATAAACGTTGGTAAAAACCATGCTGGGCCCGCAGAATACGCCCTCTTCAAGCGTAACATTATCATAGACCGAAACATTGTTTTGAACTTTACAATGGTCTCCGATAACTACCTTGTTGCCGACAAAGACGTTTTGCCCCAAGGAAACGCCTGCTCCAATGCGCGCACCCGCGCAGACATGCACAAAGTGCCATACACGCGACCCTGCACCAATCTGGGCGCCCTCATCGACGATCGCACTGGGATGTTGATAGTGGTTCATTGCTTAAGACTCACCTCAGATTGGGTTTGCTCAAACAAGCTCTGTAACTTCGCGCCAGCAAAATGCCCGTAGCGACGCGAGCCGACCTCATTCAAGTGTTGATTGTCCAAGTAAATCAGATCGCCCTGCTCGTAAGGGGCATCTGCAAAAAAAGTCGAACTTGAGAAGTCCACGTAATGCGCCGACTTATGACTTGCTGCTAATACCTCGACCTGGCGATTGGCAATACGCCAGTCATCGGCTAACGAAAGAGAAGCAGGTAATCCGATTTCCTGAAAACGCCTGACGCGCTGTACATTAGAACTGAACATCGGCACCTGCCCCATGACAATAACTTGCTTGCCGGAGCGCTCGACATTATCTAAAAATGACTTCAGCGCCGTTACGAAAGGTACACTCTGCATCTGGTATTGCCACATGGCAGCGATTATGAGTTTATCTGCATGCGGCAGCGCCTCTTCCACAGCAGTAATCTGTGCCTTGCAAGCTTCTCGAGCCCATTCAGGCAAGCGTTCAATATCAAAGCCTGGAATAGGTACGCAGCTACTCGCCGTCAACACGCGATAAGCTATACCTAGTTCACTGCCAGCTTGATCGAAAAAGTAATTTAGCTGAGCTGCATGACTATCGCCAATTACCAGAATGGAAGGTTGTACTTCTTCGGCACCTCGCTTGCAGTCCCCCACTTGATGCCCATGACAAATCAGTTCAGCGTCCGCATAGCGTTTTTGCTCTTCGGTCAACGGGCTATCCAATAGACGATTGCCATGGCGCGCCAGCAGGATGAATAGAAGCATCAGGCCTGCTGCGGCAGCCCATTTTGCAAAAGGTTTAGCGGTATTCGACTTCCTTCGCCCCGGCACTTCGACGAAGTGATACGACAACCAGGCCAACGCCAAAGATGCTATCAGAGCCAATACCACCCATCCTGAACCGAGCTCATACTGCCCCGTGTAATACCGGATAAATGCTAGAACTGGCCAATGCCAAAGGTAGAGCGAGTAGGAGATGCCGCCCAGCCAAACCAGGCCACGCGTCGAGAGCAAATCATTGATAGGCCCACGGCGCGCGATTATTATCGCTGCCGTTCCGATGCAAGGCACTATCGAGAAAAAACCTGGAAAGCTTCCTTTGTCAATGAATAGAAAACCAACAATAAGCAGTGCTGCGCCCAACACACCGAGAAGCGTCGATGATAGTGAGGACATTACGGCGTGGCGCACACCAATAGCTACGATTGCCCCCACCATGAATTCAGGCACACGCGCAATCAAAGAAAAGTAGAGCTTATCCTGTTGACCCGATAAAACCTGGATACCCGACCACACAAACAAAACCAGCGCAATCAATGACAATGCCGGCAGATGCCACGACCGTGGCAAGCACAATATCAACAATGGAAAAAATACATAAAATTGCATTTCAATGGCCAGCGACCATGTATGCAGCAAAGGCAACTCTTCGGACTTGGGCGCAAAATAGCTACCAAACTCAGCAAAATAATGATTACTGACGAAAAGTGCAGCCGATTTAAGGCTTCGATAGAAAAAACTAAAATCCGGCGGAAGGAATAGAAAGGCTGAAAGCACGCAGACAATCGTAAGCATGACCGCGTAGGCCGGTACAATCCGTTTAGCGCGACCGACATAGAACGCCAACAAATCAACCTTGCGGCCCGCCTCAGTCAACAAGGTCGTAATAATAAATCCGGATATGACGAAAAATACATCAACACCAATAAACCCAGCTTTTAGCCACCCCCCGTTCACGTGATAGAGAATGACAGCCAAGACTGCGACCGCGCGCAACCCCTGGACATCCAGGCGGACGCCCCCAACTGGTGTTGGCGAGCCCGATACGGCAGAGGGGGATGGATTAATGGTAACCACGCTAGCCAAGACCTTGTGAATATATGTAATTACATGCTGAGTCGGGTGGTCCAAGACCACCCTAAACATTACGCTCTATCAGCGATAAAGCCCAAGGACAAATGGATGCGCCTCATTGTCTTTTGCCTGCGAAACAACAGAACTCCTGATGGTATTCACAGTTTCAACACAGTGGCGCGCGTCTTCAATGCCATATCCACGACCAGCAAGTATTTCTTCGTAGCTAGTAGTATGCAAATCCGTAAAGCCTTCAGAGAACTCCATCTCCTCACCGTCAACGGTGATCGAGCGATAAGTTGGCTTTTTGCCTTTAACAGATTCCGGCAAGTCATTGGCATCAACTGACAAGAACCAGCGCACACGCGCCTTCTCATACTCCAGGTAGCCTGCAGCCTTATGTTCCGACGTAAAGTGAACAACGTTACGCTGTAGCTTTCCGAAAATGAAATGCAGCATATCATAGAAATGCACGCCAATATTTGTCGCTACGCCGAACGACTTTCGTGGATCCCCCTTCCAACTTTTCAGGTACCAGTTACCACGAGACGTAATATAGGTAAGATCAACCTCATACTTGTGTGCTCGCTGTTCACTCGCAACCTTCTCTTTCAGCTTGATAATCGCTTGATGATGCCGAAGCTGAAGAATATTGAAAAGCCGCTTACCAGTTTCCCGCTCGATGAGAGAGAGTTCATCAAGCATTTCCGGAGTTGGAACAAGCGGCTTCTCACAGATAACGTCGCACCCCAAACGTAATCCGGCAGCAATATGTGGATAGTGCAGATAGTTGGGCGAGCAAATAGCGACATAGTCCAATGTGCTTGCCGGATCTCGCTTCAACGAGTAAGCATGATCCAGGAAAAACTCGAACTCAGTGAAAAACTCACTTTGAGGGGAAATACTGTCGATGATGCCTACGGAATCATTCACATCATAGGCAGAGACAAGACGGTTACCGGTATCCTTGATGGCTCGCATGTGTCGCGGGGCAATGTAACCAGCGGCGCCGATCAGAGCAAAGTTTTTCATGCGTCAACCTTCCAAAACTACGAAAAAACCACCCGGCTATTACCCCAGGTGGAACACAGTAAACCTTTTGATCACGCTTTAATCACATTGGCCGTGACATCGCGGTATTTACCTCGACTATCAACAATCAGTTGAGCCTTAGCTTGGATCAACTCATAATCAAATTTGTCGTGATCAGTTGCCAGCACCACAGCGTCAAAGCTGGCCAGGTTTTCCGCAGTTAATGCTTCACTGCTGAGTTCAAAATGGTGCTCACGCATCTTAGGGAAGACCGGTACGTGTGGATCGCTGTAAGCAACAACTCCCCCCTTGGCCTCGATGAGCTCCATGATTTCAACAGAAGGTGACTCGCGCATGTCGTCGACGTTTTTCTTGTACGCGATGCCAAGCACTAAAACGCGACTGCCCTTCAACGCCTTGCCACTGTCGTTCAAGCCATCCATGAGTTTGCCCAAAACATAGGCGGGCATTGCTTGGTTCACTTCACCTGAAAGCTCAATGAAACGGGTATGCAAGCCATATTCTCGAGCTTTCCAGGTAAGATAGAATGGATCGATGGGAATACAGTGTCCACCCAACCCGGGGCCGGGATAATAAGGAGTGAAGCCGAATGGCTTGGTGGCCGCTGCATCGACAACTTCGAAAATATCGATTCCCATACGATCGGCAACGATCTTCATCTCGTTCACTAAGCCGATGTTCACTGCGCGATGGATATTTTCCAGCAGTTTTGTCATCTCGGCAGCTTTGGTCGAGGTGACAGGTACTACTTTGTCAATTGCTTGTTCATACAGCGCGACACCTACTTCAAGACACTCGCGTGTATGGCCACCGATTACTTTTGGAATGGTGCGGGTTTCAAAATTAGGGTTACCCGGATCCTCACGCTCAGGTGAATAAACCAGATAAATGTTCTCACCGACTACCAAACCACCCTCCTGCACGCGTGGCAGTAACTCCTCTTCCGTAGTACCTGGATAAGTTGTACTTTCCAGCGAGACAACTTGACCGGCACGCAAATAAGGCTTGAGTGCATCGGTAGTATTGATCACAAAGCTCATATCTGGCTCGCGATACTTATTCAACGGCGTCGGCACGCAAAGAATCAGCGCATCGCAATCACTGGCACGCTTAAAGTCAACGGTCGCTTCAAAACCGGTTTGGCGTGCCTTGCCAATACTAGATCCCGGTATATGCTCAATGTAACTTTCACCACGATTGAGCTTTTCTACCTTGCTGCGATCAATATCAATGCCCAATACGTTAAAACCAATCGCGTTATAACGAAGCATTAATGGCAAGCCAACATAACCGAGACCGACAATACCAATCAACGCCTGTCGGCTTTTAAACTTTTCAACCACCGTATTCTTGTCTGTCATGCTTAGCAACTCACCTTGAATTTAACCGCCCGTCGCCTTTTTTGCATAACGGGTCAAAGAACCTACAGTGATTCATTCGTCAGTCGAGTGAATCCATCCACCAGCAGCACGTACTCGTCGCTCCGCGGCAAAGCGCCTGCCTGACACGCCCGATGGCTGCCAAAAATGAAAGGCGCCACAATCATAGGCTGTTCAGCTGTCGCATTCCATCGGTGTTTTCCTCTGAAACCGACAAACAGAAGGCCATCGAAATACCATCAACCTTGCGAAGGCCTGATCTAAGCCTCCGACAACACTACACCACCCTGACGCGAAATGCCTTCAGGTAATACGGGCGCAACAGCATCCCCTAGCCTTAGTGTACGCATTTGACGCACACGACTCTTGAAAGCTGCCCGCACCAAAGCAATGATCACCCCTAGAGCGAGGCCGACTACCAATGCAATTACCACAACAAATACCTTGCGTGGTTTTATCGGTTTACCAGAAGCCACCGCTCGCTGGTCGATACTGACGAGACGCAAGCCAAGCAGTTGAGTATCAATGGATTGCAAGCGAGCACGCTCAACCCGCAGTGCTTCGACGCCCTCCAGGAAATCTTGCTCGTTTGCGCGCGCCTTAATAGCCTCTACGCTGCGATTATTAGAGAGCAGAATAAGTTCTTTACGTATCTGGCCGATTCTTGGCTCAACAAAATCGTCAGACGTACGCTTGAGCAAGGCTGCTCGCTCAGCCACTAGCACCTCTGTGCCCATGAAGTATAACGGAACCGGCCGACCATTAACTTCGGTACGGATGATATTACCGCTGGTGGAAACTTCATCAGCCATCAGGGATGGTGTAGATGGCTTCTTCAAGCCCAGGCTACTGGCAATGGATATCGCCTCACCAAGCTCTGCCAAACGTGCCTGACGCTGCAGTTTCAATTGCACACGCAAAGCCTTGAGCTCATCCTCCAATTGCGCACGCTTGATAGCGTCATCTTCCTCGAGACGAGCGATACGCCCATCGTTCCCAGCCCGGTATTCTGAAAGCGCGGAGTTCAGTTTGGCATCTACCTCGAGCATCCGATTGGACAAAATGATCTGCATATCCCTGGACAGCTCGTTCCGCTCTTGCTCAATGGCATAATCTACAAAATCATTGAGGACAGCCGCGCCATTGATATCTTCCCCATAATGCATCTTCAAACCAATAAATTCGCTTAACACATCGGTTTTTTTGGGGTCAGCCAGAACCACGCTAAGTGCAGTACTGTTGAACTCCTGAAAAGCCTGTTCAATACTCTGCCCTTCATCCTGGAAGGCTTCGATCAGATCAGGCCTGGCTCGAAAAAACTCTAGCCTTGCATTATAGGAATCCAGTTTTGCCCCCACCCTTTTCAACGCCTCTGCCGGGGGTAGTGAGTAGATTTTCGAGCGATTCAATGCATCCAGTTGATTGAGTTCAACTGGACGCAAGGTGGTAGAGACTTCGTACACTGGAGGAATGGCGTAACTCAGTGCCACACCGATGATCGCGAAAGTCAACCCCGTTGCGAGGACGAAAGCACGCCTGCGCCAGATGGTACGGAAAAGACCAAAGAGGTCTACTTCGCCAGAAGCGGCCACATAGGGGCCACGTGGATCAATATTCAAAATGATTTGCCTGCTAGCTAACGGTGTTATCACCCAAGACAGGCAGGGCAGGCAAGCGCTTCTTGCACCTTCTTCCAGCTATCCATGTCATCGGCGGCGAGTGCGCATTGTTACACCTTCCGCAGTCGACAACAACGCCCCCGCGACCTGCTTTAGCTAGCTAAGTTCAATCACTCGATGTGTCGCCGTCTCAGCCACAGCTCGCGACCGATCGCTACACACGCCCCCATACCGATGCCTACCAGTACCGCGAGCAACATGATGATCACCTTGCGCGGCTTTACCGGCTTATCCGGCTGAGACACTGCGCCATCCTGCTGATACATGGCAACAAGCGAAGGGTCAATTTTCAGATTGCGCAGAAAATTAAGCTTCTCTTGCCTCTCGCGTAGACCTGGTATGTAGGGATCGTTAGAAGACCGAGCCTCGAGGTTGGCAATCTCAGCTTCCAGAGCCTTTGCTCCACGCATGTACGTGAGAGCGCCACCCATGCCGGCAGATACCTCGCTGGACAAGGTGTTTGAAATTATCGGAGGCTTCTCCAGACCTATGGATTTCGCGATCCGCAGCGCTTCTTTAAGCTGCGCAATCTGGTCGGCACGCTGATTACTCGCACTGGCACGCGAAGCCCGTATCTGTTGCTCAAGGTTGTCTGCCATGATTGATATGTCGCTGCGAGCACCGCTTAACAGCTCATCCTTCGCCCGCTCTGCGGCTATTTCTGCATAGTTGGACACCCACATCGCAGCTAACCGCGGATCCTCAAGACTAGCGGTAATAACAAAGCGATCAGGCATATCCCTGGCTGCCAGAGCCACAGTCAACATGCCGTTGAATTGGGCATACAACAAGTCGCGCGAGCCCTGACGCTCATCTTGGGTTACCGTGGGAAGAAAGGCATTTCGGAAGAATTTATCGCGCACCGCTTCTGATTGAAGCGCCTTCAAGTAAATGCTGTATACATCCTTGGCGCTCAGCGGGGCCAACCCCGTACCCTCCCCTCGACCGAAATTCAGCTGTGCAATCTCATTCTGAGTAGGGGGCCGAATGTAAAGTTTCGCCTCGTACACCGGAGAAGCGAGCATCACATAAGCCAAAGCCATTCCAATCACCGGTACCGCGACTAGCGCCATCCAAAGCTTTTGCCGCCAAACCCCCCGCACAAGCTCAACCAGGTCAATCTCATCACTACCACTCAGGCGCTCGCGTTCATTGCGCATTTAGTCTTTTTTTCCTTGGGTCCGTCTGATTGCGTCAACAGAGGGGGGCCACCTTCAAGCCGCAAGGCCCTCCCACCCCCTCTCGGGTCCAGCGTAGCGGCAATTTGCCAACCTGCCTGCGATATTTCAATCGCTTCGCGTTAATCAGTAGTAGAGAGACCCGACCTAAGGAAGTTCCTCACTTTTTGCCAGATTACGCGCTTCCCGCCCAACGGTCATTCCGCAATCGTGACGCTCAGCTCATTTCCCGCCGCCGCAAACGTTTCCCTCAATACCCGTGCCAGCACCTGCTTCGCCCGTCCCTCACCATGCACCAACACTACCTGCCGCGCATTACAACCCAGCGCAAATCTCACCAGCCCCGCCTGATCCGCATGCCCCGAATAGCCTCCAAGCGAAACCACCTTGGCCCGGATCTCATACAGCTCACCATCCAGATCAATCTGCACAAATCCTTCCGCACCTTCACTAGCCTGGATCACAGCCCCAGGAGTGCCCTTGGCCTGGTAGCCAACAAACATCACCTCATGCCGCGGGTCCGCCAGCATCGCCTTGAGATAGCCAACAATCCTCCCGCCTGAGCACATCCCATTCCCAGCAATGACAATCGCCGGGCGTCCGGTGCTCTTCAGGTAATTCACCACCTGCCGGTGACGTGCGTGTGTATCGACGCAAACCAGCTGACCAAACCCCAAGGGGTCGCGCCCCTGATCCAACCGCGCTCTGGCCTCGTCATTCCAGTAGTCATGCAGCTGTCGATAGACACCCGTAATACGCTGTGCCAATGGCGAGTCGAGAATTATGGGTAGCTGCGACCATGCATAGGTGTCATCGCCCTGCACTACAGCAGGGTCGCCAAGCAGCGCCTTGCGGTGAAGGATATCTTCGAGCTCGAACAACAACTCCTGGGTGCGGCCCAGGCTGAATGCGGGAATGAGGATGGTGCCACGGTCCTGCAGCGCGCGATCGATGACCCGCTCGAGCTGCTGCTGGCGATCACTGCGATCCGGATGAAGGCGGTCACCGTAGGTGCTTTCCAATACTAGAACATCAGCCCGCTCCGGTGGCTGTAACTGGCGCATCAATGGATTACCTTCGTGACCAAGGTCACCGGAGAAGACGATACGCTGATTGACGTCCGCCGCTTGCACATCACATTCCACGTAGGCGGAGCCCAGTAAATGCCCGGCACGCTGCAAACGAATCATGCACTTGAGTTCGGATTTTTCGACCACTGTGTGCCAATTCCCAAAGGGAACCGGCACTACCAGACTATCGATGATCTCAAGGTATCGTGCTACGTGGGCAGGCTCGCTGCTGATGGTCAGCTTGTAGGCATCTTCCAGAACAAGTGGCAACAACTTTGCAGATGGCTCACTGCAAAGGATCGGGCCACGATAACCAGCGGCGAGCAGTGCCGGGATTCGCCCGACATGGTCGAGATGCACGTGAGTGATCACCAGGGCCTGGATACCCTGCACTGCAAAATCGGGAGGCAGCGAACCCGCCCCTGAGGACGCCTCGGCGCCCTGCTCCAGGCCGCAATCCACCAACAGGCTGGTAGTCGAATCCAGATGGAGCCGGTGGCAGGAACCGGTTACGCCGCGGGTACCACCGTGATGGGAAATGCTAGGGAATTGCATATGAATAAGCGCTCGCCTGGGCTTCTGAATGGATGCCTATTACTCCACTCCCCCAACTGCGCGCATAGGTGAAGCTTTCCTACGAAGCTGTAGGCGGCTTCATCAATTGCCGTCGAGCAGCGCTTGGCGTGCAGATGCGCGAATCTTGCGCTTGCTACGCTGCACCCCATAAGCACCAAGCAGCGGACCAACAGCCAGGCCCACGACCAGAGCCGCCAGCACAGGTACCGCCACAGGCAAGGCCGGAGCCGACCAACCGAAGAGCACCAGTGATACGGCCTGCTGATTCTCCAGCACGAAGAACAACACGACAGCCGCCAGCAGCAGCACAAACAACGCCGCCAGGGCGCGCTTCAGGTTACGCATCAGACTGCTCCTTCTGACTCAAGTGTGCTCGTGCTCTTCTTCGTTGACCCGGTCACGCAGCTCTTTGCCCGGCTTGAAATGCGGCACGAATTTGCCTTCGAGCTCGACCGACTGGCCGGTCTTGGGATTGCGACCTACCCGCGGAGCGCGATAGTGCAAGGAGAAACTGCCGAAACCGCGGATTTCGATACGATCTCCGGTGGCCAGGCATTGGGACATCTGTTCAAGCATGGTCTTGATGGCCAACTCCACGTCCTTGGACGAGAGCAGCCCCTGATGGGTGACAATACGTTCGATCAGCTCCGACTTCGTCATATTTTTCCCTTCGTTATCAAGCAGCTAGATCATTGCTTAATCAGTTTGTAGCACGCTCGGAAGGATTTGAACAGGGTGGTTCTTGACTTAATAAAAAAATTCAAGATTGGATTTGTTAAGAAATAAGAGCTGACCCCCGCTTTTGGCGGTCATGCCGCCTTTTGCTGGAGGCAGTGTTGATGTCATAAACCGGAAAGGTAGCCAGCGTATACGTGAAAATCGTCAGCGCGACACACCTAAGCCTTGTAGGATTTGTCATAATCGCGAGTAGGACACATCTGCTTTGATCTGACTTGAAGCGGATTCAAAAATACCTAACCTACCTTGCTCGTTGAGTCGTACTCACAAGGATCGTTTATGCGGATCTCTCCCCTTTCGCTCGCACTTGCGACCCTCTTAAGCACCTCGGTCAGCTTTGCTCAATCCGGCGGCCAGCCGCAGCCTTGGGACAATGAGCCATCAGAGTTTCTAGGCGTCCCGTTTCAGGGCGACTTCAAAGCCCAGGTTCCTGAATGCCCTGACAGCAACCCACGCCAAGCGACGCTGTGCCGGACAAGCACCACGGATCCTGACAAGTATGAGATTCACGGATTGCCCTACCTTCCGATCAGTTCTGGATACCAGCTTTTCGCGGCCGTGAAAGACGACGCTGTCAGTCAGCTGATGTTGACCGGCAATTCCAGCAGCCTCGAATTGGTCAATGATTTTCTGACGGATACCCTGGGGCAACCTAGCTCGAGCTTGAGCCGCCGGATCCAGCTAAGCTCGGGTGCTTCCTATGAGATGAAGACCATCTCGTGGCAAGGCAAGCGAGTCGCAGTGCATTTCCAGCGAAACGAAAGCGACCTGAGTCGCTATACCGTCACGTTCACACCTTCGGCTGCAGACCTCAAAACCTTGGGCGCTAACTCGGCAGCCGGCACCCCAAGCGAACAAACTGCTGCTCGCTGAGCTGGAGAGGCCTGGGGCTGCTCCCGTGCTCTCGGCGGTTTGACACCGTGTTAAACCGCCCTTCACGAAACGCATTACATCAACGAAATCGCAGGCAAAAAAAAAGGGGTGGCCCGAAGGCCACCCCTTTTTACCGATCAAACAGAACTCAGTTCTGCTTGGCCATAGCTTCGCGCAGCAGCGCAGCCATGGTGGTGTCGGCAGCCGCTTCCGGAGCGTTTTTCAGGCTCTGGATGGCTTCACGCTCTTCAGCGTCGTCTTTCGACTTGATCGACAGGCTGATGACGCGCGATTTGCGGTCAACGCTGATGATCTTGGCTTCGATCTCTTCGCCTTCCTTCAGGACGTTACGCGCGTCTTCAACGCGGTCACGGCTGATTTCGGAAGCTTTCAGAGTGGCTTCGATGTCGTCGGCCAGGGTGACGATGGCGCCTTTGGCGTCAACTTCTTTCACGATGCCCTTGACGATAGCGCCCTTGTCGTTGACAGCAACGAAGTTGGAGAACGGATCGTCTTCCAGCTGCTTGATGCCCAGGGAGATGCGCTCGCGCTCTGGGTCAACCGACAGGATGACGGTTTCCAGCTCGTCGCCCTTCTTGAAACGACGTACTGCTTCTTCGCCGGTTTCGTTCCAGGAGATGTCGGACAGGTGAACCAGGCCGTCGATGCCGCCGTCCAGACCAATGAAGATACCGAAGTCGGTGATCGACTTGATGGTACCGGTGATCTTGTCACCCTTGTTGAACTGGCCGGAGAAGTCTTCCCATGGGTTGGACTTGCACTGCTTGATGCCCAGGGAGATACGACGACGCTCTTCGTCGATGTCCAGAACCATGACTTCCACTTCGTCGCCAACCTGAACGACTTTCGACGGGTGGATGTTCTTGTTGGTCCAGTCCATTTCGGAAACGTGTACCAGACCTTCAACGCCTTCTTCCAGCTCAGCGAAGCAGCCGTAGTCGGTCAGGTTGGTAACGCGAGCCTGTACACGGGTACCTTCTGGGTAACGTGCAGTGATAGCGACCCACGGATCTTCGCCCATCTGCTTCAGACCCAGGGAAACGCGGTTGCGCTCACGGTCGAACTTCAGAACGCGTACGTCGACTTCGTCGCCAACGTTAACGATTTCCGATGGGTGCTTGATGCGCTTCCAGGCCATGTCGGTGATGTGCAGCAGGCCGTCGATACCGCCCAGGTCCACGAATGCGCCGTAGTCGGTGAGGTTCTTGACGATACCTTTGACTTGCTGGCCTTCCTGCAGGGTTTCCAGCAGGGCTTCGCGCTCGGCGGAGTTCTCGGCTTCCAGCACGCTGCGACGGGAAACGACAACGTTGTTGCGCTTCTGGTCCAGCTTGATGACCTTGAATTCCAGCTCTTTGCCTTCCAGGTGGGTGGTGTCGCGCACTGGGCGGACATCAACCAGGGAGCCCGGCAGGAACGCACGGATGCCGTTAACGTCGACAGTGAAGCCGCCCTTAACCTTACCGTTGATAACGCCCTTGACCACTTCTTCGGCGGCGAAAGCTGCTTCCAGAACAATCCAGCACTCGGCGCGCTTGGCTTTTTCACGGGACAGTTTGGTTTCGCCAAAGCCGTCTTCGACCGCGTCCAGCGCAACGTGAACTTCGTCACCGACCTTGATGGTCAGCTCGCCAGCTTCGTTGTAGAACTGCTCGAGCGGGATGACGCCCTCGGACTTCAGGCCAGCGTGTACGGTAACCCAGTCGCCGTCGATGTCGACAACGATACCGGAGATGATGGCACCCGGCTGAAGATTGAGGGTTTTCAGGCTTTCTTCAAAGAGTTCTGCAAAGCTTTCGCTCATTTTAATTCCTGTAGATTCGGGCGAAACAGACGCCCATCGCCACATTCCAGACAATGTGGGTTTGTTTTAAGTAAAGGAAAGCCGGCAGGACGTTGACTGGTGCCCCCGCCTGCTCTCCTGGCTATCAGACCAAGTCGCGCTGGGCGAGCTCGCTCCTGATACGTTGCAACACCTGCTCGATGGACAACTCGGTAGAGTCCAGCTGAATGGCATCGGCCGCTGGTTTCAGCGGGGCCACTGCACGCTGGGTGTCACGCTCATCACGCGCACGAATCTCATCTAGCAGACTCGACAGACTAACATCTTCGCCCTTGCCCTTCAACTGCAGGTAGCGGCGACGGGCACGCTCCTCGGCACTGGCGGTGAGGAAAACCTTCAGCGGCGCGTCCGGGAACACCACGGTACCCATGTCGCGACCGTCTGCGATCAGGCCTGGCATTTCACGGAACGCCCGCTGGCGCTCCAGCAGCGCATCACGCACCGCTGGCAGCGAGGCGACCATCGAAGCACCGGCACCGACGGTTTCAGTACGGATGACCTGGCTGACGTCCTCGCCCTCGAGAATGGTCTGTTGAAGCTTACCGGGCTGGGCGGCGATGAACTGCACATCCAGATGGGCGGCAAGCTTGGTCAGCAGCTCTTCGTTGGTCAGGTCGACGCCGTGATTGCTGGCGTTGAAGGCCAGCAAGCGGTAGAGCGCGCCGGAATCCAGCAGGTGCCAACCGAGCTCGCGGGCCAGCAGCCCGGCGACCGTACCTTTACCGGAGCCGCTCGGGCCGTCGATGGTGATGACCGGTGCCAGGCTATTCACGCTTTGCCCTCTTCGGCGACGCGGATGCCGACGTCGGCGCACAGCTTGAGGAAGTTCGGGAACGAGGTGGCGACGTTGGCGCAATCATGGATGCGGATCGGCGCACTGGCACGCAGCGAGGCAACGCTGAAGGCCATGGCGATTCGGTGGTCACCGTGACCGTGCACTTCGCCACCGCCGAGCTGGCCGCCGTCGATGATTATGCCGTCCGGGGTCGGCTCGCACTTGATGCCCAGGGTAATCAGGCCGTCGGCCATGACCTGGATGCGGTCAGACTCCTTCACCCGCAGCTCTTCGGCACCACGCAGCACGGTACGCCCTTCGGCGCAGGCAGCGGCCACGAACAGCACCGGGAACTCGTCGATGGCCAGCGGCACCAGCTCTTCAGGGATATCGATACCCTTGAGCCTGGCGCCGCGCACGCGCAGATCGGCCACGGGCTCGCCGCCGACTTCACGCTGATTCTCCAGAGTGATGTCGCCACCCATCAGGCGCAGGATGTCGATCACGCCGGTGCGGGTCGGGTTGATGCCAACGTGCTCGAGCACCAGCTCGGAGCCTTCGGCAATCGATGCAGCCACCAGGAAGAACGCCGCCGACGAGATGTCTGCCGGCACTTCGATACGGGTAGCGGTGAGCTTGCCACCGGATTGCAGCGAAGCGACCGGGCCGTTGCTCTCGACCGCGTAACCGAAGCCGCGCAGCATGCGCTCGGTGTGGTCACGGGTCGGGGCCGGCTCGGTGACGGTGGTCTTGCCTTCGGCATACAGGCCCGCCAGCAGCAGGCAGGATTTGACCTGTGCACTGGCCATCGGCAGCGTGTAGGTTAGCGCCTTCAGCTTGCTGCCGCCACGAATGGTCAGCGGCGGTCGGCCGTCCGGGCCAGTCTCGACCACCGCGCCCATTTCGCGCAGCGGGTTGGCCACGCGGTTCATCGGGCGCTTGGACAGCGAGGCGTCGCCGGTCATGGTGACATCGAACGGCTGGCCGGCCAGCAGGCCGGAGAGCAGGCGCATCGAGGTGCCGGAGTTGCCGACGTAAAGCGGCCCAGGTGGCGGCTTGAGGCCGTGCAGGCCGACGCCGTGGATGGTCACGCGGCCATGGTTCGGGCCTTCGATGACCACACCCATGTCACGGAATGCCTGCAGGGTCGCCAGGGCGTCCTCGCCTTCGAGGAAACCTTCGACTTCGGTCGTGCCTTCGGCCAGCGAGCCGAGCATGATCGAACGGTGGGAAATCGACTTGTCGCCCGGTACGCGGATTCGCCCGGTCAGGCGGCCACCCGGTTGGGCCAGGAAAATCAGATCGTTGGCGTTCATAGCGTCCACATAGGCCCGGCGGGCCAGGATTTTACTGAAATGCTCGCGGGCAACGCGTGCACGAGTGAAAACACCCAGCAGCTGATGCCCGTCCCCAGCATCGACTGCGTCGCGCAAGGCGTCGAGGTCGCTGCGAAATGTGTCCAGGGTGCGCAGGACTGCCTCGCGGTTGGCGAGGAAGATGTCGTGCCACATGGTCGGGTCGCTACCGGCGATCCGCGTGAAATCGCGGAAACCTCCCGCAGCGTACCGGAAGATGTCGAGGTTTTCATTGCGCTTGGCCAGCGAATCGACCAAGCCAAAGGCCAGCAGGTGCGGCAGGTGACTGGTGGCAGCCAGCACTTCGTCATGGCGCGCCACCGGCATGTGTTCGACATCGGCATCCAGCGCACGCCACAGGCGGTCGACCAGGGCCAGGGCGGCGGGGTCGGTCTCTTCCAGCGGCGTAAGGATGACCTTGTGCCGACGGAACAGGGCAGCGTTGGAGGCCTCTACCCCGCTCTGCTCGGAACCGGCGATGGGGTGGCCGGGCACGAAGCGCGGCAGGCGCTCACCGAAGACGGCACGCGCTTCACGCACGACATTGCCCTTGGCGCTGCCGACGTCGGTGATCACGGCATTGCCGAGGTCAAGCCGGGCCAGGCGGGCGAGGACCTTTTCCATGGCCAGGATCGGCACGGCGAGCTGAATGACGTCGGCGCCGATGCAGGCGGCCGCGAGGTCTTCTTCGCAACGGTCGACCACGCCCAGCTCGACAGCCAGCTTGCGCGACGGGGCGTCCAGATCGACGCCGACCACTTCGCGGCACAGGCCGCTTTCACGCAGGCCCTTGGCGAAGGAGCCACCGATCAGGCCGAGGCCGACTACGACCAGGCGGTTGATGATTGGCGCGGGTTTGGTTTTTGCTGCATTTACCACTGGTGCGAACCCTGTTCAGAAATCTAGGCAGTATGTGAGGCCCATTGGGGCCGCTGCGCGCCCCTTCGCGGGCGCGCCCGCTCCCACAGGGGGGATGCTTATTACACCTGTGGGAGCGGGCAAGCCCGCGAAGGGGCGCGCAGCGGCCCCAAGGCCCTGAATCAAAGCACTGCCTTCGGATAGGAACCCAGCACCTTGAGCGCCACGGCCTCCTGGCTGATCTTCTCCAGTACCGCCTTGATCAGCGGGTCGCGGTGGTGACCGACGAAATCGATGAAGAACACGTAGGTCCACTTGCCGCTGCGCGACGGACGGGTTTCGATACGGGTCAGGTCGATGCCGTTCTCGTGGAACGGTACCAACAGCTCGTGCAGCGCACCGGGCTTGTTGCTCATCGAGACGATGATCGAAGTCTTGTCGTCGCCGGTCGGCGGCACTTCCTGCTGACCGATCATCAGGAAGCGCGTGGAGTTGTCCGGGCGGTCTTCGATCTTCTCGGCCAGGCGAGTCAGGCCATACAGGTTGGCCGCCATGTCGCCGGCGATCGCCGCCGAGTTCCACTCGCCCTTGACCCGCTTGGCCGCCTCGGCGTTGCTCGAAACAGCAACGCGCTCGACGTTCGGGTAGTGCGCGTCCAGCCACTTGCGGCACTGGGCCAGCGACTGGGCGTGGGAGTAGATGCGGGTGATGCTGTTGGTCTTGGTGTTCTCGCCCACCAGCAGGTGATGGTGAATGCGCAGCTCGACTTCGCCGCAGATCACCATGTCGTGCTCGAGGAAGCTGTCGAGGGTGTGGCTGACCGCACCCTCGGTGGAGTTTTCCACCGGCACCACGCCGAAGTTGACGGCACCGGCCGCCACTTCACGGAACACTTCGTCGATTGCTGCCATCGGGCGGCTGACCACGGCATGGCCGAAATGCTTCATGGCCGCAGCCTGGGTGAAGGTGCCTTCAGGGCCGAGGTAGGCCACCTTGAGCGGTTCTTCCAGGGCCAGGCAGGACGACATGATTTCGCGGAACAGACGCGCCATCTCTTCGTTGCCCAGCGGCCCCTTGTTGCGCTCCATCACGCGCTTGAGCACCGCAGCCTCACGCTCGGGGCGGTAGAACACCGGCTTTTCGCCTTCCGCCAGGGAGGCAGTCTTGACCCGCGCCACTTCTTCGGCGCAGCGGGCGCGATCGCTGATCAGCTCGAGGATCTTCTCGTCAAGGCTGTCGATGCGTACGCGCAGGGCTTTGAGTTCCTGTTCGGACATCAGCCGTGCTCCTTCTCGAATTCGGCCATGTAGGCCACCAGGCCTTCTACCGCCTCCAGGCCCAGGGCGTTGTAGATCGAGGCACGCATGCCGCCAACCGAGCGGTGGCCCTTGAGGTTGAGCAGGCCACGGGCGTCGGCGCCGGCGAGGAAAGCCTTGTCCAGGCGCTCGTCAGCCAGGCGGAACGGCACGTTCATCCACGAACGGGCGTTGTGGCTGATCGGGTTGGTGTAGAACTCGCTGGTGTCGATGAAGCCGTACAGGCGGTCCTTCTTGGCGCGGTTGCGCTGCTCCATGGCCTCGACGCCACCCTGCTCCTTGAGCCATTCGAACACCAGGCCCGAGAGGTACCAGGAATAAGTAGCCGGGGTGTTGTACATCGAGCCGTTGTCGGCTGCGACCTTGTAGTCGAGCATGGTCGGGCAGCTGCTGCGGGCGCGGCCGATCAGGTCTTCACGAACGATCACCACCACCAGCCCGCTCGGGCCGATGTTCTTCTGCGCGCCGGCGTAGATCATGCCGTACTGCGAAACGTCGATCGGGCGCGAGAGGATGTCGGAAGACATGTCGACCACCAGCGGGACGTCGCCGGTTTCCGGAACCCAGTCGAACTGCAGGCCACCGATGGTCTCGTTGGACGCATAGTGGACGTAAGCGGCGTTCTTGGTCAGCTTCCACTCATTCTGGCCCGGAATGGCCAGGTAATCGTACGGCTTGGCGCTGGCGGCAACATTGACGGTGCCAAAGCGGCGCGCTTCCTCGATCGCCTTTTTCGACCAGATACCAGTTTCGACGTAGTCGGCAGTGCCGTTTTCCGGCAGCAGGTTCAGCGGAATTTCCGCGAACTGCTGGCTGGCACCGCCCTGCAGGAACAGCACCTTGTAGTTCGAGGGGACGGACAGCAGGTCACCCAGGTCCTGCTCGGCCTTTTCGGCGATGGCCACGTAATCGTCGCTGCGATGGCTCATCTCCATCACCGACAAGCCCTTGCCGTTCCAGTCCAGCATTTCGGCCTGGGCACGCTGCAACACAGCGTCAGGAAGCGCGGCAGGGCCTGCGCAGAAGTTAAAGGCTCGTTTGCTCACATCCACTCTCGCTCTGCCAAATAGAACAAAATCTTGATTCGGTTGCTACATATCCTGCAGGAACCGTGGTGCCTGCATCGCGAGCTGTGCTCGCTCCTACACAGTCAAACGGGGCGACCTTGGTCGCCCCGCTCGGGTTTCACGCTTGCTTATTCCTGCGGAGCCTCTTCGGCGCCTGCAGCTTCATCATCCGGAGCATCGGCCCCGACGCCTTCTTCGTCCGTCTCGATCACATCATCGAGTTCGTCCTCGGATGGCTCCTGGATACGCTCCAGGCCCACCAGGGTTTCATCGGTGGCCAGCTTGATCAGGGTCACACCCTGGGTGTTACGACCCAGGCTCGACACTTCACCGACCCGCGTGCGCACCAAGGTGCCCTGGTCGGAAATCAGCATGATTTCCTCGCCTTCCTGCACCTGGATGGCGCCGATCAGCAAGCCGTTGCGCCCCTTGGTGCCCATGGCGATCACGCCCTGGCCGCCACGCCCGCGACGCGGGAACTTGGACAGCGGGGTGCGCTTGCCGAAGCCACGCTCGGAAGCGGTGAGGATCTGCGCCCCGGATTCCGGGATCAGCATCGAAATGATCCGCTGGCCCTTGCCCAGCTTCATGCCCCGTACGCCACGGGCGGTACGGCCCATTTCGCGAACCACGCTCTCGGCGAAGCGGATCACCTTGCCGGCGTCGGAGAACATCATGACTTCCTTGGCGCCGTCGGTGATTGCCGCAGCGATCAGGGTGTCGCCTTCCTTCAGCTTCAGGGCGATCAGGCCGCTGGAGCGTGGGCGGGCGAACTGTGCCAGCGGGGTCTTCTTGACGGTACCGGAGGCAGTGGCCATGAAGATGTAGGCGCCAGTCGGCTCGGCCACCCATTCAGGGGTGTCGCCGTCTTCTTCGTCGATTTCTTCCGCCTCGACGATTTCGCCCTCGATGACACCGTCGTCACCGTCTTCCAGCTCTTCTTCAGGGTCGGCGTTCTGCTGCAGGGCCTCGAGGTCGATCTGCAGCATGGCGGTGATGCGCTCACCTTCTTCCAGCGGCAGCAGGTTGACCAGCGGGCGGCCACGGGCAGCGCGCGAGGCTTCAGGGATGTCGTAGGTCTTCAGCCAGTACACCTTGCCCTTGCTGGAGAACAGCAACAGGGTGGCGTGGCTGTTGGCGACCAGCAGGTGCTCGATGTAGTCCTCGTCCTTCACGCCGGTGGCCGACTTGCCCTTGCCGCCGCGGCGCTGGGCCTGGTAGGCGGACAGCGGCTGGGTCTTGGCATAGCCGCCGTGGGAGATGGTCACCACGCGCTCTTCTTCCGGGATCATGTCGCCGTAGTTGAGGTCGTGACGGGCATCGAGGATTTCGGTGCGACGGGCATCGCCATATTCGGCACGGATCGCTTCGAGCTCTTCGCGGATCACTTCCATCAGGCGCTGGGCGCTGCTGAGGATGCGGATCAGCTCGCCGATCTGCTCCAGGATCTCCTGGTACTCGGCCAGCAGCTTCTCGTGTTCCAGGCCGGTCAGGCGGTGCAGGCGCAGGTCGAGGATGGCCTGGGCCTGCTCCGGCGACAGGTAATACTTGCCTTCACGCAGGCCGTACTGCTCCGGCAGGTCCTCAGGGCGGCAGGAGTCGGCGCCAGCGCGCTCGACCATGACCTGCACGGCACTGGATTCCCACGGCGTGGAAACCAGGGCTTCCTTGGCTTCGGACGGGGTCGGCGAGGCCTTGATCAGGGCAATGACCGGGTCGATGTTGGACAGCGCGACCGCCTGGCCTTCAAGGATGTGGCCGCGTTCACGGGCCTTGCGCAGCTCGAACACGGTGCGGCGGGTCACCACTTCGCGGCGGTGACGGACGAACGCTTCGAGCAGGTCCTTGAGGTTGAGCAGACGCGGGCGACCATCAACCAGGGCGACCACGTTAATGCCGAACACGCTCTGCAGCTGGGTCTGCTGGTAGAGGTTGTTGAGCACCACCTCCGGCACCTCGCCGCGGCGCAGCTCGATGACGATGCGCATGCCGTCCTTGTCGGACTCATCGCGCAACTCGGTGATGCCTTCGATCTTCTTCTCTTTGACCAGCTCGGCGATCTTCTCGATCAGGCGGGCCTTGTTCAGCTGGTACGGCAGCTCGGTGATGACGATCTGCTGGCGGCCACCGACCTTGTCGATGTCTTCGATCTCGGAGCGGGCGCGCATGTAGATGCGGCCACGGCCAGTGCGGTAGGCCTCGATGATGCCCTGGCGGCCGTTGATGATGCCGGCAGTCGGGAAGTCCGGGCCGGGGATGAACTGCATCAGCTCATCCACGGTGACGTCCGGGTTGTCGATCAGCGCCAGGCAACCATCGATGACTTCACCGAGGTTGTGCGGCGGGATGTTGGTCGCCATACCCACGGCGATACCGCTGGAACCGTTGACCAGCAGGTTGGGGATACGGGTCGGCATGACTGCCGGGATCTGCTCGGTGCCGTCGTAGTTGGGCACCCAGTCGACGGTCTCTTTGTGCAGGTCGGCCAGCAGCTCGTGGGCCAGCTTGGTCATGCGCACTTCGGTGTATCGCATGGCGGCGGCGTTGTCGCCGTCGACCGAACCGAAGTTGCCCTGGCCGTCGACCAGCAGGTAGCGCAGCGAGAACGGCTGGGCCATACGCACGATGGTGTCGTAGACCGCAGTGTCGCCGTGCGGGTGGTACTTACCGATCACGTCACCGACCACACGGGCGGATTTCTTGTACGGCTTGTTCCAGTCGTTGCCCAGTTCGCTCATCGCATAGAGAACGCGACGATGCACGGGCTTCAAGCCATCACGCGCATCGGGCAGCGCTCGCCCGACAATCACGCTCATCGCGTAGTCGAGGTAAGACTGTCTCAGTTCGTCTTCGATATTGACCGGGAGGATTTCTTTGGCCAGTTCGCCCATGAGAAGCCTGATTCCTTTTTCTGGTGAAACTTCGCAGCTCCATCAAGGGCCGAACGAAGCTCGCCGCCGCAACGCATAGGGGTGCGACGACTTACGACAAATCAATGAGTTGTTGCATGGATCTGCGCAATGAAGGCCGCCTTCTTGGGCGGTCCTGGAAACTGCCGGATGTTATCACAAAGGCGGGGCGGTGGGGAGATATGGCAGGTGGCCTCAGGCCGAGGATTTTCGTTGCCCGTGCCGGCCTCTTCGCGGGCTCGCCCGCTGCCACAGAGGACCGCACCTCCCTGTGGGAGCGGGCGAGCCCGCGAAGAGGCCGGTACAGGGAATGATCAATGCAACCGCTTGCGACACATCAGTTGGGCCAGCTTGGCGGTATCCGGCCGCTCGACGATGCCGCGCTCGGTGACGATCACGTCGATCAGGTCGGCCGGGGTCACGTCGAATACCGGGTTGAAGGCCTCAACCGGCGGTGCCACACGGGTGCCGGCGTAGTCCAGCAACTCATCGGCCTCACGCTCCTCAAGCGGAATATCCTCACCGGTGGCCAGGTTGAGGTCGATGCTGGTGCTCGGCGCCACCACCATGAAGCGCACGCCGTGGTGCATGGCACTGACGGCCAGCTGGTAAGTGCCGATCTTGCTCGCCACATCGCCATTGGCGGCAATGCAGTCGGCGCCGACCACCACCCAGGTGATGCCCTTGGTCTTCATCAGGTGGGCCAGCGCCGAGTCGGCACACAGCGTCACCGGGATGCCCTCCCTGGCCAGCTCCCAGGCGGTCAGGCGCGAGCCCTGCAGCCAAGGGCGGGTCTCCCCGGCGTACACCCGCTCGACCATCCCCTCCAGATAACCGGCGCGAATCACCCCCAGGGCCGTACCGATACCACCACTGGCCAGGGCGCCGGCGTTGCCGTAGGTCAGCAAGGTCTGCTCGTTGCCCTGATGGCGACGGATCAGCTCGATACCGTGCTGGGCCATGGTCAGGTTGGCTTCGCGGTCACTTTCATGTATGGCGATCGCTTCGGCTTCCAGCGCGGCCAGCACGTCTTCGGCGCCACGCACCCGCAGCAGCCGCTCACGCATGCGGTTCAGCGCCCAGAACAGGTTGGCCGCGGTGGGCCGGGCTTCGGCCAGGCTGAGGAAGTCCTCTTCCAGGTCCATTTCCCAGTCGCCCCCCTGGGCCAGGCGCTCTTCCAGGGCCAGGACCAGGCCATAGGCAGCGGCAATGCCGATGGCAGCGGCGCCACGCACAGCCATGTCGCGGATCGCCGCCGCCACCTGCGCGACATTGTCGCAGGTCAGCCAGCGTTCTTCCGACGGCAGCAGGCGCTGGTCGAGCAGGTGCAGGGCGCCGCCTTGCCAGCGCATCCCGGTCACCTTCTCCGCCGCCAAAAGTCGCTCGCGCATTGCCTCTCCCCGTCGTTCGGATATCAAAAGCCGGCGATTATAGCGACCCTCGGCCGCAGACGCTCGGGTATACTGCGCCCCATTTGAAGTGCAAGTTCCAGAGGATTGTTCAATGAGCAACGTCGACCACGCCGAAATCGCCAAGTTCGAAGCCTTGGCCCACCGCTGGTGGGACCGCGAAAGCGAGTTCAAGCCGCTGCACGACATCAACCCGCTGCGCGTCAACTGGATCGACGAGCGCGTCGGCCTGGCGGGCAAGAAGGTGCTGGACGTTGGCTGCGGCGGTGGCATCCTCAGCGAGGCCATGGCCTTGCGCGGCGCCACCGTCACCGGCATCGACATGGGTGAGGCCCCCCTGGCGGTCGCCCAGCTGCACCAGCTGGAGTCGGGCGTCGAGGTCGAATACCGGCAGATCACCGCCGAAGCCCTGGCCGAAGAAATGCCCGAGCAGTTCGACGTGGTCACCTGCCTGGAAATGCTCGAGCACGTACCCGACCCGTCGTCGGTAATCCGCGCCTGCCACCGCATGGTCAAGCCCGGTGGCCAGGTGTTCTTCTCGACCATCAACCGCAACCCGAAGGCCTACCTGCTGGCCATCGTCGGCGCCGAGTACATCCTCAAGATGCTGCCGCGCGGCACCCACGACTTCAAGAAGTTCATCCGCCCGTCCGAGCTCGGCGCGTGGAGCCGTGTCGCCGGCCTCGAGGTCAAGGACATCATCGGCCTGACCTACAACCCGCTGACCAAGCACTACAAGCTCAGCAGCGACGTTGACGTCAACTACATGATCCAGACCCTGCGCGAGGAATGACCATGCGTTTGCGAGCAGTACTCTTCGACATGGACGGCACCCTGCTCGACACGGCGCCGGACTTCATCGCCATTTGCCAGGCCATGCTCGCCGAGCGCGGCCTGCCGGCCATCGATGACCAACGGATCCGCGACGTGATTTCCGGCGGCGCCCGCGCCATGGTTGCGGCCACCTTCGCCATGGACCCCGAGGCCGAAGGCTTCGAGGCCCTGCGCCTGGAGTTCCTCGAGCGCTACCAGCGTGACTGCGCCGTGCACAGCAAGCTGTTCGACGGCATGGGCGAGCTGCTGGCCGACATCGAAAAGGGCAACCTGCTGTGGGGCGTGGTGACCAACAAACCGGTGCGCTTCGCCGAGCCGATCATGCAGCAACTGGGCCTGGCCGAGCGTTCGGCCCTGCTGATCTGCCCGGACCACGTGAAGAACAGCAAACCCGACCCGGAGCCGCTGATCCTCGCGTGCAAGACGCTGGACCTGGACCCGGCCAGCGTGCTGTTCGTCGGCGACGACCTGCGCGACATCGAGTCCGGCCGCGACGCCGGCACCCGCACCGCGGCGGTGCGCTACGGCTATATTCATCCAGAGGACAACCCGAACAACTGGGGCGCCGATGTGGTGGTGGACCACCCGCTGGAACTGCGCAAGGTGATCGACAGCGCCCTGTGCGGCTGTTGATCCATGACGACTGACGGCTGACCCTGTGGGAGCGGCCAAGCCCGCGAAGCAGACACCCCGGTGCCTGGCACGGGCTACGCCCGTGTTCGCGGCGGTTCGACGCCTCGACACGCCCGCTCCCACAGGGATCGCATTCGCCCTCACGAACACAGGGAATATTCAATGTTCGACTACACTGCCCGCCCCGGCCTGCTCGCCGGCCGCGTCATCCTGGTCACCGGCGCCGGCCGCGGCATCGGCGCCGCTGCTGCCAAGGCCTATGCCGCCGTGGGCGCTACCGTGCTGCTGCTGGGCAAGACCGAGGCCAACCTCAACGAGGTCTATGACCAGATCGAGGCCGCCGGCCACCCGCAGCCCGTGGTGATCCCATTCAACCTGGAAACCGCCCTGCCCCATCAGTACGACGAGCTGGCGGTAATGATCGAAGAGCAGTTCGGCCGCCTCGACGGCCTGCTCAACAACGCCTCGATCATCGGCCCGCGCACGCCGCTGGAGCAGCTGTCGGGCGACAACTTCATGCGCGTGATGCACATCAACGTCGACGCCACCTTCATGCTCACCAGCACCTTGTTGCCACTGCTCAAGTTGTCTGAAGATGCCTCGGTGGTGTTCACCTCGAGCAGCGTCGGGCGCAAGGGCCGGGCCTACTGGGGTGCCTACGGGGTATCGAAGTTCGCCACCGAAGGGCTGATGCAGACCCTGGCCGACGAACTGGAAGGCGTGGCACCAGTGCGCGCCAACAGCATCAACCCCGGCGCTACGCGCACGGCGATGCGGGCCCAGGCGTATCCGAGCGAGAACCCGCAGAACAACCCGCTGCCGGAAGAGATCATGCCGGTCTATCTGTACCTGATGGGGCCGGATAGCAAAGACGTGAACGGGCAGGCGCTCAACGCGCAGTAAGGCTCGAGATTGCCGGGGCTGCCTTGCAGCCCTTTCGCGACACAAGGCCGCTCCTACAGGGGAATGCGATCCGGTGTAGGAGCGGCCTTGTGTCGCGAAAGGGCCGCAAAGCGGCCCCAGAAATTTCAGCCAGCAGCCAAGGCCGGGCGCAGGCGCCCTTGCTGGCGCCCTTCCAGTTGCATGCACCGTTCCAGGAACAGGTACATGCAGTCATAGCTCTTGCAGATGGCCTTGCGCAGTTCGGTGCGCAGCCCCAGGGTCGGGTTCTCGCCCGCCAGCGTGCAGATGATCTCCAGCGCCTCCCAAGGGTGCGCGTCGTCGTACTGCGCATGCATCTTCAACCACTTCATCGCCCGCTTGCGCTGATCTTCCGGGAACCCCATGGCGTAGGTGTCTGCAGCGCAGACCACCGCCGACCACTCGCCCGTCGCCCCTTCGATCGCATAATTGGTCGCCGCCATGGCAATCGCCAGCGACTCGGTGGTGCATACCCGCCAGCACCAGTCGTTCAGCCCGTTCAGTTCTGGCGGTACATCCTGTGCCTGCAGCTCGTGCAGGTGCACGCCATGGGCCTGGCACCAGTTGACCCAGTAGTCGGCATGGTTGAGCTCGACGCGGATGTTACGCATCAGCCAACGCCGCGCCATGTCTTCGCCAGGGTGGCGGGCATAGCGGGTCTTGGTCAGGTTATGGGCCATGTACAAGGAAAACTGCTCGACCACCGGCCAGCCACCGATCAGGTACTGGCGAATGGTCGACTGGCGCAGCTGGCCATCGCGCAGACGCTGGTAGAACTCATGTTCGACCACCCGTCGCTTGCTTTCGCGGCAATCTTCGATCAGTTGCTGGGCCCACTGGGGGTAGCTGGCCGGGTCCATCAAGGGCCCGATACGTACGAATGCATCAATCACTTTTCAGCTCCTTGATCCTTGTGATTTGGCGGACGTGTTCAGCGAAAAGTACCTGGCGCCCGATGCAGCAAGGGCCGCGCAGCAATCCGTTGGCGCTGCAGACTGTCGCAGGTGAACACCTGCGGTCGTTCAATCAGATAGCCCTGGGCGTAATCCACGCCGATCTCCTGCAAGGCCTGCTCGATCAACGGTGTTTCGACGAACTCGGCGATGGTCCGCTTGCCCATGACGTGGCCGATGTGATTGATCACCTCGACCATGGCACGATTGACCGGGTCGTCGAGCATATCTTTGACAAAACTTCCGTCGATCTTCAAGAAGTCGACCGGTAAATGTTTCAAATAGGCAAATGACGACATCCCGGCGCAGAAGTCATCCAGTGAGAACTTGCAACCCAGCCCCTTCAATTCATTGATGAAGCGGATTGCGCTGCCCAGGTTGGCGATGGCGCTGGTCTCGGTGATCTCGAAGCAGACCATGCGCGGCGGAATGGCATATTCGACGAACAACCGCTGCAGATACTCGAGGAACTTGTCGTCGCCGATGCTCGTCCCCGAGAGGTTGATCGCGCACATCGCCAACGGCCCCTCCCGCCCTTCATCCAGGCATTGGCGGATGACCTGGAACACGTTGCGCACCACCCAGCGGTCCAGCGCCGTCATCAGGCCATAGCGCTCGGCGGCCGGGATGAAACTGTCGGGAAGGATGGTGCGACCGCTTTCGTCATGCAGGCGCAGCAGTATCTCGATATGGCCCGGCCCCTCGATGTCTTTCAGCGCGGCGATTTCCTGGCAATAGAGGCAGAAGCGGTTCTCCTCCAGGGCCACGTGCAGGCGCTGGATCCAGGCCATCTCGCCAAAGCGCATGGACAGTTCACTGTCGTCGGCGTGGTACACCTGTACCCGGTTACGGCCCTTTTCCTTGGCCATGTAGCAGGCCATGTCGGCAGCTCGCAACGAGGCCGCCAGCGTGCCCGGCACCTGGGCGATGTGCACCAGGCCGATACTGACGGTGGTCACGAACGGCCTTCCCTTCCACACGAAGTGCAGGCTCTGCACGGCCTGGCGCAAGTTCTCGGCGATGCGCTCGGACTGTTCGGGCGGGCAATTCTCCAGCAGCACACCAAATTCATCGCCGCCCAGGCGCGCCAAGGTGTCACCTTCGCGCAGCCCTGACTGCAGCACCGCGCAAATGTGCCTGAGCAGCTCGTCACCCGCTGCATGGCCACTGGTGTCGTTGACCAGCTTGAACTGATCGAGGTCGAGGAACATCAGCGAATGCCGCCCGGCCTGGCGCACCAGGCTGTTGAGCGCCTGTTCCAGGCGGTATTCGAATTCGCGACGGTTGGCCAGACCGGTCAAGGCGTCATGGGTGGCTTGCCAGGACAGGTTGGCGATGTACTGGCGCTCTTGGGTCATGTCGTGCAGCACCAGCACGATGCCCGCCACCTGGTCGTTGTTGATGATCGGCGAACCGACCAGGTTGACCGAGACCGTGCCGCCATCCAGGCGCTGGATCAGTCGGGCATGCTCAGCACCGCCCTTGAGGCTGCCGCTGAGCACCTGCTCGACCAGCGTGCTGCCTTCGCCCTCCTGCTGCTCGTCGAGCAGGCTGAACAACGCCCCCAACGGCAGCCCCAGGGCCTGCCCGGACTGCCAGTGGGTCAACTGCTCGGCAGCCGGGTTCATGTAGCCGATATTACCCTCGACATCGGCGGTGATCACCGCATCACCAATCGCCTCGAGGGTGATCTGCGCCCGCTCCTTCTCCTCCCGCAGGGCATTGGCGAAGGCCTGGCGCTGGGCCAGCAGCTTGCTCGAACGGCGCCAGGCAAAGGTGATGAGGAACAGCGCAGTCAGCAGGTTGGTGACCAGCAGCACCCGCAGCAGCATCCGCGAGCCTTCGCCCAACGCATCGCTGAAGGCCTTGGCGGCCGGCGTGACGCCTTCGTTGATCGCGA
Organism: Pseudomonas sp. 382; assembly: GCF_002759075.1. NCBI lineage: Bacteria > Pseudomonadati > Pseudomonadota > Gammaproteobacteria > Pseudomonadales > Pseudomonadaceae > Pseudomonas > Pseudomonas sp. 382. The sequence continues at coordinate 125,655 of NZ_PEMX01000010.1, forward strand.
CGATGCGGGCTTTCCAGTCATCGAGCTGGGCAGCGCTGACCTGCCCCGCAGCAAAACCCGCGTGCATGTCGCTGGCCAGCATATCGAGCTTGATCAGGTAATCATCGCCGATGTTCCAGTAATCGATCGCCGTCTGCATATAGCTGACCTGGCGAAAATTACGGTAGAACCAGATGATCCGGTCGACATCGTCCGGGTGGTTGCCCCCCTGCAGCACAGCCTGACGGGCGCCTTGCAGGTCCGGGCTGGCCTGGTCGAGCAGTTCACGCAGTTCGTGGTCGCCCTGGGGCACGGTCATGACCTGGCGATAGCGCTGATAGGTACGCTCGTCGCGGTCATCGGCATACAGGTTGAGGTAATAGATGGCGTCTTTCTGCGCCTTGGACCAAAGGCTTTCACCGGCGACGTAGGCACGTACCGCCGACAACGCATAAAGGCTGAGGCTACCCAGCAACACCTGGAACACGACAACGGCGATGAAGGGCCAGATGATACCTGCCAACCTAGGCGCTTCTTGTGTGCGATTTCCCTTCATTTAGTCCCTGTCGCAGAGCAGATAAGACTTTGAATCAACCCAGACAAGCACAGCGTAGGCCATTTGCCATCTGAGTGGAGGGGAATTTCACACCTTCATGGATTGTGCTGGATTCTTCGCGGGCACGCCCGCTCCCACAGGTACTGCACTGATTTCAGATTCAGCGCGGTACCTGTGGGAGCGGGCGTGCCCGCGGAGAGGCCGGCACAGGCGATAGGAAGCCGTCAGGTTTGTTGCAGATGCCCATACAACTTGGCATACAGCCCACCCTCGGCGATCAGCTGCTGATGGTCGCCATCCTCGGCCACATGCCCGCCGTCGAATACCAGCACGCGGTCGGCCTGCTTCACCGCCGACAAGCGGTGGGCAATGATCAGCGTGGTGCGGCCGCTGAGGAAGCGCGCCAGTGCCTGGTGCAGGTTGTACTCGGTGGCAGCATCCAGCGCCGAGGTGGCTTCATCGAGAATCACCACCTTGGGCTCGGCCAGGACCATGCGGGCAATCGCCAGGCGCTGGCGCTGGCCACCGGAAAGGCGCACCCCCGACCGGCCGACCACGCTGTCCAGCCCTTGCGGCAAGGCGGCAATGGTGGCGTCCAGCTGGGCAATGCGCAGTGCCTGCCAGCACGCTTCGTCAGTGCATTCGCGGCCCATGGTCAGGTTGGCGCGCACGCTGTCGTTGAACAGCGAGGGGTGCTGCAGCACCACCGCGACATTCTCGCGCAGGGTCTCAAGGCCGATTTCCTGCAGGCTGGCACCGCCAAAGCGGATAGTCCCGGCCTGCGCGCTGTACAGGCCCAGCAGCAACTGCACCAAGGTACTCTTGCCGCCACCACTGGCACCGACGATTGCCACTTTCTCACCGGGGGCAATGGCCAGGTTCAGCTGGTCCAGCACCGGCTCGTCGGCATAGGCAAACCGCAGGTCGCGCACCTCGATACCCACCGTCTCGCGGCCGCTGAACGGGTCACAGGACGCCGGGTACTGCGGCTCGTCGGCCCGCGACAGCAGCTCATTGAGCCGGCTCAGCGCACCGCCGGCAGCGTAGTAGGCATACTGCAGGTTGAGCAGCTGTTCCACCGGGCCGATCATGAACCACAGGTAGCTGAACACCGCCAGCATCTGGCCGATCGACAGGTCGGAAAACAGCACGGTCAGCATCGCCGCCGCACGGAAGATGTCGATACCGAACTGGAACAGCAGACCGCTGGCGCGGCCGCTGGCATCGCTCTTCCATTGCGATTCCACGGCATAGTCGCGCACTTCACGGGCCCGCAGGCCAAGGCGGCCGAGGAAATAGCCCTGGCGGTTGCCGGCACGGATTTCCTGGATGGCATCCAGGGTCTCCGACAATGCCTGGGTAAAACGCGAGGTGCTGTCGTTCTCGAGTTTCTTCAGGTGCTTGACGCGTTTGCCCAGCTGCACGGTGAAGTAGATCACCAGCGGGTTGAACAACAGGATCAGCAACGCCAGTTTCCAGTGCATCCAGATCAGGATCGCCGCCGTGCCGGTGAGGGTCAGCATGGCCACCAGGAAGCGGCTCAAGGTCTCGCCGACAAACTTGTCGAGGGTATCCAGGTCGGTGACCAGGTGCGTGGTCACGGTGCCGCTGCCCAGGCTTTCATATTCCTTCAGCGAGATGCGCTTGAGGCGCTCGATCAGGCGAATGCGCAGGCGGTAGACGATGTCCTTGGCCAAACCGGCGAACAGCTTGGCCTGCACCACGTTGAAGGCCAGCGCCGCCAGGCGCAGGCACAACGTGGCCACCAGCATCAGGCCGATGTAGCCGGCCGCCACTTGCCAGGCGCTCGGTAGCAGCTGGTTCATCCATTTCAGCGCGGCATCGCCGTGGCCCAGCAGCACTTCGTCAACCAGCAACGGCAACAGCAACGGGATCGGCACCGCGCAGCAGGCTGCCAGTACGGCGACCAGGTTGGCGGCCCAGAGGTTTTTCTTGTGATGCAGGGCCAGGCGCCGGATTTCCGCCCAGCTCAGGCGATCGGACACAGCGGCGGGCTTCCCTGGCACAGGGTCGTGCGACCCTGGCAGATCAAGCACAGACGGCCTGCTGTAGCCAGCGGCCAAGCAGCGGTTGCAGGCTGCCCAGCGGCTGGTAGCCATTGGTCAGCAACGCCAGCTGGCCGTTGCGCTCAGCTAGCAGGGTCGGGAAGCCGGCGATGCCAAGGTCCTGTACCCAGCTGAAATCGGCGCTGGTGGCGGCGCGAATATCATGGCTGGTGAACTGCTGGGCGAAGCGCTCGCGGTCGAAGCCGGCCTGTTCGGCCAGCTCGACCAGTTGCGGCGCGCGGGTGACATCCACGCCCTGCTCGTAGAACGAACGCTGGATCAGCGCCAGCAGCGGCCAGACACGTTCGGCGTCCAGCTCGCGGGCAGTGACCAGGGCGCGGCAGGCCGGCTCGGTGTCGTAGACGAAGCCGTCAGGCATGGCGCCGTCGAAACGGAACGGCTGCCCGGTGGCTTCGGCCACCGCCTGCCAGTGCTCGAGGATGTACTTGCGGGTCGAGCCGTCCAACGCGCTGCCGCCCGTGCGCAGCCCGCCCGGCACCAGCCGCGTGCTGACGCCCGCCTCGGCGGCCTGTGCGATCAGGGCCGCAGCCACAGGTGCGAAACCCCAGCACCAGGAGCACATCGGGTCCATCACATAGATCAGGCGGGCGGTCATGGTTCAAGCCTCGGCTTTGTAGTTGTAACCAATCGGGTGCGGCTGATTGCGAGCCTTGGCCAGCTCGATCTGCTTCTGCCGATCGATGGCGCTGCGGCGGGTCTTTTCGCTCAGGGTGTCCCAGCAATGCGGGCAGCTCACGCCTGGCGAATAGTGCTCCGACTCGCGGTCCTTGGCATCGACCGGGTGGCGGCAGGCATGGCACTGGTCGTACTCGCCCTCGCTCAGGTCATGGCGCACCGTGACGCGGTTGTCGAAGACGAAGCAGTCGCCGTCCCAGAGGCTCTCTTCCTGAGGCACTTCCTCGAAGTATTTCAGGATGCCACCCTTAAGATGATAGACCTCCTCGAAGCCTTCACCGAGCATGTAGCTGGACGCTTTTTCGCAACGGATGCCGCCGGTGCAGAACATCGCGACCTTCTTGTGCTTGCTTGGGTCGAAGTTGGCCTTGATGTACTCGGGGAACTCGCGGAAGGTCTCGGTCTTCGGGTCGATGGCGCCCTTGAAGGTGCCGATGGCCACTTCGTAGTCGTTGCGGGTGTCGATCAGCAGCACTTCCGGGTCGCTGATCAGGGCGTTCCAGTCCTTGGGCTCGACATAGGTGCCGACGGCCTGGTTCGGGTCGACACCCGGCACGCCGAGGGTGACGATCTCTTTCTTGAGCTTGACCTTGGTGCGGTAGAACGGCTGCTCGTCGCAGTAGGATTCCTTGTGGTCGACATCGGCCAGGCGCGGGTCGTTGCGCAGCCAGGCGAGCAAGCCGTCGATGCCCTCGCGAGTGGCCGAAACGGTGCCGTTGATGCCTTCGTGGGCCAGCAGCAAGGTGCCTTTGACGCCGTTGTCGAGCATGGTCTTGAGCAGCGGTTCACGCAGCTCGACGTAATCTTCCAGGGTGACGAACTTGTACAGCGCCGCCACGACGATAGCTTGGGACATGTAACAGACTCTCCAGTGGTTGCCCTCGTAAGGGGCGGACCGGGTTTGACCTAAAAAAAACATGGGGGCGCCTTGCGCCCCTTTCGCGACACAAGGCCGCTCCTACAGGGGAATGCGAATTCCTGCAGGAGTGGCCTTGTGTCGCGAAAGGGCCGCAAAGCGGCCCCCGGATTTTGCAGGATTGTACCAGAACGACGGAAAGGATTCAGTGCCCGCCGCCAGCACACACCGGCGAAGCCGGTGCTGCGCCCACCTTGGCCCACTCTTCGGCCGTGTAGGTGTGGATCGCCAGGGCGTGGATCTCGCCCATCAGCTCACCCATGGTGGCGTAGACCTTCTGGTGGCGCTTGACGCTGTTGAGCCCGGCGAACTGCTCGCTGACGATCACCGCCTTGTAGTGGGTTTCCTGGCCACGGCTGTGCATGTGGCTTTCGTTGTGCACTTCAAGGTGTTGCGGGGCCAGCGCGGCCAGTTGCTGCTCGATGCGTTGCTGCATGCTCATCGGGTGCTACTCACTTCTTGGCCGGGGCGGCGGCCTTGCCAGCGTTCGGGTCCAGCTCCTTGGTCATGTCGTCGAGCAGCTTGTTGACCACAGGCACCGCCGGTTCCAGGCTGGTCTGGGTCAGCTGGGCCGACTGCTGGGTGACCTTGGGCATTTCACGCAGGACTTTCTTGCCCAGCGGCGACTCGTAGAACTTGACCAGGTCCTTGAGCTCTTGCTCGGTGAAGGTCTGGGTGTACAGGTCGACCATCTTCGGCTTCAGCTTGTTCCAGCCGATGGCGTTGTCCAGGGCAGCGTTGGCCTTGGCCTGGTAGCTCTCGAGCACCGGCTGCTTGGAGGCCGGGGCCTTGGTCTGGGCGAAACGCTGGGCGAACATCTGCTGGACCTGCATGTACACCGGAGTGCCCAGCTTGTCGGCATTGGCCAGGGTCAGGAATTTCTCGGCGGCAGCATTGTGGCTGGCGGTGGCAGCGAGTACCTGGCCGCTGGCACAGGCCAGGGCGACGGCAGCACAGAGGACACGGAGACGGGTCATTGCATTTCCTTCAGGAGGGGAGGCGGTACCTCAGAGTAGAGCATTCTGCTCCCGCAGGGGCGCAGCGCTCAAGTGGCACGACGAGCGAATGAACCGCTCGCACGCATGAGGGCCTAAACTGCTGATTCTGACTGACAAGGAGTGAACGCAGCATGAGCCGTATCGAGACAGACAGCCTGGGCCCGGTCGAAGTTCCTGAGGACGCCTACTGGGGCGCACAGACCCAGCGCTCGCTGATCAACTTTGCCATTGGCAAGGAACGCATGCCGCTCGCGGTGCTGCACGCCCTAGCACTGATCAAGAAAGCCGCCGCGCGGGTCAACGACCGCAACGGCGACCTGCCTGCCGACATCGCCCGGCTGATCGAACAAGCCGCCGATGAAGTGCTCGATGGCGAGCATGACGACCAGTTCCCGCTGGTCGTCTGGCAGACCGGCAGCGGCACCCAGAGCAACATGAACGTCAACGAGGTGATCGCCGGGCGCGCCAACGAGCTGGCGGGCAAAGGCCGCGGCGGCAAGGCGCCAGTCCACCCCAACGATCACGTCAACCGCTCGCAGAGTTCCAACGACTGCTTCCCCACCGCCATGCACATCGCCGCTGCCCAGGCGGTACACGACAAGCTGCTGCCGGCGATCGCCGAGCTGTCGTCGGGCCTGGCCGAGTTGTCGGCGCGCCACAGCAAGCTGGTCAAGACCGGCCGCACGCACATGATGGATGCCACACCGATCACCTTCGGCCAAGAGGTGTCGGCCTTCGTCGCCCAGCTCGACTACGCCCAGCGCGCCATCCGCGCCACCTTGCCGGCGGTGTGCGAGCTGGCGCAGGGTGGCACCGCCGTCGGCACCGGGCTGAACGCCCCGCATGGTTTTGCCGAGGCCGTGGCCGCCGAGCTGGCCGCCCTCTCTGGCCTGCCCTTCATCACTGCCCCCAACAAGTTCGCCGCCCTCGCCGGCCATGAGCCGCTGACCAGCCTGGCCGGTGCGCTGAAGACCCTGGCGGTGGCGCTGATGAAGATCGCCAACGACCTGCGCCTGCTCGGTTCCGGCCCGCGGGCCGGGCTGGCCGAAGTGCGCCTGCCGGCCAACGAGCCGGGCAGCTCGATCATGCCCGGCAAGGTCAACCCGACCCAGTGCGAGGCGCTGTCGATGCTGGCCTGCCAGGTATTGGGCAACGACGCGGCAATCGGCTTTGCCGCCAGCCAGGGTCACTTGCAGCTGAACGTGTTCAAGCCGGTGATCATCCACAACCTGCTGCAGTCGATCGAGCTGCTGGCCGATGGCTGTCGCAACTTCCAGCAGCATTGCGTGGCCGGCATCGAGCCGGATGCAGAGCAGATGGCGGCGCACCTGGAGCGCGGCCTGATGCTGGTAACGGCGCTGAACCCACACATTGGCTATGACAAGGCGGCGGAGATTGCCAAGAAGGCCTACAGCGAGGGCAAGACCTTGCGCGAAGCGGCGCTGGAGTTGAAGTACCTGACCAACGAGCAGTTCGACCAGTGGGTGAGGCCGGAGAACATGCTGGCGCCCGGTGGCAAGGGCTGAACAGCCGATTCCAGGAATAGCGCGAAACCTGTAGGAGCGGCCTTGTGTCGCGAAAGGGCCGCAGAGCGGCCCCAGCAATTTCGGCAGCGCTGCTGAAATCCTGGGGCCGCTTCGCGGCCCTTTCGCGACGCAAGGCCGCTCCTACAAAGAGCGCGCAATCCTATGCCAGGCGTGCCCTTCTGGCCCGCCACCCGGCCACCAGCGAAGGCCCCAGCGCCACCAGGCTCGAACCCGCCACCACCGTCACCGCGCCTATATAGCCCAGGGTATTGATGTCTTCGGCGTGCACGTACTCAGGCCACACCACGGCAGCCAGCGCCACCGCGACAAAGGTCACCAGCGGTGTCAGCGCCAGCGTGGCGCTCACCCGTGACGCCTCCCAATGCGCCAACGCCTCGGCAAACGCGCCATAGGCCACCAGGGTATTCAGGCAACAAGCCAGCAACAGCCACCCCTGCACCGGGCTCAATTGCAGCGCCTCCAGCGGATGCACCCAAGGCGTCAACAGGGCCGCACAACTCAGGTAGATGACCATCATCACCTGCTGCGAATGCCACACCGTCAGCAACTGCTTCTGGCTCAGGGCATAGAACACCCAGATGCTGGTGGCCAGGAGAATGGTCAGGACACCCGTGGTGTAGGTGCCCAGCGAGGTCAGCAGCTCTTCCAGGCGCTGATTGAAGAACAGGCCGAAACCGCCCAGCAGCACCAGCAGGCCAATGCCCTGCCCCAGGCTGAAGCGCTCCTTGAACACGAACACGCTGGCCACCAGCAACAACACCGGGCCGATCTGCACCACCAGCTGGGCAGTGCCCGGGCTCAGCAGCTTCAGGCCGATCAGGTACAGCACATAGTTGCCCATCAGCCCGAACACGGCGACCACGATCAGGGCCTTGCCCTTGGGCACCAGCTTGCGCAGCGACGGCAGGCGCCGCTGGGCGGCCAGCCAGGCGAACAGCACGCCGCCGGAAACCAGCAGGCGATACCAGGTGACGGTCATCGGGTCGACCACCTGCAGCACCTGCTTGAGCTTGATCGGCAGGATGCCCCAGAGCAGCGCGGTCAGCAGTGCCAGAAACAGGCCGTAACCCCAACGGCCGGAAGTTGTGTGCATACAGTCCTCGAATGTGCCCTTGGTGGGGGTAACCGAATTCTAAGGGCTTGGAGCTCCGAGCCGGAGGAAAATGCCGGGAAATAAATTCATCGGGTCATTCCTCGGCGGCATGACTGGCTATTTCTTGTCCTTGGCGAAAGCTGCCTCCAGGGCTTGGTTGATCGTGCGCAGCACCTTCACCCGCGCCCAGCGCTTGTCGTTGGCTTCGACCAGCGTCCACGGTGCGATCTCGCTGCTGGTGCGGTCGACCATGTCGCCCACGGCCTGGGTGTAATCATCCCACTTGTCGCGGTTGCGCCAGTCGTCTTCGGTGATCTTGTAGCGCTTGAACGGGATCTGCTCGCGCTCCTCGAAGCGCTCCAGCTGGGTCTGCTGGTCGATTGCCAGCCAGAACTTGACCACCACCACGCCGGCATTGACCAATTGCTCTTCGAAGTCATTGATTTCGCTGTAGGCACGCATCCAGTCGGCCGGAGTGCAGAAGCCCTCCACCCGCTCCACCAGCACCCGGCCGTACCAGGAGCGGTCGAAGATGGTGAACTTGCCGCGCGCCGGGATGTGCCGCCAGAACCGCCACAGGTAAGGCTGCGCACGCTCTTCTTCGGTGGGCGCGGCAATCGGCACGATGCGGTACTGGCGCGGGTCCAGCGCGGCCGCCACGCGGCGGATGGCGCCGCCCTTGCCGGCAGCATCGTTGCCTTCGAAAACCGCCACCAGGGCATGCCGGCGCATGCGCTTGTCGCGCAGCAGGCCGGCCAGGCGGGCTTGCTCGGTGACCAGCTGCTCCTGATAGTCTTGCTTGTCCAGGCGCACGCTCAGGTCCAGGGCACCGAGCAGGCTGCGCTGATCGATGCTCCGGCCCAGCGGAGCGACGTTGCCCTGGTGCTTGCCCTTGGGGTTATTGGCCAGCGCCGCCTGCAGGCTTTCCAGCAGGATGCGCCCCACCGCCAGGCTGCGGTAGTTCGGGTCGACGCCTTCGACGATATGCCACGGCGCGTAATCGCGGCTGGTGCGGCGCAGCACGCGTTCGCCGAAGCGCACGAAACGGTCGTAGGTTTCCGACTGCTGCCAGTCCAGCGGGCTGATCTTCCAGCTGTGCAACGGGTCGTCCTTGAGCGATTTCAGGCGCGCCTTCATCTGCTTCTTGGACAGGTGGAACCAGAACTTGATGATCAGTGCGCCTTCGTCACAGAGCATCTGCTCAAGCCGTTCGGCACCGGTGATGGCCTGGTCGAGCACGGCGTCCTTGAACTGGCCATGGACCCGCCCCTGCAGCATCTGGCTGTACCAGTTGCCGAAGAACACGCCCATCCGCCCTTTGGGTGGCAACGCTCGCCAGTAACGCCAGGCCGGTGGCCGGGCCAGTTCTTCATCGGTCTGCTGGTCGAAGGTGAGCACGTCGATCATGCGCGGGTCCATCCACTCGTTGAGCAGCTTGACCGTTTCGCCCTTGCCGGCGCCTTCGATGCCATTGATCAGCACGATTACCGGGAACCGCGCCTGCTGTTTGAGTTCGTATTGCGCCTCAAGTAGCGCTTCGCGCAAGGCAGGCACTTCTGCGTCGTAGGTTTCCTTGTCGATGCTGTGACCGATTTCTGCGGATTCGAACATGCACTGGCTCCTTCATTGGATAAGCAAGACTAGCGGATTTGCGTAGCGCCTGCGCAAACCCGGCAGATGACATAAGATCCGCACATCCGCTGCAACCGAGCCAACCATGTCCACCCTCCTCCAGCATGCCCAGATCGACTGGGACGACCAGGGCCGCCCCCACTCGCGGCAGTACGACGACGTCTATTTCTCCAAGAATGAAGGCACCGACGAAACCCGCTACGTATTCCTCGAACAGACGCGCCTGGCGCAGCGCTTCGCCGCCCTGGCCCCACACGCTTGCCTGGTGATCGGCGAGACCGGCTTCGGCACCGGCATGAACTTCTTCTGCGCCTGGCAGCTGTTCACCGAACAGGCCCATGCCGATGCACGCCTGCATTTCATCAGCGTCGAGAAGTACCCGCTCGGCCGCGACGACATGGCTCGCGCCGCGCGCTTGTGGCCGGAGATGGCGGCCTTCACCGAGCCCTTCCTGGCCCAGTACGTGGCAGTACACCCGGGCTTCCAGCAGTTCAGTTTCGACAACGGCCGGGTCACCCTGACCTTGCTGATCGGCGACGTACTGGAGCAACTGCCGCAGCTCGACGCCAGCATCGACGTGTGGTTTCTCGACGGCTTCGCCCCCGCGAAGAACCCTGACATGTGGACCCCAGAGCTGTTCGGCCAATTGGCACGGCTGGCCCACCCCGGCACCGCGCTGGGCACCTTCACCACCACCGGATGGGTGCGCCGCGGGCTGATCGATGCAGGCTTCACCATGAAGAAGATCCCAGGCATCGGCAAGAAGTGGGAGGTGATGAGTGGCGAATACACCGGGCATCCATCGCCGGCCATGGTCACGCCCTGGTACGCCCGCCCCGCGCCTGTGGCAGGCCCGCGCCAGGCACTGGTGATCGGTGCCGGCCTGGCGGGCAGCGCCAGCGCCGCCAGCCTGGCCGCACGCGGCTGGCAGGTCACGGTGCTGGAACGCCACGCGGCGCCCGCGCAGGAGGCGTCGGGCAACCCGCAGGGTGTGCTGTACCTGAAGTTGTCCGCCCATGGCACCGCCTTGTCGCAGATGATCCTGGCCGGTTTCGGCTTTACCCGGCGCCAGCTCGAACGGTTGCAGCGTGGCCGCGATTGGGACGCCTGCGGTGTGCTGCAACTGGCCTTCGACCGCCAGGAAGGCGAGCGCCAGGCCAAGCTTGCCGAGGCCTTCGACAGCAGCCTGCTGCGGGCGCTGGAGCAGGCTGATGCCGAAGCGATTGCCGGGGTGGCGCTGCCTGCGGGCGGCCTGTTCTACCCCGAGGGTGGCTGGGTACACCCGCCCGCCTTGTGCCAGGCGCAGCTGCAGCACCCGAACATTCGCGTTCAACTCCATCAAGATGTGGTCGAGCTGCGCAAGGCCGACGGCCTGTGGCAGGCCTGGGATGGGGAGCATTTGCTGGCCAGCGCGCCGCTGGTGGTGCTGGCCGGGGCCGCCGATGTGCGCCGCTTCGCGCCTTGCGCGCAATTGCCGCTCAAGCGCATTCGCGGGCAGATCACGCGCCTGCCCGCCACTGAAGCCAGCCGTGCCTTGCGCACCGTGGTCTGTGCCGATGGCTACGTCGCACCGCCCCGGGGTGATGAGCACACCCTGGGTGCCAGTTTCGATTTCCACAATGATGACCTGACACCGACCGTTGCCGAGCACCAAGGCAACCTGGCGTTGCTGGATGAGATTTCCACCGACCTGGCCTCACGGCTGGGCGCGGAGGCACTCGACGTCGAGCAACTGCAGGGCCGGGCAGCGTTTCGTTGCACCAGTCCGGATTACCTGCCGATAGTCGGCCCGGTCGCCGACCCTGAAGTGTTTGCCCAGGCGTATGCCGTGCTCGGCAAAGATGCGCGACAGGTACCGGAGGTGGCGTGCCCGTGGCTGGATGGGCTGTATGTGAACAGTGGGCATGGCTCGCGAGGGTTGATCACCGCGCCGTTGAGTGGCGAGCTGATTGCGGCCTGGGCCAGTGGCGAACCGCTGCCGTTGCCACGGGCGGTGGCTGAGGCCTGCCACCCCAACCGGTTCATGCTGCGCCGGCTGATTCGCGGGAAGTGAGGGGGCTGGGGGCGTATGGCGATGGATCTCACAGGCGACACAAATTTATCGGCTCACACTTCAGGCCTTACCCCTGCTTATAACAGATCGATCTAAAACTCCCACAAACCGCACAGGTCAGTTCCTTACAGGGTGCCCTAATCCGGGGCGCTCATTCCCCAACGGAAAAACCGGTAAGGACCTATGTGCGGATTAGCAGGAGAGTTGCGTTTCACCCCCATCGACCAGGCCCCTCGCCCAGCCGACCTGGCTGCGGTAGAGCGCATAACCCACCACCTGGCGCCCCGTGGCCCCGACGCCTGGGGCTTCCATAGCCAGGGCCCGATCGCCCTCGGCCACCGCCGCCTGAAGATCATGGACCTGTCCGACGGTTCGGCGCAGCCGATGGTCGACAACACCCTGGGCCTGTCCCTCGCCTTCAACGGCGCCATCTACAACTTCCCCGAGCTGCGCCAGGAATTGCAGGCGCTGGGCTACAGCTTCTGGTCCGACGGCGACACCGAGGTGCTGCTCAAGGGCTACCACGCCTGGGGCGCAGCCTTGCTGCCCAAGCTCAACGGCATGTTCGCCCTGGCCATCTGGGAACGCGACAACCAGCGCCTGTTCCTGGCCCGCGACCGCCTGGGCGTCAAGCCGCTGTACCTGTCGCGCAACGGCGAGCGCCTGCGTTTCGCTTCGACACTGCCGGCGCTGCTCAAGGGGGGCGATATCGATCCGATGATCGACCCGGTGGCGCTCAACCACTACCTCAACTTCCATGCCGTGGTGCCTGCACCGCGCACGTTGCTGGCCAATGTACAGAAGCTCGAGCCAGGCACCTGGATGCGCGTCGACCGTCACGGCGAAGTCGAGCGCCAGACCTGGTGGCAGTTGCACTATGGCCCCAACCCGGACGAGCGCGACCTCGACCTGGAAGGCTGGACCACTCGCGTGCTCGACGCCACCCGCGACGCCGTGGCCATCCGCCAGCGCGCCGCCGTTGACGTCGGCGTGCTGCTGTCTGGCGGTGTCGACTCCAGCCTGCTGGTCGGCCTGTTGCGCGAGGTCGGCGTGGACGACCTGTCGACCTTCTCCATCGGCTTCGAGGATGCCGGCGGCGAGCGCGGTGACGAGTTCCAGTATTCCGATCTGATCGCCAAGCACTACGGCACCCGCCACCACCAGCTGCGCATCGCCGAGCACGAGATCATCGAGCAGCTGCCGGCCGCCTTCCGTGCCATGAGCGAACCGATGGTCAGCCACGACTGTATCGCCTTCTACCTGCTGTCGCGGGAAGTGGCCAAGCATTGCAAGGGCGTGCAGAGTGGCCAGGGCGCCGACGAGCTGTTCGCCGGCTACCACTGGTACCCGAAGGTGAACGGTGCCGAGGATGCCTTCGCCGCCTACCGCGACGCCTTCTTCGACCGCAGCCATGACGAGTACCGCGACACGGTCCAGGCCCCTTGGCTGCTGGAGACCGACGCGGCCGGCGACTTTGTCCGCGAGCACTTCGCCCGCCCCGGCGCCCCCGAAGCCGTGGACAAGGCATTACGCCTGGACAGTACGGTGATGCTGGTCGATGACCCGGTCAAACGGGTCGACAACATGACCATGGCCTGGGGCCTGGAGGCGCGCACCCCATTCCTCGACTACCGCCTGGTCGAACTGTCGGCGCGCATTCCGGCACGCTTCAAGCTGCCCGACGGCGGCAAGCAGGTGCTCAAGCAAGCCGCGCGGCGGGTGATCCCCCACGAGGTGATCGACCGCAAGAAGGGCTACTTCCCGGTGCCCGGCCTCAAGCATCTGGAAGGCGCAACGCTCGGCTGGGTGCGCGACCTGCTGACCGACCCAAGCCAGGACCGTGGCCTGTTCAACCCGGCCATGGTTGACCGCCTGCTGAGCAATCCGCACGGCCAGCTCACCCCACTGCGCGGTTCCAAACTGTGGCAGCTGGCGGCCCTGAACCTGTGGCTCAGCGAACAAGGAATCTGACCGATGAAAACCCACGAAATCGCCTACGGTCAGCGCCTTCTGCGCGGCCAGGCGCCGTCCTACGAGCGCTTGCAGGCGCGCCTGGCCGGCGACGGCAGCGAGCCGCACGACCAGCCGCGTGTGTTGCACTGCGGTTGGGGGCGTCTGCTGATCGGCCACACCTACCCGGACCCAGCCAGCCTGGCCGCCGCCTTGCAGGAGGAGCGCCCCGGCGAGCGTGACATCGCCCTGCACGTGGCCGCCCCCCAGCAATTGCTGGCCCAGGCACCCCAGCAGCTGTTTCTCGACCCCTCCGACACCTTGCGCCTGTGGTTCACCGACTACCGCCCGGCGCAGCGGGTGTTCCGTGGCTTCCGTGTGCGCCGGGCGCAAAACCCCAGCGACTGGCAGGCGATCAATACCTTGTACCAGGCGCGCGGGATGCTGCCGGTCGACCCCGAGCTGGTCACCCCCCGCCACCTTGGTGGCCCGGTGTACTGGCTGGCCGAAGATGAGGACAGCGGTGCGGTGATCGGCAGTGTCATGGGCCTGAACCACAGCAAGGCGTTCGACGATCCCGAACACGGCAGCAGCCTGTGGTGCCTGGCCGTGGACCCGCAGTGCACCCGTCCGGGGGTTGGCGAGGTGCTGGTGCGCCACCTGGTCGAACACTTCATGAGCCGGGGCCTGGCCTACCTCGACCTATCAGTGCTGCACGACAACCACCAGGCCAAGCGCCTGTACGAAAAACTCGGGTTCCGCAACCTGCCGACCTTTGCGGTCAAGCGCAAGAATGGCATCAACCAGCAACTGTTTCTCGGGCCCGGCCCGGAAGCCGGCCTCAACCCATACGCCCGCATCATCGTCGACGAAGCGTTGCGCCGCGGTATCGAGGTGCACGTCGACGACGCCGCTGCCGGCCTGTTCACCCTCAGCCTGGGCGGGCGCCGGATCCGCTGCCGCGAGTCGCTGAGTGACCTGACCAGTGCCGTGACCATGACCTTGTGCCAGGACAAGCGCCTTACCCAGCATGTCCTGCGCAACGCCGGGCTGCAGGTGCCAGCGCAGCAGCTGGCCGGCAATGCCGACGACAACCTGGCGTTTCTCGACGAGCATGGCGCGGTGGTGGTCAAGCCTGTGGACGGCGAGCAGGGCCAGGGGGTGGCGGTCAATCTCACCTGCATCGAGGAAGTGACACAGGCCGTGGAAAGCGCCCGCCGCTTCGACAGACGGGTGCTGTTGGAGAGCTTTCATGCCGGCAGCGACCTGCGCATTCTGGTGATCGGCTATGAAGTGGTGGCGGCGGCGATTCGCCACCCGGCCCAGGTGATCGGTGACGGCAAGCACAGCATTCGTCAGCTGATCGAGGCGCAGAGCCGCCGGCGCCAGGCGGCGACCGGTGGCGAAAGCCGCATCCCGCTGGACGACGAGACCGAACGTACCCTGCACAGTGCCGGGCACGGCTATGACGACGTGCTGCCCGCCGGCCAACGCCTGGCGGTGCGTCGCACGGCCAACTTGCATACCGGTGGCACCCTGGAAGACGTCACCGAACGCCTGCACCCGGTGCTGGCCGATGCGGCGGTGCGAGCGGCGCGCGCGCTGGAAATCCCGGTGGTGGGCCTGGACTTCATGGTACGCGATGCCGAGCAACCGGATTACGTGATCATCGAAGCCAACGAGCGGGCCGGGCTGGCCAATCATGAGCCGCAGCCGACGGCCGAGCGGTTTGTCGATTTGCTGTTCCCGCATAGCCGGCCTTTGGCATGAATCAGTGTTGAGGCCTTCGCGGGCACGCCCGCTCCCACAAGGGCGGTGCAATACCTGTGGGAGCGGGCGTGCCCGCGAAGGCCCCAACACAGGAACCAAGGAGTACCCATGACCGATCGACTCCCCGAACCCGACCTCGACTACATGAAGCGCGTGCTGCTGGAGATGCTCGCCATCCCCAGCCCGACCGGCTTCACCGATACCATCGTGCGTTACGTGGCCGAACGCCTGGACGAACTGGGCATCCCCTTCGAACTGACCCGCCGTGGCACCATCCGTGCCACCCTCAAGGGCCGGCAAAGCTCGCCCGACCGCGCCGTCTCGGCCCACCTCGACACCATCGGCGCCAGCGTGCGCCAGTTGCAGGACAACGGCCGCCTGGCCCTGGCCCCGGTAGGCTGCTGGTCGAGCCGCTTCGCCGAGGGCAGCCGGGTCAGCGTGTTCACCGACACCGGCGTCTTCCGTGGCAGCGTATTGCCGCTGATGGCCAGCGGGCATGCCTTCAACACCGCCATCGACCAGATGCCGATCAGCTGGGAACACGTCGAGGTACGCCTGGATGCCTACTGCACCACCCGCGCCGATTGTGAAACGCTGGGCATTGCCATCGGTGATTTCGTCGCCTTCGACCCACTGCCGGAGTTCACCGAAAGCGGCCATATCAGCGCCCGCCACCTGGACGACAAGGCCGGCGTGGCAGCCCTGCTGGCCGCCCTCAAGGCAGTGGTGGAAAGCGGCCGCCAGCCACTGATCGACTGCCACCCGCTGTTCACCATCACCGAGGAAACCGGCTCCGGTTCCGCCGCTGCCCTGCCCTGGGATGTCAGCGAGTTCGTCGGCATCGACATCGCCCCGGTCGCCCCCGGCCAGGCCTCCAGCGAGCATGCGGTGAGCGTGGCCATGCAGGACTCGTCCGGGCCATACGATTACCACCTGTCACGCCACCTGCTGAAGCTGGCCGGCGACCAGGACGTGCCAGTGCGCCGCGACCTGTTCCGCTACTACTTCAGCGATGCCCACTCGGCCGTGACCGCCGGGCATGACATCCGCACCGCGCTGGTGGCGTTCGGCTGCGATGCCACCCATGGCTACGAACGTACCCATATCGACAGCCTGGCCGCGCTCAGCCGCCTGCTTTCGGCATACCTGCTCAGCCCACCCGTGTTTGCCAGCGACTCGCAACCGGCCAATGCCTCGCTCGAGCGCTTCAGCCACCAGCTGGAGCACGATGCGCAGATGGAAAGCGATACCCGGGTACCGGCCGTGGACAGCCTGGTAGGAAACAAAAGCTGATGGCCATGGAATCGCGTAGCATGCAGGGATTCATGAACAAGACCGTGCGCTGCCCATGCTGATCCCCTACGACCAACTGCAAGCCGAAACCCTGACCCGCCTTATCGAAGACTTCGTCACCCGTGACGGTACCGATAACGGCGACGATACCCCGCTGGAGACCCGTGTGCTGCGGGTGCGCCAGGCGTTGGCCAAGGGCCAGGCGTTCATCCTGTTCGACCCGGAGAGCCAGCAGTGCCAGCTGCTGGCCAGGCATGACGTGCCCCGCGAGCTGCTCGAGTGACATCGTGCCTTGTCGCGGGTCCTGTGGGAGCGGCCTTGCGTCGCCAAAGGGCTGCAGAGCAGCCCCAGCAATCTCGGCGCAGTCGCTGATATCCTGGGGCCGCTTTGCGGCCCTTTCGCGACGCAAGGCCGCTCCCACAGAGGCCGGTGCCGGTCAATCAGCCTTGCGCGCCAGCGCAGCCTTGATCCGCCGATAGACTTCGGCCCGGTGCACCGGCACCTTGCGCGGCGCATCCACACCAAAGCGCACCACGCCATTGCGCGTTTCCACTACCTTGATCCGAATATCGTCACCAATGGTGATGACTTCACCGATTTCACGCGTGATCACCAACATGTCCCGGCCCTCTCGCAACAGGAAAAGACCGCAGAGTGCTTAGGGATATTCCTCTGGACAATACTTCGCCTGCAATTCAGAACGAGCCTACGCAGGCAGGTAATTTCTCCTACAGACAATTCCTACAATCAACGCGACTGCGCCTTGGCCCGCATCTTTACCGCCATGTCCGCCATCGCATCGTACAGCCGCTCCGGCGCCTGGCGTTTGAGCTGCCAAGCCTCGCGCCCGGCGGTATGGGGGAGGATCAGGAACTCACCCGCCGCGACGTGCTGGTGGATGTAGTCGGCGATATCCGCCGCGCTGATCGGCGAGCCTTCCAGCAGCTTGCCGACCTGGGCTTTCATCGCCGAGTTGGGCCCACGGAACGAGTCCAGCAGGTTGGTCTGGAAGAACGACGGGCACACGCAGTGCACCGCCACCTCGAGCTGGCGCAGCTCCACCAACAGGCTCTCCGAAAGCGCCAGCACGCCGGCCTTGGCCACGTTGTAGTTGCTCATGCCAGGCCCCTGCATCAGCGCCGCCATGGACGCGACGTTGATGATGCGGCCCTTGCTGCGCTCCAGCTGCGGCAGGAACGCCTTGCACCCCTTGACCACGCCCATCAGGTTGACCGCAATCTGCCAGTCCCAGTCTTCCAGCGACAGCTCGGCGAAGAAGCCACCCGAGGCGACGCCGGCATTGTTGACGATCACATCGATGCCGCCGAACTTCTCTTCGCAGGCCTGGGCCAGGGCGGTGAGCTGGCTGTAGTCGCGCACGTCGCAGCGCTGGACGAAGCCCTCGCCCCCTGCGTCCCGCACCAGCGCCAAGGTTTCGCGCAGGCCCGCTTCGTTGACATCGGCCAGCGCCAGGTGCCAGCCCTCACGCGCCCAGCGCAGGGCGATCTCGCGGCCAAGGCCGGAGCCGGCGCCAGTGATCATGATGCGGTTTTGCATGGTGGCACGCCTTGTTCTGACAGGTTGTGCAGCGAGTCTAATCAAGGCTTCGGCCGGGGGCAGGATCCATCAGGGTAGTGAATGGGCGGGCATGTCTGTGTAGTCAGTGCCAGCCTCTTCGCGGCTAAAGCCGCTGCCACAGGGATCACCTAAGGCCTGAGGCCAGCACAGTATCTGTGGAAGCGGCCTTAGCCGCGAAGAGGCCGGCACAGGCAGTATTCAAATGGAATCTTTGGCAAGCGGCACCGGTCCGAATTTACAAGAGGCCAGCAGTCCGAGGCCCTTGACCTTCAACCACGCAAGGACTCCGTCATGACCACGATTCTCATCATCATCCTGATCCTTCTGCTGATTGGTGGCTTACCGGTCTTCCCGCACTCGCGCAGCTGGGGCTACGGCCCGTCCGGCATCGTTGGCGTGGTGCTGGTGATTCTGTTGGTGCTATTGCTGCTAGGCATGATCTAGCCGCAGCCCATGAAAAAACCGCGCCAAGGCGCGGTTTTTTCATGGCCGGTGGATCAGTGCGAAACCGCGCCGGAAGCGCCCAGGCCGGTCTGCGAGCGAACGAACTGCGGGAAGAACTTGGCACGTTCGTCATCCGCTGCCTTGGACTTGTCGGTGATCGAGAAGAACCAGATCCCGATGAAGGCGATGATCATCGAGAACAGCGCCGGGTACTCGTACGGGTAGATGGCTTTCTCATGGCCAAGGATCTGCACCCAGATGGTCGGGCCGAGGATCATCAGCGTCACCGCGCTCACCAGGCCCAGCCAGCCGCCGATCATGGCGCCGCGGGTGGTCAGCTTCTTCCAGTACATCGAGAGCAGCAGTACCGGGAAGTTGCAGCTGGCGGCAATGGAAAACGCCAGGCCAACCATGAAGGCGATGTTCTGCTTCTCGAACAGGATACCCAGGCCGATCGCCAGCACGCCAAGGGCAATGGTGGTGATCTTCGACACGCGGATCTCGTCCTTGTCGTTGGCCTTGCCCTTGCGCCAGACGCTGGCATAAAGGTCGTGGGAAACTGCCGAGGCACCGGCCAGGGTCAGGCCGGCAACCACCGCCAGGATGGTGGCGAAGGCCACGGCCGAGATGAAGCCGAGGAACACGCTGCCGCCCACGGCATCGGCCAGGTGCACCGCCGCCATGTTGTTGCCGCCGATCAGGGCGCCAGCGGCGTCCTTGAAGTCCGGATTGGTGCTGACCAGCAGGATCGCGCCAAAGCCGATGATGAAGGTCAGGATGTAGAAGTAGCCGATGAAGCCGGTGGCGTACAGCACGCTCTTGCGGGCTTCCTTGGCGTCACTGACGGTGAAGAAGCGCATCAGGATATGCGGCAGGCCAGCGGTACCGAACATCAGCGCCAGGCCCAGGGAGAACGCCGAGATCGGGTCTTTCACCAGGCCACCCGGGCTCATGATCGCTTCGCCCTTGGCGTGCACCTTGATCGCTTCGGAGAACAGCGTATTGAAGTCGAAGCCGACGTGTTTCATCACCATCAGCGCCATGAAGCTGGCACCGGACAGCAGCAACACGGCCTTGATGATCTGCACCCAGGTGGTAGCCAGCATGCCGCCGAACAGCACATACAGGCACATCAGGATACCCACCAGGATCACCGCGACGTGGTAATCAAGGCCAAACAGCAGCTCGATCAACTTGCCCGCGCCGACCATCTGCGCGATCAGGTAGAACGCCACCACCACCAGCGAACCGGAGGCCGACAGCGTGCGGATCTCCTTTTGCCCGAGGCGGTACGAGGCAACGTCGGCGAAGGTGTACTTGCCGAGGTTGCGCAGGCGTTCGGCAATCAGGAAGAGGATGATCGGCCAGCCGACCAGGAAGCCGATCGAGTAGATCAGGCCATCGTAGCCAGAGGTGAACACCAGGGCCGAAATACCCAGGAACGAGGCCGCCGACATGTAGTCGCCGGCAATCGCCAGGCCGTTCTGGAAGCCGGTGATCTTGCCACCGGCGGCGTAGTAGTCAGCCGCCGACTTGTTGCGCTTGGAGGCCCAGTAGGTGATACCGAGGGTGAAGGCGACGAAGGCCACGAACATGGCGATCGCCGGCACGTTCAGCGGTTGTTTCTGCACCTCGCCGGTCAGGGCATCGGCGGCCCACACGGCGGGTGCAAAGGCTCCGCAGGCCATGATGGCCAGGGCTTTGGCGTGGCGAATCATTGTTGCGCCTCCTTCAGGATGGCCTTGTTCAGCTCATCGAATTCACCGTTGGCGCGGCGCACGTAGATGGCGGTCAGGACGAATGCCGAAACGATCAGGCCGACGCCCAGGGGAATGCCCCAGGTAATCGACGAGCCAGGGCTGAGCTTGGTGCCCAGAATCTGCGGACCGTAGGCGATCAGGAGGATGAAGGCGCAGTAGAGGCCGAGCATGATCGCCGAGAGAATCCAGGCGAACCGTTCACGTTTGCTGACCAGCTCCTTGAAGCGCGGGCTGTTTTGTATCGAGAGGTAAATGCTGTCGTTCATTGTTTTTGTCCTAGCAGCACAGGTAGGGGATGGAACCCACACCCTTACTTTATGCAGCTGTTGGACGCCAACCAGACGACCTTAGTCTTAGATGCAACGGTGTTTTACTGAATTTGCAAAAAAGCGGGGCCGCTTTGCGGCCCTTTCGCGACACAAGGCCGCTCCTACAGGAGATCGCACACATCTGTAGGAGCGGCCTTGTGTCGCGAAAGGGCTGCAGAGCAGCCCCATGCTCTAAAAATTACTTGCCAGTCCACTCTTTAACGCGGTCAGGGTGCTTGGCCACCCAGTCCTTGGCCGCTGCCTCGGGCTTGGCCCCTTCCTGAATGGCCAGCATCACCTCGCCAATCTCATCCTTGGACTGCCACTGGAATTTCTTCAGGAACTCCGCCACTTCCGGCGCCTTGGTGCCCAGTTCCTTGCTGCCGATGCTGTTCACGGTCTCAGCCGCGCCATATACGCCTTTCGGGTCTTCGAGGAATTTCAGCTTCCACTTGGCGAACATCCAGTGCGGCACCCAGCCGGTCACTGCAATCGACTGCTGCTTGGCATACGCGCGGCCCAGTTCGGCGGTCATGGCCGCGCCGGAGCTGGCCTGCAACTTGTAGCCGGTCAGGTCGTAGTCTTTGATGGCCTGGTCGGTCTTGAGCATCACCCCCGAACCTGCATCGATACCGACGATCTTCTGCTTGAAGCTGGTATCGGTCTTGAGGTCGGCAATGCTCACCGCCTTGACGTACTCGGGAACGATCAGGCCAATCTTGGCATCCTTGAAGTTCGGGCCGTAGTCGACCACGTTGTCCTTGTTCTTGGTCCAGTACTCACCGTGGGTGACCGGCAGCCAGGCCGAGAGCATCGCGTCGAGCTTGCCGGTGGCCACACCCTGCCACATGATGCCGGTGGCCACGGCCTGCAGCTTCACGTCGTAACCGAGTTTCTGCTTGATCACCTCTGCGGCGACGTTGGTGGTCGCCACGCTGTCAGCCCAACCATCCACGTAACCGATGCTGACTTCTTTGGCCATGGCCTGTGCAGCGCTCATGGCCAATACCAGGGCGGTGCCCACCCCCAGGAAACGGCGCATTCTTGTAAAAGTAGCCATCAAAGCATCCCCTCGTCAGGTCTTGGAGATTGCATCATCTTCCTGCAACAAAGCGCGACCTGCTCCCACTGCGACCTGTACCACTCCATAGGCGACAGCACTGTGCCATTAGCGGCATCGAGCTACAGCGCCCTGCGCGATCCTTGCATGCCAAAGGTTTGGCGTCAGGCTACTATCTAACGTTTTGCGCCTGACGATGGACCGCCCGATGCCCGATGCCTCCCGCCCGCTGCCGTTGTACCTGCTCGCCTGCCTGCTCGCCCTGCTCGGGCTGGGAGCGCTCTGGTACGGGCTGGGCAAGCCGGTGCAGTTGCCCGACGCGGCCAGCCCCACGCATAAATTGCAGTGTGCGTCGTACACCCCGTTCGACAAGGACCAGTCGCCCTTCGACCAGCCTTTCCGACTGCGCCCGGCGCGCATGGACGCCGACCTGGCGTTGCTGGCCGAGCGATTCCAGTGCATCCGCACCTATTCGATGACCGGCCTTGAGGCAATCCCGGCGTTGGCGCGCAAGCATGGGCTGAAGGTGATGCTTGGCGCCTGGGTCAACGCCAACCCGGTCGACACCGGCAAGGAAGTGGACGCGCTGATTGCCGCTGCCAATGCCAACCCGGACGTGGTCAGCGCAGTCATCGTCGGCAACGAGGCGCTGTTGCGCAAGGAAGTGACCGGCGAGCAGCTGGCCGCGCTGATCGCAAAGGTGAAAAGCCAGGTCAGGGTGCCGGTGACCTATGCCGATGTCTGGGAGTTCTGGTTGCAGCACCCGCAGGTGGCGCCGGCCGTGGACTTCCTGACCATCCACCTGCTGCCCTACTGGGAAGACGACCCACGCGGCATCGACGATGCCCTGGCCCATGTTGCCGATGTGCGCCAAGTGTTCGGCAACCGATTCGCGCCCAAAGACATCTTCATCGGCGAAACCGGGTGGCCCAGCGAAGGTCGCCAACGCGAGACCGCAGTGCCCAGCCGGGCCAACGAGGCGCGCTTCATACGTGGTTTCGTCAGCATGGCCGAGGCCAATGGCTGGCACTACAACCTGATCGAAGCCTTCGACCAGCCGTGGAAGCGAGCCAGTGAAGGTGCCGTGGGCGGCTATTGGGGGCTGTACGATGCCGACCGGCAGGACAAAGGCGTGCTCGAAGGGCCGGTCAGCAACTTGCATTACTGGCCGCAGTGGTTGCTGGCGAGCGCGCTGTTGATGGCGGCCACGCTGCTGATGGCCGGGCGACCCGCGACACCGCTGGCAGCCCTGCTGTTGCCAGTGCTGGCCGCGTTCGCTGCGGGCTGCCTGGGCTTGTGGGGCGAGTTGATGCGCACCCATGCGCGGTTTGCCGGGGAGTGGGTGTGGGCGGTGGTGCTTGCTGGGTTGAACCTGCTGGTGCTGATGCATGCGGCCCTTGCCCTGGCACGCCGCGACGGCTGGCGTCGGCGGCTGTTCGACTATATGCAGGCTCGGGCCGGTTGGCTGTTGCTCGCGGCCGGTTTTGCAGCGGCGGTGAGCATGCTGGCGATGGTGTTCGACCCGCGCTACCGCAGCTTCCCCAGCGTGGCGCTGGCATTGCCGGCGCTGGTGTACCTGCTCAGGCCCGTGGCGGCGCGGCGAGCGGAGGTGGCGTTGCTGGCCTTCATCGTCGGCGCCGGGGTGTTGCCGCAGCTGTTTCGGGAAGGTTGGGAGAACCAGCAGGCTTGGAGCTGGGCGGTAGTCAGCGTGCTGATGACCGCAGCCCTGTGGCGAAGCCTGCGAATTACTATAAGGCGATAAGCTTTTTGTAGGAGCGGCCTTGCGTCGCGAAAGGGCCGCGTAGCGGCCCCAGCAATCTCGGCAGAATGCTGAAATCTTGGGGCCGCTACGCAGCCCTTTCGCGACGCAAGGCCGCTCCTACACAGACCGTGTAGTTTTTCAGGCTGCACGTTGCCGTACCAGGCGCAACCCCGCCAGCACCACCACGAACACCGCGATGCTGGCGGTATACAGCACCAGGGCAGGAATACCGAACACCAGCGCCAACACCGCCAGCCACCAACCGCCACGACTGGTAATGACCTGGGCAAGCAACGCCAGCCCCAACCCGGCCCAGGCCATCACCTGAAAGTGAATGCCCAGCCCCAACAACGAACGTACCTGGCACTGCCAGTGGTCGCCCGGCACTGCGCACAGCCCCACCCACTGTCCATCTTCCATCAAGCCATAGCGCACGCCATAACTGGCGGCAAGCCAGATGGCCAGAAACATCAGCAGTAGAGCGCCCGGCAGCGTTCGAGACATCCCGTTCTCCAATAGCGGTAATCGAAATCATCCATGATCGCCCAAGCCCTGTAGTAAGGCAAAATCACAACCCTGCAGCTATGTTGCAGATAACAAGCACACCAAAGGCCACCGCGCTCGGCAACTTTGCCCAGGCAACCGTGGTCCTAGCCTGCGTACTGCACGACCTTGATCCTTCTGGGGGAACACATGCTTCGATCTTGGCGCCTTGCCGCCCTTCTTGGCGGCCTGCTCATGGCTGCGGCCGCTTCGGCGCGGGATATCGACGCCGCCAGCTACGGCTACCCCTTGACCAACCCGTTCGAGGCGACCATCGCCACCACGCCGCCGGAGCAGCGCCCGACCCTGCCCAGCGACGATGACATCGACCAGTCCGACTACAGCCTGAACCTGCGCCCCGAGCGCGAGTTCACCCTGCCCGACAACTTCTGGGCAGTGAAGAAGCTCAAGTACCGCCTGGCCCGCCAGGACCACGAGGCACCGCTGATCTTCCTCATCGCCGGTACCGGTGCGCCCTACTCCAGCAGCATCAACGAGTACCTCAAGAAGTTGTTCTACCAGGCCGGCTACCACGTGGTGCAACTATCGTCGCCGACCAGCTACGACTTCATGAGCGCCGCCTCGCGCTTCGCCACCCCCGGGGTCAGCCAGGAGGACGCCGAGGACTTGTACCGGGTGATGCAGGCCGTGCGTGCCCAACACCCGCGCCTGCCGGTCAGCGAGTACTACCTGAGCGGCTACAGCCTGGGCGCGCTGGACGCTGCCTTCGTCAGCCACCTCGACGAAACCCGCCGCAGTTTCAACTTCAAGCGCGTGCTGCTGCTCAACCCGCCGGTCAATCTGTACACCTCGATCAACAACCTGGACAAACTGGTGCAGACCCAGGTCAAGGGCATCGACCGCAGCACCACCTTCTACGAACTGATGCTGGCGAAGCTCACCCGCTATTTCCAGGACAAGGGCTACATCGACCTCAACGACGCCCTGCTGTACGACTTCCAGCAGTCGAAACAGCACCTGTCCAATGAACAGATGGCCATGCTCATCGGTACCTCGTTCCGCTTCTCGGCGGCCGACATCGCCTTCACTTCCGACCTGATCAACCGCCGCGGCCTGATCATTCCGCCGAAGTTCCCGATCACCGAGGGCAGCAGCCTGACGCCGTTCTTCAAACGGGCGCTGCAATGCGACTTCGACTGCTACATGACCGAACAGGTGATCCCGATGTGGCGCGCGCGTACCGATGGCAACAGCATCCTGCAACTGGTCAACCAGGTCAGCCTGTATGCGCTGGAAGACTACCTGCGCAACAGCGACAAGATCGCCGTGATGCACAACGCCGACGACGTCATCCTCGGCCCCGGTGATATCGGCTTCCTGCGCAAGGTGTTCGGCGATCGCCTGACCCTTTACCCCCATGGCGGCCATTGCGGCAACCTCAATTACCGCGTCAACAGCGACGCCATGCTGGAGTTCTTCCGTGGCTAACCAATTCCTCCTCGCCACCGCGCTGCTCGTCGCCGCCGGCAATGCCCTGGCAGCCGAAACCGCACCACGGGCCAGCGTGGTCGAAGCCGACCCGCAAGTCACCCAGGCGCCGCTGACACCAGAGGCCGACGGCTTCATCGACCCGCTGCGCGAATTGAAATTCAACCCAGGGCTGGACCAGCGCGAATTCGAACGCTCGACCCTGGAAGCGCTGAACGTGTACGACCCGCTGGAGTCGGTGAACCGGCGCATCTACCACTTCAACTACCGCCTTGACCAATGGGTGCTGCTGCCACTGGTCAGCGGTTACCAATACGTCACGCCCAGCTTCGTGCGCACCGGGGTGAGCAACTTCTTCAACAACCTGGGTGACGTGCCGAACCTGTTCAACAGCGTGCTGCAGCTCAAGGCCAAGCGCTCGGCGGAAATCACCGCGCGGCTGATGTTCAACACCATCATCGGCGTGGGCGGCTTGTGGGACCCAGCCACCAGCATGGGCCTGCCGCGCCAGAGCGAGGACTTTGGCCAGACCCTGGGCTTCTATGGCGTGCCGGAGGGGCCGTACCTGATGCTGCCGGTACTTGGCCCGTCGAACCTGCGCGACACGACCGGACTGGTGGTGGACTATGCCGGCGAGCAGGCGGTCAATTACCTGAACGTGGCCGAAGCCAGCGAGCATCACCCGGAGATCTTTGCCTTGCGCGTGGTGGACAAGCGCTACACCACCAAATTCCGCTATGGGCAGCTCAACTCGCCGTTCGAGTATGAGAAGGTGCGTTATGTGTACACCCAGGCGCGCAAGCTGCAGATCGCCGAGTAGGCAGGCCCGGCCTCTTCGCGGCTAAAGCCGCTCCCACAGGTACTGTGCAGGTTTCAGGCCTGAGGTGATCGCTGTGGGAGCGGCTTTAGCCGCGAAGAGGCCGGTACAGGCAACATCAAATCCCCAGGAACTGGCACAGCTCGCGCTTCTTCGCCAGGGCATCGCGCCGCCCCAGTTCGATCAGTTCGCTGCAATAACTGGCCTCGAACAGCAGATAGCTCAGCACCCCTGCTCCGCTTGTCCGGGTCGCCCCCGGGCCGCGCAGGAACAGGCGCAACGCCGCCGGCAACTCGCGCCGGTGCCGCGCCGCAATCTCGTCCAGCGGTTGGCTGGGCGCTACCACCAGCACCTCGATCGGCGCCAGCCCCAGGCGCCGTGCATCCAGGTGCGCCGGCAGCAGCCGGCTGAGGTGGTTGAGCCGCTGCAGCAGCTCGATATCGTCTTCCAGGCTGTCGATGAACGTGCTGTTGAGCATGTGCGCGCCAATCTGCGCCAGGCTCGGCTGTTGGCCGCTGAACACGCGCTGGGTCGGCAACGGCGCAGCCGGGCGCTGCGGGTTGCCGCTGACCCCGACCACCAGCACCCGGCTGGCGCCCAGGTGCAGGGCTGGACTGATCGGTGCCGACTGGCGCACCGCGCCGTCACCGTAGTACTCGTCACCCAGGCGCACCGGGGCGAACAGCAGCGGGATCGCCGCGCTGGCCAGCAAGTGATCGATGGTCAACGGTGTGGGCACGCCGATACGGCGGTGGCGCAGCCAGGCATCGATGGTGCCGCGCCCCTGGTAGAAGGTCACCGCCTGGCCGCTTTCGTAGCCGAAGGCGGTCACGGCGACTGCCCGTAGCTGTTCGGCGGCGATGGAATGGCCGATGCCATCCAGGTCCAGGTGCGACTGCAACAGGCCCCGCAGCGGGCTGCTGTCGAGCAAGGCCACCGGCACCTGGCCGCCCAGGCCCAGCAGGCTATGGCCAACGAAGCGGCTGGCCTGGCGCACGACGCCGGGCCAATCGCTGCGGATCACCAGGCGGCTGCGGAAGTTCTGCCAGAACGTGGTGAGGCGCTGCACCGCATCGTTGAAGCGGGTGGCGCCACTGGCCAGGGTAACGGCGTTGATGGCACCGGCCGAGGTGCCGACGATGACCGGGAACGGGTTATGTGCGCCGGGCGGCAGCAGTTCGGCGATGCCGGCAAGGACGCCGACCTGATAGGCGGCGCGGGCACCGCCGCCAGAGAGGATCAGACCAGTTACCGGGGGTGGTGCCATGGATTCCTTCCTGGGGTTGATGTGCTTTCAGGCCTGTCCTCTTCGCGGGCACGCCCGCTCCCACGGGTTATGCAATCCCTGTGGGAGCGGGCGTGCCTGCGAAGAGGCCGGCACAGGCAACAAACGGTCTAGCGTTTTTTCTTGTCGTACAGCCGTGGCGCGCCCTCAGGCCGCGACTTGAAGCGCCGGTGCGCCCACAGGTACTGCTCCGGGCACTCGCGCAGCACACCCTCGACCCACTGGTTGATACGCAGGCAATCCGCTTCTTCGCTTTCACCGGGGAAGTTCTCCAGCGGCGGGTGGATCACCAGACGATAGCCGCTGCCGTCCTCCAGGCGCTTCTGGGTGAAGGGAATCACCTGCGCCTTGCCCAAGCGGGCGAACTTGGTGGTCGCGGTGACCGTGGCTGCCGGAATACCGAACAACGGCACGAAGATGCTCTGCTTGGCGCCGTAGTCCTGGTCCGGTGCATACCAGATCGCCCGGCCCGAGCGCAGCAGCTTGAGCATGCCACGCACGTCATCACGCTCCACGGCCAGCGAATCGAGGTTGTGCCGCTCACGGCCACTGCGCTGGATGAAGTCGAACAGCGGGTTGCCGTGCTCGCGGTACATGCCGTCGATGGTATGCGCCTGGCCAAGCAACGCGGCGCCGATTTCCAGGGTGGTGAAGTGCACCGCCATCAGAATCGCGCCCTGCCCGGCCTGCTGCGCAGCCTGCAGGTGCTCGAGGCCTTCGATGTGGGCCAGGCGCGCCAGGCGAGCCTTGGGCCACCACCAGCTCATGGCCATTTCGAAGAAGGCGATACCGGTCGAGGCAAAGTTGGCCTTGAGCAGGCGCTGCCGTTCGTCGTCGGACAGCTCCGGGAAGCACAGCTCGAGGTTGCGCGCGGCAATGCGCCGGCGCTCACCGGCCACGCGATACATCAGCGCGCCCAGGGCAGCGCCGAGCCATAGCAGGGCACGGTAGGGCAACTGCACCACCAGCCACAGCAGGCCCAGGCCCAGCCACAGGCCCCAGAATCGCGGGTGGAGGAAATAGGGTCGAAAACGCGGGCGTTCCATTGAAGCTTCCGGCAAGACAAAGGCCGAGCATTCTACATCGGATCGGCACCGGTTGCGGCCAACCGGTCTTATCGTTATAAGTCAGGGCACTTTTTTCGCAACAAGCCGTCTATGCAGACCATGAGCCCAAACCCCACACCCGACACCGCCTCCGTGTTCCAGCTCAAGGGCAGCATGCTCGCCATCACTGTGCTGGAACTGGGGCGTAACGACCTGGAAGCCCTCGACCGCCAGCTGGCGGCGAAAGTGGCCCAGGCGCCGAATTTTTTCAGCAACACGCCGCTGGTGTTGGCGCTGGACAAGCTGCCCGCCAACGAAGGGGCAATCGACCTGCCCGGGCTGATGCGTATCTGCCGCCATCATGGCCTGCGTACCCTGGCGATCCGCGCCAACCGCATCGAGGACATCGCGGCGGCGATCGCCATCGACCTGCCGGTACTGCCGCCGTCTGGCGCCCGTGAGCGGCCGCTGGAGCCCGAACCCGAGGTAAAAAAGGCCGAGCCTGCACCTGCCCCGGCACCAGAGCCTGCGCCTGTGCCAGAGGTGCGCCCGACCCGCATCATCACCGCCCCCGTGCGCGGCGGCCAGCAGATCTATGCCCAGGGTGGCGACCTGGTGGTCACCGCCTCGGTCAGCCCGGGTGCGGAACTTCTCGCCGATGGCAACATCCATGTGTACGGCGCCATGCGCGGCCGCGCCCTGGCAGGGATCAAAGGCAATACCAAGGCGCGTATCTTCTGCCAGCAGATGACCGCTGAAATGGTCTCGATCGCCGGCCAGTACAAAGTGTGCGAAGACCTGCGCCGCGACCCGCTGTGGGGCGCTGGCGTGCAAGTCAGCCTGTCCGGTGACGTGTTGAACATCACCCGTCTTTAACGGATACTTGCCGTCATTTTTAGAGCAACTTTTTCATCTGTTGCCGTTTATTTGCATATTGCTGGGACACCTGTCCCGACTTATTTAGGGGTGAAACACCTTGGCCAAGATTCTCGTCGTTACTTCCGGCAAGGGGGGTGTGGGCAAGACCACCACCAGCGCCGCCATCGGCACCGGCCTCGCACTGCGCGGCCACAAGACTGTCATCGTCGACTTCGACGTGGGCCTGCGTAACCTCGACCTGATCATGGGCTGCGAGCGCCGTGTGGTGTACGACTTCGTCAACGTGGTCAACGGCGAAGCCAACCTGCAGCAGGCCCTGATCAAGGACAAGCGCCTGGAGAACCTGTTCGTGCTGGCCGCCAGCCAGACCCGCGACAAGGACGCGCTGACCCAGGAAGGCGTGGAAAAGGTGCTGATGGAGCTGAAAGAACAGTTCGATTACGTCATCTGCGATTCCCCGGCCGGTATCGAGAAAGGCGCGCACCTGGCGATGTACTTCGCCGACGAAGCCATTGTCGTGACCAACCCTGAAGTGTCCTCGGTGCGTGACTCGGACCGCATGCTGGGCATCCTGTCGAGCAAGTCGCGCCGCTCCGAGAACGGCGAAGAGCCGATCAAGGAACACCTGCTGATCACCCGTTACCACCCCGAGCGCGTGGAAAAGGGCGAAATGCTCAGCATCGCCGACGTCGAAGAGATCCTGGCGATCAAGCTCAAGGGTGTGATCCCCGAGTCGCAGGCCGTGCTCAAGGCCTCCAACCAGGGTATCCCGGTCATCCTCGACGACCAGAGCGATGCCGGCCAGGCGTACAGCGACACCGTCGACCGCCTCCTGGGCAAAGAGAAACCCCTGCGTTTCGTCGAAGTGCCGAAGCAAGGATTCTTCGCGCGCCTGTTTGGAGGCAAGTAAACCATGAACCTTTTTGACTTCTTTCGTGGCAGACAGAAACAGACCAGCGCGTCGGTAGCGAAAGAGCGTCTACAGATCATCGTGGCGCATGAGCGCGGCCAGCGCAGCGAACCGGACTACCTGCCGGCGCTGCAGAAAGAACTGCTGGAAGTGATCCGCAAGTATGTGAACATCGGCAACGATGATGTGCACATCGAGCTGGAAAACCAGGGCAGCTGCTCGATTCTGGAACTGAACATCACCCTGCCGGACCGCTGATTCGGCTAAAAGCTGGGGCTGCCTTGCAGCCCTTTCGCGACACAAGGCCGCTCCTACAGGAATTGCGTATCCCCTGTAGGAGCGGCCTTGTGTCGCGAAAGGGCCGCAACGCGGCCCCGCTGTGTTTTTCCCCGATATAACCGAGACTACGCAATGCCGCTGTCGAACATCCAGATCCTCCATGAAGACGCCGCCATCCTGGTGATCAACAAACCGACCCTGCTGCTGTCGGTGCCCGGCCGTGCCGAGGACAACAAGGACTGCCTGATCACCCGCCTGCAGGAAAACGGCTACCCGGACGCGCTGATCGTGCACCGCCTGGATTGGGAAACCTCTGGCATCATCCTGCTGGCCCGCGATGCCGACAGCCACCGCGAGTTGTCGCGCCAGTTCCATGATCGCGAAACCGAAAAGGCCTACACCGCGTTGTGCTGGGGCCAGCCGGCGCTGGACAGCGGCAGCATCGACCTGCCCCTGCGCTACGACCCGCCAACCAAGCCACGGCATGTGGTGGACCATGAACAGGGCAAGCATGCACTGACGTTCTGGCGCATCGTCGAGCGATGCGGGGATCACTGCCGGGTCGAGCTGACCCCGATCACCGGGCGCTCGCACCAGTTGCGCGTGCACATGCTGTCGATCGGCCACCCGTTGCTGGGCGACCGCCTGTATGCCAACCCCGAAGCGCTGGCGGCCCATGAACGGCTGTGCCTGCATGCCTCGATGTTGAGCTTCACCCACCCGGTCAGCGGCGAGCGCTTGAAGTTCGAGTGCCCTGCCCCCTTCTGATGCTGCAGGGCCTGTACCGGCCTCTTCGCGGCTAAAGCCGCTCCCACAGGGACGGTGCCAGCCGCAAGGCCTGTGATATCCCTTGGGAGCGGCTTTAGCCGCGAAGAGGCAGACACAAATTGTCGACTCAATAGGCTAAACTCGCGCCACTGCTGTCTGGAGTGAGTTATGCGCGAAGCACTGAATACCGGCCTGATCGAATTCCTCAAGGCCTCCCCGACGCCCTTCCATGCCACCGCCAGCCTGGCCCAGCGCCTGGAGGCGGCCGGCTACCAGCGCCTGGACGAGCGTGACAGCTGGGCTACGGTGCCCGGTGGCCGTTACTTCCTTACCCGCAATGACTCCTCGATCATCGCGATCAAGCTGGGCAAGCAGTCGCCGCTGCACAACGGCATCCGCATGGTCGGCGCGCACACCGACAGCCCTTGCCTGCGGGTCAAGCCGCAGCCTGAGTTGCAGCGCCAGGGCTTCCTGCAACTGGGCGTGGAAGTGTACGGCGGCGCGTTGCTGGCGCCGTGGTTCGACCGCGACCTGTCGCTGGCCGGGCGCGTCACCTTCCGCCGTGACGGCAAGGTAGAAAGCCAGCTGATCGACTTCAAGCTGCCGATCGCGATCATCCCCAACCTGGCGATCCACCTGAACCGCACCGCCAACGAAGGCTGGCAGATCAATCCGCAGAATGAACTGCCGCCGATTCTCGCCCAGGTGGCCGGTGACGAGCGCATCGACTTCCGCGCCGTGCTCACCGAACAGCTGGCCCGCGAGCACGACCTCAACGCCGACGTGGTGCTGGATTACGAACTGAGCTTCTACGACACTCAGGACGCCGCGCTGATCGGCCTCAATGGCGACTTCATCGCTGGCGCCCGCCTGGACAACCTGCTGTCGTGCTATGCCGGCCTGCAGGCGCTGCTCGGCGCAGACAGCGATGAAACCTGCGTGCTGGTGTGCAACGACCATGAAGAAGTCGGCAGCTGCTCGGCCTGTGGCGCCGATGGCCCGATGCTCGAACAGACGCTGCAGCGCCTGCTGCCGGATGGCGATGCCTATGTGCGCACCATCCAGCGCTCGCTGATGGTCTCGGCCGACAACGCCCACGGCGTGCACCCCAATTACGCCGACAAGCACGACGGCAACCACGGGCCCAAGCTCAACGCAGGTCCAGTGATCAAGGTCAACAACAACCAGCGCTACGCCACCAACAGCGAAACCGCCGGGTTCTTCCGGCACCTGTGCATGGCCGAGGAAGTGCCGGTGCAGAGCTTCGTGGTGCGCAGCGACATGGGCTGTGGTTCGACCATCGGGCCGATCGCCGCCAGCCATCTGGGGGTGCGCACGGTGGATATCGGTTTGCCGACCTTTGCCATGCACTCGATCCGCGAGCTGTGTGGCAGCCATGACCTGGCGCACCTGGTGAAAGTGCTTTCGGCCTTCTACCGTAGTCGCGAGCTGCCCTGAGATTGATGTAGGCAGGTCCGGCCTCTTCGCGGGCAAGCCCGCTCCCACAAGTCCTCCACAAGATTCAAATCCTGTGCGATACCTGTGGGAGCGGGCGTGCCCGCGAAGAGGCCGGGCCTGCAAACAGATGCCCAGGATCAATCCCCCTTCTGTCCAACCCGCTATGCTTGTTGTATGGCCCCTTAAGCAGAAGGACCGCTGCACATGTCCCCCTTTCTTTCACTGTTCGTGCCGGTATTCCTGTTCCTGATGCTGCTGACCATCGGTTTCAGCATGCGCGAGCGCAATATCGGCGTGCTGATGATGTGGATCGGCACCTTGGGCATCTTTGGCCTCACCTGCTGGACGATCCTGGAGAAACTGCCCACATAAACCTCTACACTCGGTCAATCGTTTGACCTGAGGTAGATTTCCCGGTGCCAGCCTTCCTTCGTTGCCTAGCCCTGCTGCTATTCATCTTCCTGTCCCCGGCCCACGCGGCCGGCCTGCCCAGCTTGCTGGGCTCCAGCGCCCCCGCTCAGCCGGAGGCCACCGAGCCGCTGGCCAATTCACTGGACGAGGTGATCAAGAACCTCGAAAACGACCAGCAACGCACCAAGCTGCTGGCCGACCTGAAGAAGCTGCGCGACGCCACCAGGCAATCGCAACCTACCGTCGAACAGGGCGTCCTGGGCCTGATCGGCGGCGCCCTGCACGACTTCGAGAAGCAGTTCAGCGGTGACTCCAGCCCGTTCTACCGCTGGTCGCAGGAAATCGAACAGGCCCAGGCCGAACTGGCCGAACTGATCGTACCGGTGCATCAGTGGCCGGCCATCCTGTTCGGCTTTGCCGCGGTGATCGCGGTGTGGAGCTTGCTGGCCTATGCCTTCAACTGGATTGGCCACCGCGTGCGGGTGCGTTTCGGCCTGACCGAGGAGCTGCCGCAACACCCCCGTACCTGGGACCTGGTGCGCTTCGCCCTGCGCAAGTTGGGGCCGTGGATGGTGGCGCTGATCTTCACTGTGTACCTGAGCTTTGCCCTGCCCCCGTCGCTGGGCAAATCGCTGGCGATGGTGCTGGCCTATGCACTGGTGGTCGGTACCTGTTTCTCGGCCATCTGCGTGATTGCCTTCTCGCTGCTCGACGGCCCCCATCGCCACCGCGCCCTGCACATCCTGCGCCACCAGGCCTTCCGCCCGCTGTGGCTGATCGGCAGCTTCGCCGCCTTTGGCGAGGCCATGAGCGACCCGCGCATGCAGGTCGCACTCGGTACCCACCTGGCCCACGCCCTGGCGACCCTGGCCAATGTCATCGCGGCGCTGTCGTCGGGCCTGTTCATCCTGCGCTTCCGCCGGCCGATCGCCCACCTGATCCGCAACCAGCCCCTGGCCCGGCGCCTGACCCGACGCACCCTGAGCGACACCATCGAGATCCTCGGCAGCTTCTGGTTCGTGCCGGCACTGATCCTGGTGGCCATTTCGCTGTTCGCCACCTTCATTTCCGCCGGTGACACCAGCACTGCCCTGCGCCAGTCATTGATGTGCACCGTGCTGGTGGTGGTATGCATGGTGCTCAACGGGCTGGTCCGCCGCCACGCCGCCAACCCCAAACGCGCCAACAAGCGCCAGGCGGTGTACGCCGAGCGCCTGCGCAATTTTGCCTACCTGCTGGTGCACCTGTTCATCTGGCTGGTATTCATCGAACTGGGCTTGCGCGTATGGGGCCTGTCGATGATCGGCTTCGCCGAGGGCGAAGGCCATGAAGTGAGCGTGCGCCTGCTGGGCCTGGCCGGCACGCTGATTGTCGCCTGGCTGGTATGGATCCTTGCCGACACCGCCGTACACCATGCCCTGGTCCGCTCGCGTCGGGGCCTGGCCAACGCCCGTGCGCAGACCATGATGCCGCTGATCCGCAACGTGATGTTCGTGGTGATCTTCATCATTGCGGTGATCGTCGCCCTGGCCAACATGGGTATGAACGTCACGCCGCTGCTGGCTGGTGCCGGCGTGATCGGCCTGGCCATCGGTTTTGGCGCGCAGTCGCTGGTAGCCGACCTGATCACCGGCCTGTTCATCATCATCGAAGACTCGCTGGCGATCGACGATTATGTCGATGTCGGCGGCCACCTGGGCACGGTCGAGGGCCTGACCATCCGTACCGTACGCCTGCGCGATATCGACGGCATCGTGCACACCATCCCGTTCAGCGAGATCAAGAGCATCAAGAACTACTCCCGTGAGTTCGGCTACGCGATCTTCCGCGTCGCCATCCCGCACAGCATGAACATCGACCAGGCCATCACGCTGATCCGCGAAGTGGGGCAGAAACTGCGTAACGACCCGCTGATGCGCCGCAATATCTGGTCGCCGCTGGAGCTGCAGGGGGTGGAGAGTTTCGAGTCAGGCTCGGCGATCCTGCGGGCACGCTTCAAGACCGCGCCGATCAAGCAGTGGGAAGTGTCGCGGGCGTTCAACCTGGCGCTCAAGCGCCAGCTCGATGAAGCCGGGCTGGACCTGGCCACGCCGCGGCTGTCGGTGCAGGTGGTGACTGCCGGAGGTGGCCAAATGGCGGAATCCGGTTCTTCCAGCTAAGTCCCTTTCGCGGGCTCGCCCGCTCCCACAGGGTGCTCACTGGTATTGAAACCTGCGCGTTACCTGTGGGAGCGGGCAAGCCCGCGAAGAATCCAACACCTCAGCCCGCCTGCGCGCGGATGCGAATGGCATCGTGCCGCCAGTATTCAAGGTCACAGTCGATCAGGCGCCCATGCTGGTCGCTGTTGACCCGGGTGATATGCAACCCGGGGCTTCCCGTAGAGACCTTGAGGGCAGCAGCCGCTTCCACCGGCAAGGCGGTCGGCAGGATCTCGAAGCACACCTGCCCGTAGCGGATGCCGTACACCCGCCCGTAGATCTCGGTCAGCGACTGCGCCAGGTCCTGCTCGAGGATCCCGGGAAAATACCTCGGGTTCAGGTAATGCTCGGCGTACAGCACCGCCCGCCCATCGATGCGCCGTAACCGGCATATTCGCACCACGCTGGACAGCGCCGGCAGTTGCAGGCGCGCGCAGATTGCCGCCGAAGCCGGCTGCAGACGCGCCGAGAGCAGCTCGGTGCTGGCCTCCCGCCCCTGGTCCCGCACCATCGCATGAAAGTGGCTACGCTCGATCAGGTCGTAGGTCAGACGTTGCGGTGCGACGAACCAGCCGCGCCGTTCTTCGCGGTAGATCAGGCCCTGGGCTTCCAGCTGCACCAGCGCCTCGCGCAGGGTGATGCGCGTGGTGGCGAACACCTCGCTGAGCTTGCGTTCGGCCGGCAGCTTGCCGCCCGGTGCCAGCAGGCCGTGCTCGATCTGCTCCTGCAGGGCATGGCAGATGGCTGTTACCGCGCGCGGGGGCGTCGACTGCATCAAAAGGTTACCTATCTGGACTAGTCCAGCCCCATAACGAGGCCTCTGGAGAATAGTGCAAGCCTAGGCAGGGCTGATGAACATCCTGTGACAAAGGCCTCGGCCGGGTACTGCCAGAAACGCGCCAGGCCAGCATATCCGGGGCCATCGGGTGGTCTACGCTGTAGCGTCAAGGCCTTGTGCAGGCTTTGCCCTACATCAAACTGTCATGCAAGCGGCCTACCTTGGCTCAAGCTTTGCTGACCTAGACCAACGGTCAGCAAAAACCGCTTCACTCATAACAACGATCGCTAAAGGCACCCACCCAAGGAGCTTCGGATGAAAAAGTTGTTCATGGCGTCACTGCTCGGTTCGGCCATTACCCTGTGCACCTCGGCGATGGCCGCAGGCCCCGACCTCAAAGCCCTGGAAGACGCCGCCCGCAAGGAAGGCAACGTCAACAGCGTGGGCATGCCGGATGCCTGGGCCAACTGGAAGGGCACCTGGGAAGACCTGGCCAGCAAATACGGCCTGAAGCACAGCGACACGGACATGAGTTCGGCCCAGGAAATCGCCAAGTTCGAAGCCGAGAAGGACAACGCCAGCGCCGACATCGGCGACGTCGGTGCCGCCTTCGGCCCGATCGCCGCCAGCAAGGGCGTGACCCAACCCTACAAGCCAAGTACCTGGGACCAGGTGCCGGAGTGGGCCAAGGACAAGGACGGCCATTGGGCGCTGGCCTATACCGGCACCATCGCCTTCATCATCAACAAGGACCTGGTCAAGGAAGGCGATCGCCCGACCACTTGGCACGACCTTGAAAAAGGCAAGTACAAGGTCGCCATCGGTGACGTCAGCACCGCCGCCCAGGCTGCCAATGGCGTGCTGGCTGCGGCCATCGCCTACAAGGGCGATGAAGGCAACCTGGCCCCGGGCCTGCAGTTGTTTACCAAGCTGGCCCAGCAGAAGCGCCTGTCGCTGGCCAACCCGACCATCCAGACCATCGAGAAGGGCGAGGTCGAGGTCGGCGTGGTCTGGGATTTCAACGGCCTGAGCTACCGCGAGCAGATCGACCCCAAGCGTTTCGAAGTGCTGATCCCATCGGACGGTACGGTGATCTCGGGCTACACCACCATCATCAACAAGTACGCCAAGCACCCGAACGCGGCCAAGCTTGCACGTGAGTACATCTTCAGTGACGCCGGGCAGATCAACCTGGCCAAGGGCCATGCGCGGCCGATCCGTGCCGAGCACCTGAAACTGCCGGAGGATGTGCAGGCCAAGCTGCTGCCCAACGAGCAATACAAGGCCGCGCAGCCGATCAAGAATGCCGAGGTGTGGGAAGCGACTTCGAAGAAGCTGCCACAGATGTGGCAGGAGCAAGTGATCATCGAGATGGAATAAAGGGCTAGCTTTTGTAGTACCTGATCTGGCCCTTTCGCGGGCACGCCCGCTCCCACAGGGATTGCACATGCCTTGAAAGCTGTGCTGTACCTGTGGGAGCGGGCATGCCCGCGAAGAAGCCAACGCGGATTTGACTGGAGCCACCATGCAACACAACGTCATCCTGGTCCTGCTCGACGGCCTCAACTACCAGGTCGCGCACCATGCCATGGGCCACCTGCACGCCTACGTCGAGGCCGACCGCGCCGCGCTGTACCGTATGGAATGCGAATTGCCGTCGCTGTCACGGCCGCTGTACGAGTGCATTCTCACCGGTGTCGCACCGATCGACAGCGGCATCGTGCACAACAACGTCAACCGCCTGTCCAACCAGCGCAGCGTGTTCCACTACGCCCGCGAAGCCAACCTGGGGACTGCCGCGGCGGCCTATCACTGGATGAGCGAGCTGTACAACCGCTCGCCCTTCGACCCCCAGCGCGACCGCCACACCCACGCGCCGAAGCTGCCGATCCAGCACGGCCTGTTCTACTGGGACGACCGCTATCCCGACTCACACTTGCTGGCCGACGGCGAATACCTGCGCCGCCGCCATGCGCCGAATTTCCTACTGGTGCATCCGATGAGCATCGACGACGTGGGCCACCGCCATGGCCTGGACAGCAGCCAGTACCGTAATGCCGCGCGCAGCGCCGATATCCTGTTGTCCGACTACCTGCCGCTCTGGCTGGAAGAGGGCTACCAGGTGCTGGTAACCGCCGACCATGGCATGAACAACGACCGCTCGCACAACGGCTTGCTGGCCGAAGAGCGTGAAGTGCCGCTGTTCGTGTTCGGCGACGCCTTCAGCCTCGACCCGGCTGCCAAACCGCTGCAGACCGAACTGTGCGGGACCATCTGCGAGCTGCTCGGGGCGGCGCACGACAAGTCGGTTTGCCGGGAGTTGCTCAAGTGAACCGTGGCCGCTACCTGGCCCTGCTCTGCCTGCTGCCGTTCGCCGTGTTCTTCGTGATCTTCCAGATCGCCCCGCTGGCCTGGGTGGCGATCAACAGCCTGCAATCGGAAGCAGGCTGGGGCATGGACAACTTCAGCAAGGTGTTCGCCTCGAAGTTCTACCTGCAAGCGCTGCAGCGCAGCCTGGAGATCAGCTTCTGGTCGAGCCTGTTCGGTATCGTCATCGCCACCCTCGGCGCCTATTCGCTGCGCCAGGTCGACTCGAAGCTGCGCGACTTCGTCAGCGCCTTCGCCAACATGACCAGCAACTTCGCCGGGGTGCCGCTGGCCTTCGCCTTCATCATCCTGCTCGGCTTCAACGGCGCGCTGACCCTGCTGCTGAAACAGATCGGCCTGCTGGAGGACTTCAGCATCTACTCCAAGAGCGGGCTGATCCTGGTCTACACCTATTTCCAGATCCCGCTTGGCGTACTGCTGCTCTACCCCGCCTTCGACGCCCTGCGCGAAGACTGGCGCGAGTCGGCCGCGCTGCTCGGTGCCAGCCACTGGCAGTTCTGGCGGCATATCGGCCTGCCGGTACTGACCCCGGCGCTGCTCGGCACCTTCGTCATCCTGCTGGCCAACGCCCTCGGCGCCTACGCCACCGTGTACGCCCTGACCACCGGCAACTTCAACGTACTGCCGATCCGCATCGCCGGCCTGGTGGCTGGTGATATCAGCCTCGACCCGAACCTGGCCAGCGCCCTGGCGATGGTGCTGGTGGGGCTGATGACGCTGGTGACGGTGGTTCATCAATGGCTGCTCAAGAGGAGCTACCATGCGCGCTGAAAAAACCTCCGCCGGGCTCTACCATCGGCTGGTGGTGTACCTGCTGTTCCTGATCCTGCTGCTACCGCTGGCCGGTACCCTGCTCTACTCGTTGGCCACCAGCTGGTCGGCAAGCCTGCTGCCCAGCGGCCTGACTTTCAAGTGGTATGTCGCGCTGTGGAGCGAGCCACGCTTCCTGGCCGCGT
This sequence comes from Pseudomonas sp. 382, assembly GCF_002759075.1. Classification (NCBI taxonomy): domain Bacteria; kingdom Pseudomonadati; phylum Pseudomonadota; class Gammaproteobacteria; order Pseudomonadales; family Pseudomonadaceae; genus Pseudomonas; species Pseudomonas sp. 382. Next base: position 165,281 of record NZ_PEMX01000010.1, read on the forward strand.
TCGGCCAGTCGCTGCTGGTGTGCGTGGGCGCGTTGCTGCTGTCGGTGGTGCTGATCCTGCCGCTGCTGTTCGTGGTGCACTACCACTTCCCGAAACTCGATGCACTGATGAACATCCTTATCCTGCTGCCCTTTGCGGTACCGCCGGTGGTGTCCTCGGTGGGCCTGCTGCAGCTCTACGGCAGCGGCCCACTGGCGATGGTCGGCACGCCGTGGATCCTGATCGGCTGCTACTTCACCATCGCCTTGCCGTTCATGTACCGGGCAATCACCAACAACCTGCAGGCAATCAACCTGCGCGACCTGATGGACGCCGCCCAACTGCTCGGCGCCAGCACCTGGCAGGCCGCCCTGCTGGTGGTGCTGCCGAACCTGCGCAAAGGCCTGCTGGTGGCGCTGCTGCTGTCGTTCTCGTTCCTGTTCGGCGAATTCGTGTTCGCCAACCTGCTGGTCGGCACTCGCTATGAAACCTTGCAGGTGTACCTGAACAACATGCGCAACAGCAGTGGCCACTTCAACAGCGCGCTGGTGATTTCGTATTTCGCCTTCGTGCTGGTGCTGACGTGGGTTGCCAACCGCCTGAACAAGGACAAAACCTGACATGAGCTTCGTCAGCGTACAAAACCTGCAAAAAAGCTATGCCGGCAGCCCGGTGTTCGAGCACATCGACTGCCAGATCGAACGCGGCGAGTTCGTCACCCTGCTCGGCCCCTCCGGCTGCGGCAAATCCACACTGTTGCGTTGCATCGCCGGGCTGACCCCGGTAGACGGCGGCAAGATCCTCCTCGACGGCCACGACATCGTGCCGCTAAGCCCGCAGAAGCGCGGCATCGGCATGGTGTTCCAGAGCTATGCGCTGTTCCCCAACATGACCGTGGAGCAGAACGTTGCCTTTGGCCTGCGCATGCAGAAGGTCAAGGCCGATGAAAGCCAGCAGCGCGTGCGCGAAGCACTGGAGCTGGTGGAGCTGGGCAGCTTCGCCGGGCGTTACCCGCATCAACTGTCCGGTGGCCAGTGTCAGCGTGTGGCCCTGGCCCGTTCGCTGGTCACTCGCCCGCGCCTGCTGCTGCTCGACGAACCGTTGTCGGCGCTGGATGCGCGCATTCGCAAACACCTGCGTGAGCAGATCCGCACGATCCAGCGCGAACTGGGGCTGACCACCATCTTCGTCACCCACGATCAGGAGGAGGCGCTGACGATGTCTGACCGCATTTTCCTGATGAACCAGGGGCGCATCGTCCAGAGCGGCGATGCCGAAACCCTCTACACCGCGCCGGTGGACCTGTTCGCCGCCGGTTTCATCGGCAACTACAACCTGCTCGACGCCGACAGCGCCAGCCGCCTGCTGCAACGGCCGGTGGCCGGTCGCCTGGCAATCCGGCCCGAATCGATAACCCTGGGCCTGGACGGTGAACTGGACGCCGAGGTGCGCAGTCACAGCCTGCTCGGCAACGTCATCCGCTACCGGGTATACGTGCGTGAGGTGGAACTGGTGGTCGACGTGCTCAACCGCTCGCCACAGGACCTGCATGCCGACGGCCAGCGGGTCTCCCTGTCGATCGACCCCACGGCGTTGCGCGAAGTGGCTTAAGGAGAATCAGCAAGATGGCACTGGCAATTTTCGATCTGGACGAAACCCTGATCCACGGCGACTGTGCGTCGCTGTGGAGCGAACAGATGGCCCGGCTGGGCTGGGTCGACAGCAAGGCGTTCCTGCGCCGCGACCATGAACTGATGGAGGCCTACGGCAAGGGCCACCTGCGCATGGAAGACTACATGGCCTTCAGCCTGGAGCCGATTGCCGGGCGCACGCTGGAAGAGGTGGAGCACTTGGTGGAGCCGTGGGTCGAGGAGGTGATCGAGCCGATCATCTACGGCGACGCCTGCCGCTGCATTGCCGAGCACCGCCAGCGAGGCGACCGGATCCTGATCATTTCTGCCTCAGGCACGCACCTGGTGGGGCCGATTGCGGCGCGGCTGGGGGTTGATGAGTACCTGGCGATTGAACTGGAGGCAGTCAACGGGGTGTATACCGGCAACACCCATGGGGTGTTGACCTACCGCGAGGGCAAGATCACCCGGTTGCTGGAATGGCTGGATCAGGAGCAGGAGAACCTCGAAGGGGCGAGTTTCTATTCCGATTCGCGCAATGACCTGCCGCTGTTGTTGAAAGTGGATCATCCGCATGTGGTGAACCCGGATGCGGTATTGCGCGAGCATGCCGAGAAGAATGGCTGGCCAATCCTGAGCTGGTCCTGAAGATTACTGTGGACCTCTTCGCGGGCACGCCCGCTCCCACAGGCACCCACCGTTTTCGGACTTGTGGTGATGACTGTGGGAGCGCGCGTGCCCGCGAAAGGGCCTGGCCTGCTTACGCCAGGCTCGGGTCGATGACCATCACCAGCTTGCCGGACACCTGGTTGCTCTCAAGCTCGGCATAAGCCGCCTGGGCAAACTCCACCGGGTAGGTATCGACCAGTTGCGGCGACAGTCGCCCTTCGGCAAACAGCGGCCACACCTGCTGCTGCAATTCACGCAGCAGCTCGGCCTTGAAGCCATCATCGCGGTTGCGCAGGGTCGAGCCGGTGATCTCCAGGCGTTTGCCCAGCACCTGTGCCAGGTCCAGCTCGAACGTGCGCCCGCCCATCAGGCCAATGATCACCCAACGCCCGTCACGCGCCAGCAGCTTGAGGTTCAGCTCACCGTAGCTGGCACCCACCGGGTCCAGAATCACGTCGAACGGCCCAATGCCTTCCAGCGCGTCGAGGTTCTGGTTGCGCACCACGCCACCCGCTGCGCCCAGCGCCTCACAGTAGTCCAGGCGGTCCTGGGAACCGACACTGACCCAGATCGGGCTGCCAAAGGCCTTGCACAGCTGAATCGCCGCCGAGCCCACACCGCTGGCGCCCGCATGCACCAGCACCTTCTCACCGGCCTTCACCTTGCCCAGCTGGAAGATGTTCAGCCACGCCGTGGCATACACCTCCGGCAGTGCCGCCGCTTCATGCAGGCTCAGGCCCTCTGGCACCGGCAACACATGGCGCGCATCGACCACCACTTCTTGCGCCATGGCACCGCTGGCCAGCAGCGCGCAGACGCGGTCGCCCACCCGCCAGTCAGCGCCGGCACCGACCTCCTCGATCACCCCGGCGCACTCCAGGCCCATGTATGGGCTCGCGCCTGGCGGCGGTGGATACAGCCCTTTCATCTGCAACAGATCGGCGCGGTTCAGCCCCGCTGCAGCCACGCGAATGCGCACTTGGCCCGCGTCACAGGCCGGGCGTTCGGCCTCGACCCAGGCCACATGTCCGTCAACGCCTTGCAATGCCTTCACAGTGCCTCCATAGTTGATTCACAGACTGAGCCTGAGGAGCCCGCTCCTCAGGCTTTTTTGCAGTATTTGCCCGGCTCTGATGGAACCGGCGAACGGATAAGACGGCCTACTATGCGTGATCAATTGCCTCCACGTCGAATCAGCATGAAGCATTTCCTTCCCAGCACCGCCCTGGCCCTGATGGTTGGCCTGGGTAGCCTCACGCTCGGCGGCAATGCGGCGGCCGCCAACAAGTGGGACAGCCTGCAGCCGGACCGCGACGAAATCGTCGCCAGCCTCAATGTGGTGGAGCTGCTCAAGCGTCACCACTACAGCAAGCCGCCGCTCGATGACGCCCGCTCGGTGATCATCTACGACAGCTATATCAAGCTGCTCGACCCGGCCCGCAGCTACTTCACCGCAGCCGACATCGCTGAATTCGACAAGTGGAAGACGCAGTTCGACGACTTCCTCAAGAGCGGCAACCTCGACCCCGGCTTCACGATCTACAAGCGCTACCTCGACCGCGTCAAGCAGCGCCTGGACTTCGCCCTGGCCGAGCTGGCCAAGGGCGTCGACAAGATCGACTTCACCACCCGCGAAACCTTGCTGATCGACCGCAAGGATGCCCCGTGGGAGAAGGACCAGGCCGCGCTCGACGAGCTGTGGCGCAAACGCGTCAAGGACGAGGTGCTACGCCAGAAGATCGCCGGCAAAGAGCCGAAGCAGATCCAGGAAACCCTGACCAAGCGCTACAAGAACCAGCTGGCGCGCCTTGACCAGACCCGGGCCGAAGACATTTTCCAGGCCTACATCAATACCTTTGCCCAGTCCTACGACCCGCACACCAACTACCTGTCGCCAGACAACGCCGAGAACTTCGACATCAACATGAGCCTGTCGCTCGAAGGTATCGGCGCGGTGCTGCAGAGCGACAACGACCAGGTCAAGATCGTACGCCTGGTGCCGGCAGGCCCGGCCGCCAAGACCAAGCAGGTGGCACCGGCCGACAAGATCATCGGCGTCGCCCAGGGCAACAAGGAGATGGTCGACGTGGTCGGCTGGCGCCTGGACGAAGTGGTCAAGCTGATCCGTGGCCCGAAAGGCTCGGTGGTGCGCCTGGAAGTCATCCCGGCCAGCAATGCGCCAAGCGACCAGACCAGCAAGATCGTCTCGATCACCCGCGAATCGGTAAAGCTCGAAGAACAGGCAGCGAAGAAGTCGGTGCTCAAGCTCAAGCAGGACGGGCGTGAGTACAAGCTCGGCATCATCGAGATCCCGGCCTTCTACCTGGACTTCAAGGCTTACCGCGCCGGTGACCCGGAGTACAAGAGCACCACGCGCGACGTGAAGAAACTGCTCACCGAGCTGCAGAAGGAAAAAGTCGACGGCGTGGTGATCGACCTGCGCAACAACGGCGGCGGCTCCCTGCAGGAAGCCACCGAGCTGACCAGCCTGTTCATCGAGAAAGGCCCTACCGTGCTGGTCCGCAACAGCGACGGCCGCGTCGATGTGCTCGAGGATGAAAACCCGGGCGCCTTCTACAAAGGCCCGATGGCGCTGCTGGTCAACCGCCTGTCAGCCTCGGCCTCGGAGATCTTCGCCGGCGCCATGCAGGACTACCACCGTGCGCTGATCATCGGTGGCCAGACCTTCGGCAAAGGCACCGTGCAGACCATCCAGCCTCTCAACCATGGCGAGCTGAAGCTGACCCTGGCCAAGTTCTACCGCGTTTCCGGGCAGAGCACCCAGCATCAGGGCGTGCTCCCGGACATCGACTACCCATCGATCATCGACACCAAGGAAATCGGCGAGAGCGCCCTGCCGGAAGCGATGCCGTGGGACACCATCCGCCCGGTGGTCAAGCCCGCAGTCGACCCATTCAAGCCGTTCCTGGCCGACCTCAAGGCCAAACATGACGCTCGCAGCGCCAAGGACGCCGAGTTCACCTACATCCGTGACCGCCTGGCCCTGACCCAGAAGCTGATGGACGAGAAGACCGTCAGCCTCAACGAGCAAGAGCGACGTGCCCGCCACGATGAGGTCGAAGCCAAGCAGCTGGCCATGGAGAACATTCGTCGCAAGGCCAAGGGCGAGGAGCCACTCAAGGAGCTGAAGAAAGTCGACGAGGACGCCCTGCCGGAAGAGGATGACAAGACCAAGCCGGAAGATGATGCGTACCTGGCCGAGACCGGTCGCATCCTTATCGACTACCTGAGCGAAAGCACCAAGATGGCCAAGAAGTAACCGACCAATGATGGCAGATTAATGTGATCCGTCATCAAACAGTCATGGCACTTTCGTGAAATAGAGGGGCCGGGCATGCAAATGCCCGGCCCTTTCATTTTCAGGATACCGTCATGACCATCGCCGAACAGCTCAGTGCATTGAGTGTAATTCTGGCTCAGCGCAGCATTCACAGCTTGTTCCAACCGATCGTCTGCCTCAGCGAACGGCGGGTCTTCGGCCATGAAGCCTTGAGCCGTGGCCCCTCCAACAGCCCGCTGCATTCGCCCTTGAACCTGTTCGCCATCGCCCGCCAGGCCGGTCGACTGACCGAACTGGAGGCCGCGTGCCGTGAAAGTGCGTGCCGACGCTTCAGCGAACAGGGGCTCGACGGCAAGCTGTTTCTGAACATCTCGCCCGAATCGCTGCTGGAACCGCACTATCCTTCCGGGCGCACCCTCAAGCTCCTCGAACAAGTGGGGTTGCCGCCCAGTCGGGTGGTGATCGAGCTTACCGAGCAGACCCCTGCCGACGATTTCCAGCTGTTGTCCAACGCCTTGCACCATTATCGCGACATGGGCTTTTCCATCGCCCTGGACGACCTCGGCGCCGGCTATTCGAGCCTGCGCCTGTGGTCGGAGCTGCGTCCCGAGTACGTGAAGATCGACCGCCACTTCATCGATGGCATCCACCGCGACCCGCTCAAGCGCGAATTCGTCGGCTCCATCCTGCAGATTGCCAGGGCCTCGAAGGCGCAAGTGATCGCCGAAGGGATCGAGTTGCCGGAAGAGCTGGCGGTATTGACCGAGATGGGCGTGGACCTGGTACAGGGGTACCTGATGGGACGGCCGCAGGATATGGGGGTGCGAGAAGATCAGCTACTGGCTCAAGTGCTGCCGGCGGCCTTGGTCGAACAGCCAACGGTGGGGCTGAATGCCACGCTTGGCCAGGTCATGGATTTGTTTGGCCGCTATGGTGACCTGAAGGAACTGGATATACGGGATGCCGATGGCAACCCTTGCGGCGTGATCCATCGAGATGCTCTGTCTGTGCTGGCGCCTTCGCGGCGGTTCGACGTCTCGCAGAGGCCAGCACAGGGAGCCCACACTGTTCAGGCATGCTCGGGATAACTGTACTCAAACACCCGAACGACCTCGGAGGCATGCCAGGACGCCGCCTCCATGCCATCCACAGGCCCCGCGAAACGCCCCAGGCGCTCCACACACTCGAAGAAGCCGGTTCGCGGCAGACGGCTGGCACCCTGGCTGATCACCAGCGAGCTGCGCAAGGGCTGCTCGGCACGGGCATCGAGCACCGCCAGGTATTCCAGCGCAGCGGTGAGGGTCTGCATGGCCGGGCTGGGCAATTGCAGGCGCTCGATCAGTGCACGGTAGGTGAGCAGGTGGCGTTGACGGCGGGCCAGGTCAAGCTCGTCCAGCAGGCTCTGCCATTGCTGTCGGCTGATCCTGACCTGGCTCATGACGGCTCGCTCCAGCCGGCTACCCCCAGATGCCAGGCCAGGGCGCGGCGGATCGCGGCATCCGGCTGGCGCTCACCCGATTCGATCATGGCCAGGTAAGCCGGGCTGACCCCGACATTACGCGCCAGTTGCTCAGGGGCGATGCCTTTGGCCTGGCGCAGTTGCGCCACTTCGCTGAACGCTGGCAGGCTGGCTGCAGGCGCGCTTTGCTGCGCTGATTCGGCAACCGCCTCGGCGGGCGCTTCCCCGGCTGCCTTGAGCAAGGCCTGGTACTGCTCCCAGGGCACGACGGCATACTCGGGTTGACCGTCCCGGCTAATAACCTGAATACCCATTACAACCCCCTTACGTAAGGATTACCGCATGTAATCCGTAGGCATAACGCTTATGCCAATTATATTACCAAGCGCGGGAGTCTGTGGGGACTTGCTCGATTTCAGTGCGTATTACGCTCCAGCCGCAGTGCTTCCGGGGTGTCGGGCAGGCGTTCGACTACCCGCAGGCGCTCGGGCGCCTGGCTGTCGCGCCAGGCCTTGAAGCGCGCCAGCTCATCGGCCACGGTCTTCAGGACCCAGCCGAGCACAGCGATGTCGTCGAGAAAACCGACACCCAGAATCCAGTCGGGAATGGCGTCGATGGGGCTGACGAAGTACAGCAGGCCGGCGACGATGGTCACCAGTGCCTTGGGACTGATGGCGCGGTATTCACCCCGCCACCAGGCCAGGCACAGCGACTGCAGCAACTTGACGTCGTCGCGCAGCTGGCCGATGCGCGGGCCTTTGCGGGCTACTGCGAACAGCAAGGCCGGCAAGCGGCCACGGCTGAGCAGGCGCTCGGCCAGAGGCAGGAAACGGGCGAAATTCCAGGGTGCGCTCATGGAGCCTCCAGCAGGTAAAGGTTATCCACATTTATTGTGGATAACCTTGTGAACAGGGCGAAGTTTGTGACGGCGGGCGCCCACAAGGCAAGGGTCCCGCTCAGATCGGGCGTTTTTTACGCAGCCGTTTCAGATCTGCAAACGATATGCGTCAGAAGCTTCCGGCTTCTTCACACTGCACTTGCTCGGACAATAGCCGCCGCACGAGGTTCGCCGAATGAGCCTTCACAAACGACAACGCCCCGTCAGGACGGGGCGTTGTGCAAGTACCAGCCGTTGTTACTTGGCAGGTGCTTCGGCCGGGGCTTCAGCTTCGGGTGCTTCGCCACCCTGCAGCTGGGCCGGGTCCTTGATGGCGATCAGTTCCAGGTCGAAAACCAGCACCGAATTGGCCGGGATCAGCGGGCTCGGGCTTTGGGCGCCGTAGGCCAGTTCGGCCGGGATGAACAGTTTGTACTTCTCGCCAACGTGCATCAGCTGCAGGCCTTCGACCCAGCCAGGGATCACACCGCTGACGGGCAGGTCGATCGGGCTGCCACGCTCGACCGAGCTGTCGAATACCTTGCCATCGATCAGCTTGCCTTCGTAGTGAACGGTGACTACGTCGGTCGGCTTTGGCTGCGGGCCGTCGGCCTTCTTCACCACTTCATACTGCAGGCCAGAGGCGGTGGTAACCACACCAGGCTTCTTGGCGTTCTCTTCGAGGAATTTCTTGCCAGCACTGGCAGCTTCTTCGCTGGCCTTGGCCAGGCGCTCTTCGGCGCGCTTCTGCAGCGCGGTGAAGGCTTCTACCAGTTCTTCGTCCTTGATGCGTTGCTCTTTCTTGCCGACAGCGTCTTCGATGCCGAGAGCGACCGCTTTCGAATCCAGGTCTTCCATGCCTTCCTGGGCCAGGCTCTTGCCCATGTTCAGGCCGATACCGTAGGAGGCTTTCTGTGCCGGAGTTTTCAGCTCGGGGCTGCTGGCTTGTTGATCACAGCCAGCCAGTACCAGGCCTACCAGGGCAACCGCAGCCGCCAGACGATGCTGTTTCATGCTATTTCCTTGTTCATGCGCCATAAGGGCAATCAGGGTAAAGCCGCGAGCTTATCAGGCGGCCATCACCAATGGCTACCGGCATAGGAGCGGGTTTTCGTAAGGAAGTTCAGTAGGTAAAAGCTTCTTCATGGAAGCTTTACAGCCATTTGCCAGTATTGACCCTTTGTGTTGGGTTTTCCTGGTTTTTGTGGCTTTTTATTTCGGCGGGTTCTGAGGTGGCGAGTGGTGAGTTTGGGAGGCTGAGGATGGCAGGATTTAAATTTGTGCCAGGGCCACCAAGTGCCTGCCTCGACAGCTTCAGCGCCTGTGAGATCGAGCGCCGCCCGCGCGGCGCATCGCGACCAAGGTCGCTCCCACATCTGTTTCGGGCCAGTTATTCCTGTGCCGCCAACAGGATCCGCCTTGTTGGCATGGCGGTACATCTCGATGGCTCCACCTGTCTCCTGTCATGCACCAAGGCGGTCCCTGTTGGCTTCACAGGAGAGACTGGCCCGAAACAGATGTGGGAGCGACCTTGGTCGCGATGCGCCGCGCGGGCGGCGCTCGATCTCACAGGCGCTGAAAATCTTGCGGCATGCACCTCAAGGATACCGCCCCTCCCGATACTGCTCAGCGAGCTCGCGCAGCACCTCGCACACCCACTGCCCCGGCAGGCTCAGTGGCAATGCCGCATTCCGGCAGATACCCACCGAACCGCCCGGCTCCCGCACACCGAGATCCAGTTCGGCCAGCTCACCCCGGCGCAAATCCAGCAGCACCGCATCCCGCGGCGCCACCCACAACGCATCGCTACCCAGCAGGTAACGCCGGCTCAACGCCAACGACAAGGTCTCCAGGCGCTGCGCCGGCATCTGGATACCGCACTGCACGAACAGGCTGTCGGCATGCTGGCGAATGGTGGTGCCCGGCGGTGGCAGCACCAAGGGGTACTGCCCGACCCGCTGCCGCTCCACTGGTGCACTTGCCAGCAAAGGATGGCCGGGGCGCACCACCAGGGCCATGGACTCGCTGTACAGGTGCTCGAATGACAGCCCCTGGATCTGCGGGCTTTCGGTCATGCGCCCGACCACCAGTTCCAGTTCGCCCAGGTGCAGTTGCCCAAGCAACTGCGCACTGACCCCGGTGACCACGCTGATCACCAAGGCCTCGTGGCGCTGATGCAGGCGGCACAGCACTTCGGGCATGAGCAGCCCCTCGACCGTCGACAGCACGCCGATGCGCACCTGCGACGGTGCCCGCGCCTCACCGCGCAAGCTGCTGACGCCATCACGCAGCGCCTGCACGCTAGGCCCGGCGTAACGCATGAACCGCGTGCCGGCCGGGGTCAGCTCGACGCCCTGGCGGCTGCGTTCGAACAGGCGCGCTTCGAGCAGGTCCTCGAGCTCCTTGAGGGTCTTGGAGATCGCCGGCTGGCTGATCGCCAGGATATCCGCAGCCCTGGCCAGGCTGCCCTGCCGGGCAATCTCCAGGAAACACAGCAGGTGACGGTACTTGATACGAGTGTCGAGGTTCATGCCGGCAAGCTTACCGCATCGCCACCTGCGGCGTATCCGGGTCGCGCTGCTGGCGGCGGAACTGCCCTGGCGGCAGGCCATGGATCTGGCGGAAGCGCCGCGAGAAGTAGGCCTCATCGGCAAAGCCACAAAGCCGCGCCACCTCGCCCACCGGGCGGCTGCCATTGAGCAGGTAATTGCGTGCAGTGTGCATCCGCCGCTCCAGCACCAGCTCGCTGAAGGTCTTGCCGATTTCCTTGCGCAGCCAGTGGGTCAGGTAGGTCGGCGACAGGTAGGTGGCGGCGGCCACTTTCTGCAGGTTCAAGTCGGGGTCATCGATATGCCGGCGCAAGTACTCGCTCATGCGCCCCAGCGCAGCGCGGCGGCTGAGCTGGGCGGCATTGCTGTCGGCCAGTTCGCGCAGCGGCTCGGCATACAGGCGGCAGACCTGGCCGATCAGCTGCAGCAGCAGGCCCTTGAGCATTTCGCGGCTACCAAAGCGGCGATTGGCATCCAGCGTGCGCATCCGATCGAGGATCTGCCGTACCTCGGCGAAGTCGGCTTCGTCGAGGCAGAAGTCGAGGTGCTCCTGGAAGCGGAACGGTGACAGCTCCGGCGCCTGCAGGATCGACACCTCCTCCAGGTCCATCGGGTCGCAGGCCAGGTGCGGCAGCAGGAACGTCTGGGAGAAATTGATCACCACGAAGTCGCTGTCGGCCGGATGCGGGATCACATGCACCCGGTGCGGCAGGATGAAGGCCAAGGTGTTGCGCTTGAAGGGGCGCTGCACGCTGCCGATGTGCTGCACCGTGTCGCCACCGAAGTTGACCTGAATCTGGAAGTACTCGTGACGATGCGGCGCGGTCTCGGCGGGGCGGCCGCGCTGGTCGCGGATGTAGAAATCCATCAGCTCGCTGCGCTGCTGCATGACGTAGGTCGGGACCTCGCGCTTGGGGGGCATGGGCAATCTCCGGGTAGCAGGGCTTTTAGTTGTACGATGTCCAAACTCTGCGATTTAACCCCTTCTGCAAAAACCTGCGCAACAGCAAATCTACAGAGCCCGCAAAAAACGGGGCATTCAGCAAGGACTGCGGGCAAAACCCTGACAGTGGATTTTCTTGGACAGCACCAACCTACCCCATCCTCTGTAAAAAAAACGGTCTAAAACCGCCATTGCATTCGACTCGTTGTACGACCACCTTAGAAAAGGGACTGCAGCCCAACCTCTACCAACAACAACAAACGAGGTCGACTCATGTCGAGCACGCCTACCCCCCGCGCCGCGTCGTCATACGCGCTGGACGCGGCCCCTGCCCAGCGCCTGCCCACCCGCCGCCGCTGGTTCATGCTGTCGCTGCTGCTGGTGGCGACCATCATCAACTACGTCGACCGGGTGAACATCTCCATCGCAGCGCCGTTCATGGCCAAGGATCTGGCCCTGGACAAGGTCGAGATGGGCCTGATCTTCTCCGCCTTCGCCTGGACCTACGCCCTGGCCCTGGTACCCGCCGGCTTCATCGCCGACCGCTTCGGCTCGCGCCTGACCTACGGCGTGTCGCTGATCAGTTGGTCGGCGGTCACCGTGGCCCAGGGCCTGGCCAGCGGCTTCGCCTCGCTGTTCGGCCTGCGCCTGGCGGTGGGCGCCATGGAAGCCCCGGCTTTCCCGGCCAACAGCCGTGCGGTCACGGTGTGGTTCCCCGCCCGCGAACGCGGTATGGCCAGCAGTATCTACGTGTGTGGCCAATATCTGGGCACCGCGCTATTCACCGGCGCACTGCTGTGGCTGGCGACCACCTATGACTGGCGCCATGTGTTCTACAGCACCGGTCTGGTCGGCATCCTGTTCGGCGTGGTGTGGCTGTGGCTGTACCGCGACCCGCTGAACTGCAAGAAGGTCAGCAAGGAGGAACTGGCCTACATCGAACAAGGCGGCGGCCTGGTCAAAAGCAGCCAGGAACGTACCCGCTTCGACTGGCGCCAAATCGCCCAGCTGTTCCGCTACCGCCAGATCTGGGCCATTTGTCTGGGCAAGTTCGCCAGCACCTCGGCGCTGTATTTCTTCCTCACCTGGTTCCCCACCTACCTGATCGAAGAGCGCCAGCTGACCTTGATCAAGGTCGGCATCTTCGCGGTCATGCCCTTCATTGGTGCCACGGTCGGCATCCTCCTCGCGGGGATCGTTTCCGACCTGCTGATCCGCAAGGGCTACTCGCTGTCGTTCGCCCGCAAGCTGCCGCTGGTGGTGGGTTCGATGTTGGGCATGTCGATCGTGCTGGTGAACTTCACCGATTCCAATGTGCTGTGCATCGCCATCCTCACCCTGGCTTTCTTCGCCCAGGGCATCGCCTCGGCGTCGTGGGCGGCGGTGTCGGAAGTCGCGCCCAAGGAACTGATCGGCTTGACCGGCGGGGTCACCAGCCTGGCGGCGAACATCGGCGGCATCGTCACGCCGATCGTGATTGGCGCGATCGTGCATGCCAGCGGCTCGTTCGCCATGGCGTTCTGGTTCATCGGCGGGGTGGCGCTGATGGGCACCCTGTCCTACTCGCTGCTGCTCGGGAAGCTGTATCGGATCGAGCTGAAGACTGCCGCCTGATTCGAGGAATGCATGGGCTGTACCGGCCTCTTCGCGGCTGGAGCCGCTCCCACAGGGAGAGTGCCAAACCTGAGGGCAGCGCTGTACCTGTGGGAGCGGCTTCAGCCGCGAAAGGGCCGGCACAGGTTACTTGGATAGTCCAAGCCGACCCCGCTTTCGTCCAACTTTGCCGGCCAGCCTCTGGCTTACGCTGGCCACTCCAGTACGGAGGATCCATCCATGACCTACCTGTTCAACCCGCCGGCCATCGTCAGCCTGCCGATCCGCGGCAGCGCTGCGCGCTTTCCGGTCGGCCGGGTGTTCTGCCTGGGCCGCAACTACCCCTGGCCGGAGTCCTACGGCCCGGCACCACAAGAACCTGTGTTCTTCATGAAACCGGCGAGCAACGTGGTCGAGGCGCTGGGCGAGCTGCCCTTCCCGCCCCAGACCAATGAGTTCTGCCACGAAATCGAGCTGGTCGCGGCCATCGCCAAGGGCGGCGCCGACATTGCCCCGGAGCATGCCCTGGAACACGTGTTCGGCTTTGCCGCCGGCCTCGACATGACCCGTCGCGACCACCAACGCAAGGCCAAGGCCGAGGGCCTGCCGTGGGAAGGCGCCAAGGTGTTCGAAGCCTCGGCACCGATGACCGCCATCGTCCCTGCCAACGAATGCGCCTTGCCGCTGGACGCATCGCTGTGGCTGCAGGTGAACGGCCAGGAGCGTCAGCGTGCCCACCTGAGCCAGCAGACCTGGGCCTTGGCCGAGGTGATCAGCCGACTGTCGCGCCAGCTGCCGCTGCGCCCCGGCGACCTGATCATGACCGGCAGCCCGCCCGGCGTGGCGCCGCTGAACCCGGGCGACACGATCCGCGCCGGCATCGATGGCATCGGCGAACTGCACCTGCGCGTCGGCCCTCGCCCTGCCAGGCAAGCGGCCAACGCCGCCTGAATCTACTGGAGCCCCACATGAGCCAAAACAAGAAAATCGCCCTGGTCACCGGCGCTGGTAGCGGCATCGGCCGCGCTGTTGCCCTCGCCCTGCTGGAAGACGGCTTCAGCCTGGTCCTCGCCGGGCGCCGCGCCGAGCCACTGCAAGCCGTCGTCGAACAAGCGCTGGCAGCGGGTGGTGAAGCCCTGGCCGTACCCACCGACGTACGCGATGAACAGAGCGTCGCACAGCTGTTCGCCACCATCGAAGAGGTACATGGGCGCCTCGATGTGATCTTCAACAACGCGGGCATCAATGCGCCCGCCGTACCGGTCGACGAGCTGCCGCTGGAGAACTGGCGCAACGTCATCGCCACCAATGTCGACGGTGTGTTCCTGTGCGCCCGTGCCGCCTTCGGCCTGATGCGCCGCCAGCAGCCGCAAGGCGGGCGAATCATCAACAACGGCTCGATCTCGGCGCACACCCCACGCCCGTTCACCGCGCCCTACACCGCCAGCAAGCACGCGGTGCTGGGCCTGACCAAGGCGCTGGCGCTGGACGGCCGCCCCTACGACATCGTCTGCAGCCAGGTGGACATCGGCAACGCCCTGACCGAACTGTCCGAGCGCATGACCCGTGGTGTACGCCAGGCCAATGGCGAGATCGCCGCCGAACCGATGCTCGACGTGCGCCATGTGGCCGATGCAGTGCGCTACATCGCCGCGCTGCCGCTGGACGCCAACGTACTGAACATGACCGTGATGGCCAGCAGCATGCCCTTCGTTGGCCGCGGCTGACCCCCTGTTCCTGATGGAGTGACCGATGAAACCTGAAGTCCTGCAACTGAGCCCGATCCTCATCCCGCAAATCCGTGAGCGCCTGGAACAGCTGTTCACCGTGCACCGCTACTACGAACAGGCCGACAAGGACGCCTATGTCAGCCAACATGCCGACAACATCCGCGGCGTGATCACCGGTGGCCACACCGGCATCAGCCAGGCGCTGATGGCGCGCCTGCCCAACCTCGAAGTGATAGCGGTCAATGGCGTCGGCACCGACGCGGTGGACCTGGCCTATGCCCGCGACCGTGACATCCAGGTGACGGCGACCATCGGCGCCCTCACCGAGGATGTCGCCGACCTCGCCATGGGCCTGCTGATCGGCGTGTGCCGTCGCATCTGCACGGGTGACCGCTTCGTCCGCGCTGGCCATTGGGCCACCAGCGCGACACCGCTGGCACCATTGCCGCTGGCTCGCCAGGTGTCGGGCATGCGCGTGGGCATCGTCGGCATGGGCCGAGTCGGCCGCGCCGTGGCGCAGCGGGCTGCGGCGTTCGGTTGCCCGATTCGCTACACCGATCTGCAGGCGCTGGAGGTGCCTTATGGTTTCGAGGCGGATCTGGTGCAGCTGGCCAAGGACAGCGATGCGCTGATCCTGGCGGCGGCGGCCGACAAGGGCGAGGCGCTGGTCAACCGCGAAGTGCTGCAGGCATTGGGCGCCGAGGGGTATCTGATCAACATCGCGCGCGGCAAGCTGGTGGATGAACCGGCGTTGATTGCGGCGCTGGAGGCCGGCGAGATCGCGGGGGCGGCGCTGGATGTGTTTGCCGATGAGCCACGGGCGCCCGAAGCGTTGTTCGAACGCGAGGATGTTGTACTGCAGCCGCATCGCGCCAGTGCCACGGTGCAGACCCGCACGCGCATGGGTGAGATGGTGGTGGCCAGCCTGGTGGATGTGTTTGCCGGGCGTAAGCCGCAGGGGTTGGTCATTTAAGTGGTCTGTACCGGCCTCTTCGCGGGCTCGCCCGCTTGTATGGTTAGACTTGAAGGGGTGGTGGGACTAAATGCCCGATTCTGACTGTTCGCAGCAGTACAGACCGTGGGAGACATCGCCCCACCTCTTCCACCAAAGCGCCGATAAAGAATGCATCGTTTGCAAGCGACGATAGAAGCAAGCCAGCGCCTCTTGGTGAAACCCCTTCAAGCCGAAAAACCATAACGTGAGGAGCCGCCCATGGCAATGCAGG
>NZ_PEMX01000109.1:0-566 GCF_002759075.1 Pseudomonas sp. 382
ACCATCACCATCCCGGTCGGCCAAAGCTCCGGTACCGCCACGGGTGCCGTGACTAACGACGTCTATCAAGGCCACGCGGCGGTCACCAACAGCATCACCAGCGTCAGCGGCGGAAACTACGAAAACCTGATTGCCAACCAGGCGCCTGTCAGCACCGCCGTTACCGATGTCCAGGACACCACGACCGTCTCGCTGACGGCGACGCCCAGCGTGGCCGAAGGTGGGCAGATCGTTTACACCGCCACTCTGACCAATGCTGCGCAGTCGGCGGTTACAGTCGCGCTGAGCAATGGCCAGACCATCACCATCGGCGCCAATCAGACCTCTGGGAGCGTCGCCGTTGCCGCGCCAGCCGATGATCCGTACCTCGACGCCGGACAGGTCAGCGCACGGATCACCAATGTCTCGGGTGGCAACTTCGAAAACCTGGCGATCAACAGCACGGCGGCAGTCACCACTGTCAGTGATACCATCGACACCTCTACCGTTACGCTAACCGCGACCCCATCTGTGACCGAAGGCGGCACCATCGTCTACACCGCCACGGTGAATGCGCCGGTCACCGG
>NZ_PEMX01000110.1:0-563 GCF_002759075.1 Pseudomonas sp. 382
TCGGGCCGTACCTGGTGGATCTGCACTTCGTGCTGCGAACGGCTGCCTTCGCCCTCGTGTTCAGCACGCTGATGACCTACGTGGCCATGCCCGCGGTCAGCAGGCTGCTGCGGCCATGGCTCACTCCGGGGTAGGAGTCCGCGCTCGTCAGTCGAGCTTGGTGACGTCCAGGGCGCCGTCCGCGTACTGCTTGCGGATCACCTTCTTGTCGAACTTGCCGACACTGGTCTTCGGCACCGCCTCGATGAACGTCCAGCGCTCCGGCAGCTGCCACTTGGCGACGGTCCGGGCGAGGAACTCGCGCAGGCCCGTGTAGTTCACGGTCGCGCCCTCCTTGAGGACGACCGTGGCCAGCGGGCGCTCTCCCCACTTCTCGTCGGGGACGGCGACGACCGCCGCCTCGGCGACCTCGGGGTGCGCCATCAGCGCGTTCTCCAGGTCCACGCTGGAGATCCACTCGCCGCCGGACTTGATGACGTCCTTGGCCCGGTCGGTGAGGGTGAGGAAGCCGTCGGCGCTGATCACACCGACATCGCCGGTCTTGAGCCAGCCGTCGGCGCTGA
>NZ_PEMX01000111.1:0-557 GCF_002759075.1 Pseudomonas sp. 382
TACCTCGATCGGGCGCTCGTTGCTCGACTGCACGACGCGGAAC
The DNA here is from genome assembly GCF_002759075.1 of Pseudomonas sp. 382. Taxonomy (NCBI): domain Bacteria; kingdom Pseudomonadati; phylum Pseudomonadota; class Gammaproteobacteria; order Pseudomonadales; family Pseudomonadaceae; genus Pseudomonas; species Pseudomonas sp. 382. The sequence continues at coordinate 44 of NZ_PEMX01000111.1, forward strand.
GTCATCATCACCGGCATGTCTTTCGGCAGCTCAAGTGCAATGACCTCCTCCTAGGTGGGAATCTCCGAGGAGACCTCGTCGATGAACGAGACGGGTGCGTAGCCAAGGCTGGCGAGCAGGGTCGGTGTGCCGCCCTTGATCTTCCGGCGCTCCATCATGGCCGTCCCCTCCGCGAGCTCAAGCGGGTAGTACGAGTGAGTCAGCTCCGTGGGCTCGTCGTCGAGGAGCAGGATCTGCTTGCGGAGCAGGGCCTGGTCGTCGTCGCCGAGGCCGAGAGCTTGGCGAACCTCGTACGGCGGCGTGACGGTCTCGACTTCCAGCAGGGTCACGGATCCTCGCTGGGAGCGCTTCTCGGCCTCGCTGATCCATCGGTACGGCTGCCCTTCGCCCGCAGGAGGCATGTAGACCTCAGGGGCAATGGACCACTGGGTGCCGCCCTGTACGAAGACGCCTTTGCCGGGCTGTCCGACCAGGAGCTGCTCTTCCTTGAGCATCTGCAGCGCCTTCTGCACCG
>NZ_PEMX01000112.1:0-521 GCF_002759075.1 Pseudomonas sp. 382
ACAGAATTTCTTGACGACCATAGAGCATTGGAACCACCTGATCCCATCCCGAACTCAGTAGTGAAACGATGCATCGCCGATGGTAGTGTGGGGTTTCCCCATGTGAGAGTAGGTCATCGTCAAGATTCATTTCGCAAAACCCCTATCTGCGCATGCAGGTAGGGGTTTTGTCTTTAAGTAGAAGCTATCGCTTCTCCTGGTAGGTGAATAGCCAATCGGTGGTGGTAAAAGGTGGTTGACAGCGTTACTGAATGCTGTATTATTCACCTCCCGCTACGAGAGATCGCAGCGAGCCAAGTGTTTGAAGCCAAACGAGTTTCTCGCAAAAACTTCAAAATAAACGCTTGACAGGCTCTGGGGAAAGCGTAGAATGCGCGCCTCGGTTGAGACGAAACGCTCTTGACCAAACGCTCTTTAACAAATCGAATCAAGCAATTCGTGTGGGTGCTTGTGAGTACGGACTGATAGTCACAAAGATTATCAGCATCACAAGTGGCCATGCGAGAAATCACATAGTCATT
>NZ_PEMX01000113.1:0-514 GCF_002759075.1 Pseudomonas sp. 382
ACGGTGTGATTCATGACTGGGGTGAAGTCGTAACAAGGTAGCCGTAGGGGAACCTGCGGCTGGATCACCTCCTTAATCGACGACATCAGCCTGCTGATGAGCTCCCACACGAATTGCTTGATTCATTGTAAAAGACGATGTTGCAAAGTGACCCTGTTATAGGTCTGTAGCTCAGTTGGTTAGAGCGCACCCCTGATAAGGGTGAGGTCGGCAGTTCAAATCTGCCCAGACCTACCATTACAGAGTTAAGCCGTACACGGGGCCATAGCTCAGCTGGGAGAGCGCCTGCCTTGCACGCAGGAGGTCAGCGGTTCGATCCCGCTTGGCTCCACCACTTACACCTTACTTGCTTGATCAAATTCAGAAATGAGCATTCGCATCGAATGTTGATTTCTGACTTTTGTCAGATCGTTCTTTAAAAATTCGGATATGTGATAGATATAGACTGAACACCAGTTTCACTGCTGGTGGATCAGGCTAAGGTAAAATTTGTGAGTTCTGCGCGAAAGCGCAA
>NZ_PEMX01000114.1:0-500 GCF_002759075.1 Pseudomonas sp. 382
TGGGGCTGTTTAGCCTGGAGAAGATAAGGCTCTGAGGAGACCTTGTAGCCCCTTCCAGTATTTGAAGAGCCTCCAGGAGAGATGTGGAGGACTCCTTATGAGGGAGTGGAGAGATAGGACGAGGGGTAATGGTTTTAAAACTGAAAGAGGGGAGACTTGGATGAAATCTAAGGAAGAAATTCTTTCCAGTGAGGGTGGTGAGACACTGGCCCAGGTTGCCCAGAGAAGCTGTGGCTGCCCCATCCCTGGAGGGGTTCAAGGCCAGGCTGGAGGGGGCTTGGAGCAACCTGGTCTGGTGGGAGGTGTCCCTGCCCAGGGCAGGGGGGTTGGAACTGGATGATCTTTGGGGTCCCTTCCAACTCCAACCATTCTATGATTCTATGATAAATCCATATATTTTTTCATTGCATCTGTTTTTTTTTTCAGAATACATATTCTGAAAAATATGGAGCGTCTTACTCCCAGCAAAGATGGGTGACCTGGTGGGAGCAATCCAACGC
>NZ_PEMX01000011.1:0-178683 GCF_002759075.1 Pseudomonas sp. 382
TGGAGCATGCCGTGGTCTTGCAGCACGTTGAACACGGCGGTGTTGTTCGCAGGAATGCCATCGATCCCCTGAGACAGGAGGTGTGCGCGCAGTTTGTCCGAAACCGTCTTGCTCACCAGCCACAAACCATCCTCGGTGAGCCAGCCATCGGAGGCTTCCGGCTGGTTCAGCTTCAACTCTTCCTTGAGCAGATAACGCAGCCCGTCGAGCAGCTTGCGTTGCAGTGCGTGCTTGGGTGCTGCCATGACGCGGGCCGGATCACCACCCAGCTCCTGAGCCACAGAAGCGCGATCAGCCTGCACGACAAGCTCGCCCAGGACCCCGGCATGCTCGTACTGTCCGGCCAAGACGTAGAGCAGCGGGGCCCATAGCGCCGGGTAGCCACTGAGCCAGTCCAAGACGTGCCGATCGAGCAGTTGGCGGTAGAGCAGACCTGTTGCAGCACTATGCAAGCGGTATTCACGATCCTCACGATAGCGGAAGCGGTACGGCTGGAGCAGCGGCCCGTGCCAGGGATGCCAGGTGTTGCCGTCGGCGAGTTCGACGTGCAGATCGACAGCGATCTTGCCGATGTCGTGCAGTAGTGCCGCGTAGGCGACGGCGGCGGTCCAGGCCTCGGACTGCGCCGCCTGGTCCTCGGGGCTGGCACCGATGGGCAGCAGATGGGACTGGCGCAGCTTCAGGCTGTAGGCGACGATTTCCAGGCCGTGGTCGAGCATGCCGCCCGGGTAAGCGTGATGGTGGCTTTCGGAAGCGGGAAATTGCTGGACCAGCTCGGCATATCGTTCCAGCGGCGTGCGGTACAGGGTGACGAACTGCTTGCGCGAGAGGGAGGTGCGCTGCCAGATGTATTCCAGCAGCTTCTGCCGGCGCGGCGTGGCCAGCAGCGATGCGGCCGACTCGGGCCGCAGCAGCCCTTTCGGGAGATCGAGGGCGGGCGCTGGCGACGGAGCGGCAGCGACCGGAGGTCGTTTCCGCTGGAACAGAAAGAGCATGCGGGTGTCCTGGTGGTGGGCCGAGCGGGGGGCCTTTTCGCCTTTTCGAGGTAGGGCCTTTCCCCTTGCACCCCATTCCCTTGCCCTTTCGGCCCTTTAGCCTTTAACCATTTGGGTATAGGGCGTGGGGCATTGACCGTCCACGGCCAATGCGAGGTTCGGCGGGCCGGATTGATGCGTGAAGGCTTGGTGTTCCCGCCCTACGATGGGCCGATTCTTGGACTCGGGAGGACGCCATGAGACCCCATATTGACATGGTAAGGAATATTCCTTACCATCAGGGCATCGCTATTAGGAGAACGGCCATGCCTGCCATTCATGAAGTTGCCACGCTGACCTCCAAAGGCCAGATCACGCTGCCCAAGCCCATCCGGCAGGCGCTCGGTGTCGATGCCGGCGGCAAGGTTGCGTTCGACCTGCGTGACGGAGAAGTCGTCGTGACCCGTGCCGACGCCGAGCACGAGGACCCCGCCATCGGTGCGTTCCTGAGTCTGCTGGCCCGCGACATCGAGGCGGGCCGGAACGTCCATGGTCTGCCCGAGGATCTAACTCGCGCCATGCTGGAGCAAGCGGGTCACGGCGTGAAGCTGGACGAGGAAATCGACGGCGAAGTGGAACTCTGATGCAACGGCATGGCTGGGCATTGCTGTTCCACGACTGTGTGATCGAGCAGTTGCAGAAGCTGCACGCAGCCGCACGGCGCGCGCAGGAGAACGACCCGGAGGGCTTCGAGTCCAACGCCAACGTCAAGCTCTTCCGGGCCTTGAACCAGTTGATATTAGATGTGGTGCCCGGTGATCCGGCACGCGACGAGTACCGCCAGGGCAACACCCTGGGGCTGGCCCACCGGCACTGGCGAAGGGCCAAGATCGGAAGGCGGTTCCGGTTGTTCTTCCGGTACGACTCGAAGGCCAAGGTCATCGTGTACGCCTGGGTCAATGATGAGCAGACCTTGCGGTCTTCGGGGAGCAAGTCAGATCCCTATGCCGTGTTCGAGAAAATGCTCGGACGTGGAAATCCACCAGACGATTGGAACGTATTGGTGCAGGCAAGCAAGCAGGATTGGAGCAAACTGGAATAGGCATTCCTCATGTAGCAGGAGACGACCATGAACACGACAACCCGCATCAGCACCGCAGAACGCCTCGGCCGCAGCGTTGGCCGTGGATGGCGCGCCTATGCGCGCGGCGAGCGAAGGTTGTCGTGTTGGCTCGCCTCCAAGGGGATGCCGCTTGCCGGGGCCACCGTGCTCGTATGGGTAGTGAAGCTGGTCGCGCTGGGATTGCTGTTCTACGCCGCGTTCTGGCTGGCGTTGGTGCTTCTGGTTGGGGTTGCCGCAGCATGGACGGCCAGCAATTCGACGGTCAATGATGATCGCTGGACGCAACCGGACGAACTGCGAAACGGCGAGGCAGGCTTTGGCCTGTATTCGTCCAGCGGTCAGCGGATCGACCCGCACGACCCGAACGATCCGTTCAACGACTGAAATGGGCGACCGATCAAAGCACCTTGCCGGTAACCTTGTTTACGCCTGATCCCGCGCTGTCGCGTGCTTCCTTGGAACCGACAGCCAGGTTCTGAGCGATTACCCCGGCTTTTACTCCGACCCACCCAAGCGCTGCCACCCAGAAAGTCGGCAGGACCAAGAACATCGTGCCGGTGACGAACATCAAAAGCATGTCGCCGAAGGCATTGTTCAGCCCCACCAGCGGGTCGAAGTTGGTATGCGGCCGGTTCCAGCCAAAGCCCCACCCGTAGAGCGCATCGAGGATGGTGCTGTCGATCCAGCGTGCGAGCTGAAACCAGAAGTCCGTGAAGAACAGCGCGAACTGGACGGTGCTGACGGTGACGACCATCTTCAGGTCATAGGTGCCCACGACCAGCACTAGCGGAATGCAGATCACGAGCGCCATCTTGAGCAGCGCGAGCACCATGGGCAGTGCTTGGCGCACTACGTCCATTGCCGGGAAGGCGGCGAGAGCCCCAACCGCCAAGCCAACATCGCTGGTGGCACGGTTGACGACATTGGGCAATGTCTTGTCGATCTGACCGCCGTAGTCCGTATAGACGCTGCCTTGGTTCAATTTCTGCTGCCGCGGTGACGCGATGGCGCGGATCACGGAGTCGTCCACCTCGGCCCGGCTCAGGAATCCAGCCCAGCCCGCCAGGCGATTCAGCAGGCTTGGGTCCACTTGCCCCAGCAGCCGCGCGCGCAGTCCGTTACTGCCGTCGGACCACCACTGCCTGCAGGTCGGGTAGCCGCCACCATTGGCAACCTGCGCAAGCCCAGCGTCGCGGGTGTCGTCATAGGGCCATGCCTCGCGCGCCGTGCTAGAGCGGTAGCTGTCGTAGTAACCGCCCGTGTCCGTGAAAAACCTCGAACCGATCCAGGTCACATCGTTCATCTGCGTTTCGTCCAGCTCCGGCCGCGCCATGAACAATTTGGCGCGAGCCGGTCCATAGCAATCGTGCGTGAAATCCGCCACTTCTTGGGCCAGCACCGGGTCGTCGATGCGTGTGGCATCGATCTCCATCCGCATCTGCCGCAGATCCGTGCCGCACGGGATCGCAGCCACCGAGGCGCTCGTGACGGCGCGCGAAAGCGCGTGCATGAAAGCCCACCAGACCGGAACCTTCGCCGACTGGTTGTTGATGGTGCTGAAGGACTGCGACCAGCCAGTTTGCGCGGGCTGCGGCACGCTGACCTGGCACTGCGCCGAGCGCGAGCTGTCGTACTGGATAGTGCTGAGGTCGACGTCGATGAACGGAATGCCGGCGAACATCACGACCACGATGGCCACAAATACTCGGTTCTCGATGCGCGCCGCCGAGAGCACGCCCTTGTTGCCTTCGTCGGCGCCCTCCGCTCTGGCCTTGAGCCATTCCTGGATGACGATCGCCACAAAGGGCAGCGCAAACACCCCGCTGGACACCAGCACGGCCCAGATGCCGTTGTTGACGATCCAGGACACGAGGGTGAGGTAGTACTCCAGGTAGTCGGTCGTGAAAAGCGTCATTGCCTCGATCTCCCCTCAAGCGGCCTGCATCAACAGGCTGGCTTCGAGCGCCACAATGGCAAGGACGCCGGCGACCTCTGCGCGGATCAGCCGACGTCGCGCCTGCGTGCTGTCTTCGCGGGCCAGCAGCCGACGGCGCATCCAGACCCATCCATAGGCCGTACCGCCGTACAGGCACAGTCGCCAGATGAAGAAATACCCTGCGGACGCCGCCAGCCACCGCTCCCAGGCCGCGACACTGCCGACCAGGTAGATGCCCGCGACGTTGGCCCCTACGGCGGCGGCCACGACCAGCACAAGCCATAGCAGGGTTTTCGCCGCGTGCCGGCTGAACAGCCAGCGTAGTGGACGCCAAGTCATGCGAGCCTCGCTCATGGCCGACCTCCCGGATTGCCCTTCTGGAGTTGGTCGAGACGGTCGGGCACCGGATCGCCCTCGTAGATGCCGCGCGAACCCGAAGCGCGCGTGCTATGGCGCTGAATGATGGCCATCGGCGAGTTGTTGGCCAGCTCGCGGCGCAGTTCCAGTTCCGTTTTGAGGTTCTGGATCTCGCGGTCGAGCGTATCGCTCTCCTTGTTCACGGCCTCCACCGCAAGCTCGTTGGCCGCGACGTTGGGCTCTTTCTTGCCCGTGAGCAGCGTGCGCTGTAGCAACAGCGCCTTCTCCAGCACGGAGGACAGCGCGACCTCGGACGCCAGGCGCTGCGACAGCAGGTGCTGGTCCGGCTCGTCACGCAGCGCCTCGATCACGCCGCGGGTGATGGGCAGCGATGCACTGCCAGCCTCGCGCAGGTTCTCGGGCGTCGTGTTCTTCGCCTTGGACACCAGATCCTGGAGCGCCTGCAGCTTGGCGTCGTATTCTTCTTGGATCAACGGCGTCAGCCCTACGCCGGGCGTCGTCTCGGTCTTGGTGCAGGCATCGCAAGTGCGCTGTTCCTTCTCGCCGAGTACGCGCGTGGCCCACTCGACGGCGGCCTGCGGCGAGGTCCAGGTCTGGCACGAGAGACTGCTGCAACTGGTCGGTGCGATGGACGATGTATCGGTCACGCCGCGGCCGTTGACCAGGTTGTAGCCGGCGCGGGTGACATCGCCGACGACCTTGATCGCGGGCTGGCCGGAGCCTCCCGCGTTGCTGCCCCCGACCCACGGCACACCGTCATTGCCGCGGCGCGTCTCGGCCTGCTCGACGGCCGAGACCGCATCCGTGCTCGACACCGCATCGCGCAGCGCCAAGCCTTCTGCCATCTGGCTCCAGCCGAGCTGCCCGCCCGCCGTCTCGGCCATCCTCTCCGCCATGGCACGGCACGTCAGCTTGGAGCGGTCGAAATCGAGCCGTGCCTGCAACACGCCATTGGTGAGCAGGTTGTAGAGGCCGGGATCGGCCCGCTGAATGATCAGTGCCGGCAACGACGCCACCGCGCTGGTGGCGCTTTGGATCACCGATGACATGATTTGCTGGAAGCCGTTGGTGACGCCGTTGAGCTGATTCTTCAACGTGGTCTGGATGCTCATGTCACCGCAGATCAAGTTGCTGTTCCAGCCCACGCCGACCCCGAGAGAGCGCATGCCAGCCGCACGTCCCATCGACACGGCGTTTCCGCCGCCGATCGAGTACATGACGTCATCGCCGATGACACTGCCGCCGGTCTGGTAACCCAGTTGGCTCCAGGCCACACCGCTCGTCAGCGCGAGCGCACCGGCCACCGCCATGACGATCCTCGTGCGACGTACCCGGCGGGAGAACGGATTGAATGCAGGACGGAACTTCATGGCACCACCTCAGAGGAAATCGACGCTGCCGAGAAACACCTGGCCCCGGCGTTCGCAGCACGCATAGGGCCGCCACAGCGCCCAGGCGTAATCGCCTTGCCGGGCCTGTGTCAGGGCGCCGCTGCGCGGGAAGACCGAGCAGGACGAGGACAGGACTGGCGTGAGTTCCTGCCACTTGCCCGTCGAGGCATCGCTCTCCATGAGCGCGCCAGCCGGCCAGTAGCCATCGCGGGAGTTGGCGAGCAGCGGCTGATAAACGTGGATCTGTCCCCGGCGCGTGACGACATCGCCTGCGCGCTGGGCCACCACTGCACTGGCCTTGTGGTCGTCGGTCTGGTGCAGGAAACCCCCGCGGGGATACACGTTGCCCCAGAGGTTCATCGTGGTGCGTGCACCGACCTCACGCATGCCGGGAATTAGCGCCTCCGGGTAGGCCATCTCGGGCACGTTGTAGCGCCAGGCCAGCGTGTCCAGGGTGCCGAGCAAGTACGGCATGAACGCCGTGCCCGCACCCTCGCAGAAGTAGCCCGAGGACGACACGAACTGGTTGAACACCTCGACGCCCGGGTGCCCGATGACGTCCGCGTTCTTGAACTTGGCGAGGTTGTTTTCGTGGTCCTCGTTCGTCGTTCCGTCCCCGCCGGTTTGGGCGGATGGGTTGGGCGTGCTCATCGGCCGGACTTCGATCCAGGGGTTTTCGCCGGTGTTGCTGTAGCTGGAGACGATCGCATCGGGGATGTAGTGGCGGACCTTGATGGACGTGCGTACCGTACAGCCCGTCCAGGTGCAGTAGAGCCAGTAGCAGATCCCGACGACGCGGTATTCGAGGCAGTCTGGCGATGCCACCGAGCCGACGATGGTTGCGGTGTTGAGCGCGTAGCTGCCCGTGGCGCTGAGCAGCAGAACGGACGCCACGCCAGCACGCAGGCGGCGCATCAGGTCGAATGGGCGGGTCACGGCTGGGCCCTCCAGTGCTGCTCGATGCGAGCGACTGCGCGGGCCACATCCGGTTCGCCATAGACGACGTAGCGTTGATCCACCACGACGGCCGGGATGCTGGTGATGCCCAGGCTCCACGCGTCGGTGACGCCCTGGTAGGCGGAAGCGATGCGGCGTTGGAGATCGGTGCCGCCGCTGTTCAGTCGGCGCTTGACGATGGCGGTCGCCTGCTCGGGTTCGGCGGGCAGTTCCGCAGAAAGCTCCGCTTCGATCCGGTGCGCTTCGTCCAGCTCGATCAGCCGCTCGCCGCCCATGGTCTTGACCGGATGGCGGCTGTCGGTGATGACCAGCACATCGGCAGCGAATGTGGCCGGACTAAAGACACCCAAGGACACCGGCAGTGCAACGGCCAGGCCAAGGGCTCGCCAGCTTGGCGCGAACCTGGGAAAAGATGCTGGCATGACACGTGCCCCGGAAGTTGATCAGGGCCATAGTCAAACGCCGAATCCGGTGCAGCCCCCACAAACAATGCGCATCGCGGACACCCCGCATACCTGCTTGCTTCGGGGCAAGGAAGAAACGGAGGCCGAAGCCCCCGTTGTGATCAATGAACGATGCGCTACAGCAAGCTGTGCTCCGCGAAGGAGTACGGAATCCCCTGGCCAACGATGATGTGATCCAGTACCCGAACATCGATCAGCGCCAGCGCTGCCTGCAGTTGCTGGGTCAGCGCACGATCGGCGCTCGACGGCTCAGTGACACCCGAGGGGTGCTGGTGCGCGAAGACCACTGCGGCGGCTTTCAGCTCCAATACACGCTGCACGACGACACGGGGATAGACCGCAGTCGAATTGATCGTGCCCCTGAACATCGGCTCGTAGGCCAACACTTGGTGCATGCTGTCCAGGAAAACGATTGCGAATACCTCGTTGGGCTCAGCGACCAGTTTTAGACGCAGGTAGTCCCGCACGGCGGCCGGTCGGCTGAGGCACGGTCCGACTTTGAAGATCCGTCTCTCCAGCAGCGCGATAGCCTGCTGGATGATCCAGTCCTCACGCTGGGCTGCGACAGCGGAAAGCGACTCCACGCAGGAGTCATTGACGACGAGAGACATGGCGAACCTCCGGATGATGAGATCAGAGGGCGCACGCCCTGGGAGGGCAAGCCCTCCTGGGGATGAGAACAACGGAACAAGGTGCATCCACCACCACGCAGAGGTGATTGTTCGCGGCCAGGATGCGGAGCGAACGGGGAGCGGTCAGCGCAGAAGACTGCGCCGTAGCCTCAAGGACCGCGGGCTACCTGGGCATGTCGCCGACAACGTCGGCAGGCATTTCGGTGGCGGGTGTGGCGGGTGGTTCATCAGCGGACAGCATGTCCATGGCCGACAGCAAGGCATCGCCTTCGATCGGTCCCTGCAGCAGGATGGACTGACCCGTCTGGCGATCGAGCAGGCGCAGCGACGGCGTGGCCGTCACGCCGCTTTTCGTGGCTTCCGCGGCCTGGGCGCGGATGGCCGCGTCGACCCGCTCGCTTGCCATGCACTGCTCGACGGCCGGCGTCGATTCGGGGTAGCGCAGGCCATCGGGCAGTCCCAGGCCGTCGCTGCGCGTGTGGGCATAGACCCACTCGACGGCTCGCCAGAAGGCAGCATGCCCGCCGGCTTCGGCGACGCACTCGACCAGACGCGCCTCGGCCAACGCGGCCGGCTCGTGCGCAGCCAGCGGCTGGTGATGCCATTGCAGGGTCACGTCGGCGTTGCTGCCGACCCAGCGCTTGAGCTGCGGGAAGTACTCCCGGCAGAACGGACATTCCAGATCGGCATAGAGCGTCAGTGTGAAACGGCCCTCGGGGTTGCCCATTTTCCAGGGCGGCCCGGCCATCTGCGCCGTGCTAGCCGGCGTGGGCGACTGCGATGAGGATTCGCCGGGCGACCGGGACACGAGCCAGATCAGCAGCAGCGCGACCAGCGCAGCAGTCAAGGCCCAAGGCCAGCGGGGCCGCCTGTGGCGACGGCGGAACGCCTGGACTTGTATCGGAATGGAAGGACGCTTCTGCTCCATGGTGTTCTCCGGCTTACGACAGTTCCAAGGCCGGCGACTCGATGCCGCGTGCCTGGTCGATCTTCTCGGCGACCTTGAAAGCTGCTTCCAGCTCGGTGCAGCCGTATTGCTGCATGAGCTGGTAGCGCTCTGCCTTCTCTTCGGGTTCGGTTTGCGCGAGCGCGAGGTACAGGCTCGGCGGCACGGCGCGGAACAGCACTTCCATGCTCTTGGAGAGGATGACGCCCTCGGTGAATTTCCCCGCCTCTTTGCGCGCCGAAAGCATCAGCGCTTTCTGCGCGGGCGAGAGTTCGCGGAACCGGGCGATCTTCTCTACCTCGTCCGGCGGCATCGACAGGCAGATCCACCACTCGATCATGTTGAGCATGGGTTCCGCGGCGCGCGGCAGATCGTCGATATTCTGCGTCGCGAGCCAAAACCAGGCACCCAACTTGCGCCACATCTTCGTGATCTTCACGACGTAGGGCGCGAGCAGCGGGTTCTTGGTGATGATGTGCCCTTCATCGGTCACGTTGATGATCGGGCGGCCCAGGTACTGGTCGCGCTCGGCGATGTTGTTCACCGTGCTGATCAGGCTGATGTAGGCGATGGAAAGCTGCGCGTTGTAGCCTTCGCGGGCATAGGTCGCCAGATCGACCAGGGTGATGTCGGCCTCGGGCCACGGCGTGCCGTCGCGGTCGAACATTTCGCCATCGGTGCCTTGACAGAACATGTCCATGGCATCTGCCATCTCCAGCAGCCGCACGCGCCGCATCTCTGGCAGCGTTGGGTCCTGGCCGCGCTCGCGCAGCGCGTTGCGCACGTCGCGCGTGAGCACCGTGCGCTTCTCGGCCACGCAATGCTCGGCGGCGTCGAGGATGCACTGGCGGATGAGCGAGCGATCGGCCCGCGTCATCCGGGCCTCTTCTTTATCCTCGCCGCCGGTGATCATCAGCCGTGCGGTGATTTCCAACTCGCCGAGTACGTCGCGCTGCTCGTCCGCTTCCATGGCCGATGCATCGGGTGGCATGTCCTCGTCCAGCACATCGGCATCCAGCGTCTGCACGTCGCTCGGCGTTTCGATCAGCCGACGCGCGTCGGCGAACGGCGCCAGGCTGATGCCCGAGCCTGGGGCCAGCTTGACCCGGTTCACAGTCAGGCCCAGGCGCTTGGCGAAATCGCTGAACAAGCCGAAGCTGTTGCCGGCTTCCACGATGAAGAGGCGCGGCCGGTAGATGGCCGTGACCTGGTTCAAGAGGTTGTTGAGCGTTGCGCTTTTGCCGGAGCCGGTGGGGCCGAACAGGAACAGGTGCGCGTTCATCTGCCGATCCAGGCGGTTGAGCGGGTCAAAGGTGATCGGCCCGCCGCCTCGATTGAAGAACGTATTACCCGGATGGCCCGTGCCCTGGCTGCGGCCCCAGGCCGGTGAGAGGTTCGCCACGTGCTGGGCGAACATCAGTTGGGTGAACCAGTTCCGTCGATCCTGGCTCGGGTTGTAGCAGCACGGCAGCCAGCGCAGATAACTGTTCAAAGGCGCGACTTCATCGTCCTCGCGCACGGGCTGCAAACCGGCGTTAAGCATCACGTTCGCCAGATCAAGGCCGCGCCGGTCCAGTTCGGCTTCATCCCGGCCGCGCAAATAGAACGCCAGTGTTCCCCGGTACAGCTTGTGCGCGCTGCCGATCAGCGAGCGGGCCTCCTGCACATCCTTGAGCGTCTGTTCCGATGCCAGTGTTTCGCCGACTGCCTTCTTCGCCAGGTGGTTCAGGTGCGATTCGAGGATGTCCTGGGGGGTCGCCACCATGGTCAGACACATCGTCGTGTCCTCGGGCATCTGATCGAACAGCGTATTGATCGCATCGCCTTTGCGAGTTTCGCCAGTCAAATGCCCCGTGCCGGGCGGCATGCGCAGCCGGTCAGTGACCAGCACACGATGCGGCATGCCGTCGAAGTGCCAGGTGCCGTGCTCCGCGTCCGAACGTGGCTGGCTGAAGAAAAGCCGCTGGCTGAAATCCCGTCCGCTCGCCAGCTCGATCTCACCGTCTTCTGTCTCGTCGGGGTAGCGTGCCAGCGCATAGAAGCGTTCGCGGTCCTCGACCCCAGGGCCGAGCAGCGTGGGACGCGGGTTAAACCACCGCAGTAGCCAGTCATGGACGTCGGCCGCGACCATGCGCCGGGCCTGGATGCCGGCGTTCGCCAGCCCGCCACACAGGCGATCACAGACGATGTTCAGCATCTGCTCGGGCGTCTGGCCGCGGCGGCTCGCCTGCCCGGTGGCCCGGCGATAGACGACCATGCGCACGCGCCGCGTCTGGCCGCGCCAACGCAGCCGCGTGACCACCGTGTCCTCGAACAGCCCGCCCGGCTTCGCTACCGCGCGCAGGTGGTGTCCGAAGAAGCGAAGGTAGAACTCGGTGAAAGCCGTATTGCGGGCGCGCGGCTGCACGTAGTCGCGCAGGGTCTGCATGTACTGGTCGAAGCTGGGTTCGTCCTGGGCGTAGAGCTGGAGTACCCAGGGGTTCTCGTCCAGTTCATCGAACGAGTCCTGGAGCGCGTTCTCCAAGGCGTCGCGGGCATGCGCGAGCCAGCCGGGTTCCCGGCCCTCGGTGCCCAGCGGCACCAGCTCGTAGAATGCCGCGACCGATTGCCCGTCTTCCAGCAGCATGGACTTCGAATCGGGCAGGAACTCCACCCAGGGCAGGAATTCCGCGAACGACGGCGCGACGTCGTACAGCGCCTGCTCGTCGGCCACGGTCGCCGGCCTGCGGCCATGGACCGCCGTGCCGGGTTCTGGGATGCCGGCCTGGCGCAAGGCCTCGACGTGGCGTTGCCAGCCCTCCGGCCGCTCGTCATCGCCTGCGCCGGATGCGGCCAGCTTCGGCGCGGCCGACTTGTGCCAGGGGAGTTTCCAGCGCATCAGTAGTCCTCCACGCGCTCGCCCGGCATGGCGTACTGCACGCGCTGGTACAAGGGAAAAACCGTCGTATAGCCCGGCACGGGCACCGGGTCCGTGCCTGCCAGGTGCGGGTACACGTACATCACCAGGTCGGGATTCGGCAGGCGCTGGAACTGGCGATAGACCTCGTTGCGCGCTGTGCGCGTGTAGCGCATCTGCTCGGCGGGCGCGGCCTGTACATCCATCTCGGTCAGCGGCCGGCGCAGGCTCTGGCGCGCGTCGAGCAATTGCCTGCGTGCCACCTGGCCGGCGCCACCGCCGCCGTCACCGGCGTTCTGCTGCCAGATGTCCATCATCGTGCTGTCGCCGTGGGGCAGCAGCTTTTCCTTGCTGGTGGCGCAGCCGCCGAGCACCGCGACGGCAAGGGCCAGCGCCAGGCCCTTATTCAAGTTCGAGAGCATGGCTTTCTCCTGCACGGTGATCGACCTTGCGACCTTCGGGATCGAAATCGATGGCGAGCGGCTTTTCGAGGTGGACGGCGACCTTTGCGCCGGGTTGGACATAGACGGCGGCGAAGGCCTGGCCGTACAACTTGTTCACCCAATCGGCCATGTCGCGCACGCCACCGGCCAGGATGCGACCTACGGCCTCGTTGCTGGAAATGCCGACGCTGCCGATGGAACCGTCTGCGCCCACGTAGGACATCTGACCGCTGTCGCTGTCGATGAGCGAGGCCACGCCAGCACCCGCCGCGGTGATCAGCGCCTGCGAACCGAGGTACTGCTGGGCGTTGCTGCGCCGCTCTCCGCTGACGCAGGGAATGCCATAGGGATCGCTGATCCAGCCCAGGCCCCCACTTTGAGAGTTCTGCTGCTGGTTGTTCTGCTGGTTGCCGTCGCGGTCTTCGGGAATCGTCCGAATGGTCCCGTCATGGAACACAAAGGTGATGCTGCGCACCTGGCCGCGCACGCAAGAGAGCGTCCAGTCGCCCGAGGCCGTGCCGGAAAACACGGCGCCCGCCACGTCGGGAATGTCGATACCGTTTGCCGTGAGATTGTCGGGACCGACCAGGACTTTGAACGGATACGGATCGTTGACCGTACCGTCGATCGGCACGCGGCCGATCAGCGCCGTCATTGCCACCGATCCCATCAGCGTCGAGTTGGTCGGCACCGTATAGACCGGCTTGGCGCTCTTGACGCCTGCGGCGCGGGCGCCCGCGTTCGCCACGGTTTGTGCCGTGGTTTCCAGCGTGCTCTGCGCGGGGCCGAAGCTCGTCGGAAAGCTCATGCCGCCACCCGTGCCGCGACTGCCGTTACGCCCATCAGCGGGCTTCGCGTCGTCCGGCTCGACCCAGCGCACGCCGCCTTCCATGCCTGCCTCGTCGCCGTTACGCAGCCCCAGGCCCACGGGTAGATCGGCGTGGCCGCCGCCGCGCCCGCCGATGCCTTCCAGGCGCCGCTGCAGGTCGGCGAGCAGTCCCTCGGTCTGCTGGCGTTCGCTGGCTGCCTGCTGCTGGTCGCGGCGCAGGTTGGAGCGCTCGGTCTCCAGCGCCGAATTGATGCGCTGGTCGATCGAGTTCTCGCGTTGGCGCAGGCGCTGGTTCTCTTCGCGCTGGGACTTGTTGTCGGACAGCGCCGTCTGCAGTTCGGTGCGCAACTGCTTCACTTGCGCCACGAGCGTCGCCACGGTATCGCGGGGGGTATCGCCCTCGATGCCCAGCGCCTTCATCTCCTCCGGCGTGAGCTTGGCGCCGGCATCCGCAGCGGGCGGCGCCGACGAGCCTCCACCCGAAAACAGCCGGATGGCGACGAACAGCACCAGCAGGGCCACGGGGATCATTAACCACTTCAGGAGTCCGTTACTGCGCATGGCGGGCCTCCTTGTCGTCGGTGGCCTCGGCTTCGGGCTGCGGCAGATGCACGGCTGGGTCGAAGCGGTTGATCGCCGGCAGCAGCGATTGCGCGAGGCCGTGCCCCCGCGTCACCAAGTACAGGACGGTCGTGTCCTCTGGCGTCCCGCGCGGGCCGAGTGCTTCGTGCTGGAAGGTGGCGGTGAGGAAATCGCCCTGCAACACGCGCGGGTCCAGGGTGATCCAGCCGCCGCTGCTATTGGTGAGGCGCACGGCTGTGACCCACTGGTCTTCCAGACGCCACGAGGCGAGCGCAACTGCGCGCACCGGCAGCGTCGGCACCAGCGTGCCGAGGTCGAGATCGCGGCGCAGGTTCACCCGCATGACGCCCGGCAGCGGCTCCACGGTGCGCAGCGGTGCGTAGAGGTTCTGCGCGGCGAAGCGCGTCAGCACGACCGGAACCGGGGTTTCACGCCGCGCTGCCCGCGCGCCTGCCTGGTCCTGGGCGCGCGCCGGGGCGTCGTCTGCTCCGTCGGCTTGATCGCCATAGCGCGTCGGGGCGCTGTCGCCCTCGACGATGCGCACCGGCTCCAACTCGGCTTCGCCGTCCTTGGCCGGCTCGGCCGCGATATCGAGCAGAATCAGCGCGCCCGTGTCGGCATCCTGCAATTGCAGCCGTGTGGGCTCGATCGGCCCGCTCGCGCGCAGGTACACCGCGCCGCCCGCACTCTGCACCCGCAAGCGCTCGCCGACGCCCGCGGGCACGCCCACGCGGACGTTCCGGTTGATAAACACGACGCGCTCCTGCCCGACACGCAGGGGCACGGCCAGGGGCATGCGTTCCCAGCGAAGGATCTCCACGGCCTGGGCAAAAGGAGCCGAGGCGACGGCCAGCAGCCCCAGCAGTGCGAGTACAAGGTGCTTCATGGGGTTTCTCCTTGAGGCGCTTGCGGAGACAGGCCGCCAGGTGCCGGGCGCGACGGCTCCGGTGTGCTGATGCGCTGGGGCGCACCCTCGTAGCAGTCGAGCGCCAGGCCAAACGGATTGCGAGCGGGATCGATGTCCACCCGCGTGACTTTCACGGGGTAGCGCACCAAAGCCCGCTTGACTTGTTCCGCCCCGTAGTACTCGTCTGCGGTGATGTCCAGCGTCACCACCCAGTCGCGGTCGGACACCACGCGCACGCGCGCCGTGGGGTCGTCACCGTAGCCGCGACCGGGGATTTCGTAGATGCCGCGCACGCGCTGACGCAGCTCGCCCGTGGAGCGGCGATAGTCGTAGTCCGCCCGCAGGAAGGCCTGGCAGGATGGGGTGAGGTACGGCGAGAGCGTGTGGAGATTACGCGCATAGTCCTCTTCGCCATTCGTCGGCCAGCGGTTGAGGGTCTGAAACACGTAGAACGTGAACGCATAGACCGATTCGGGCGGCACTTCCCACCACTTGCGGGTACTGCCGGAGCGCAGATCAGGCGGGACGTGGATGGTCAGGTCGCGCGGAGCGCTCCACCAGCCGCCGCCCATGACCAGGGCGACGATGACCAGCGCGCCAGCACCCAGGCGAAGCGTCTTGATGTGCGCCTGCAGATGGGTGATCTCGTTCTTGAAGCGGCTCATCGTGCCCCCCTTGCAGCAGACCTTCGGGTGGTCCAGAAGCCGGAGCGTGAGATCAGCACATGGCCGCCCACCCAGCCCGCCACCAGCGGATAGCGCGTGGCGATGCGCCACTGGAGTTGCCGATACAGCCAGGTGTCGGGACGCCCACGCTTGAGGCGACGCAGGATGCCGCCCCCGATGAACACGCCGAAGGCCACGCCCAGCACGACGAACGTGGGCGCGAGCGCGATCGTGCGGAACACCCAGGACAGCGGCGCACCGACCAGCAGGCCGGCGGCGCCGGACAGGCCGCAGCAGATCCACAGCTCGTCGGCGGTGAGGCCGCGCACGACAACGGGATGGCGGTTGAGCCGGTGCGGAAGGAACGTGACCGTCCCGTCAGCACGGACGTGCTGCTGCTCGGACATACCGGCCTCGCCTTACAGGATGCCGGTGGCTTCGGTGAGCAGCCAGATGCCGATCACGAGCAGCACCGCGCCGATGGCGACCGTGAGGCCGAATTGGCCCCAGGTTTTGCGACCAGTGTGGATTTCCGCGTAGGTGCCGTAGGCGTGGTAGCACACGCCAATGAACATCGACGCCACAACCAGCAGGGCCACGAGCATGATGATGTCGTAGCCGTAGTTCCTGATCGTTTCCATGATGCCGTTGCCCGTGCCGCGGGTCGGGTTCTCCAGTTGCGGCAACCCCTGCGCGAACGACAGCGCGGGCAGCGCGGCGGCGCCCAGAGCCACGGTGGCGCGCTGGACAAAACGGGAAGTGAGGATGCGGTTTTGCATGGTCAGGCCTTTCAGGTCAGGAGAGGAGGAAGAAACTCAGGACGAGGTACATCGCGACGAAGCGGATGCAGACGCCGAGGAACTGGCGCTGGTTGAGGTGGCTCTCGGACCACCCCACGTAGGCCGTTCGGATGGCCCAGACGCCCCAGACGAGCAGGACCGCGAACACGACGCCGACCAAGACGGTCGCCATCGCGGAAGGCGCGATGCCGCTGTTGGCTTGAAATGCCGAGACCTGGGCGCCGTTCATGGCTTGACCTCCGCGGTCGTCGGCGATGGCTCGACGGCCCGCTCAGTGCGGTAGTCGCCGGCCAGTTCGGAGGGGTCGCGCGGCTGGGCACGCGAAGGTGAGAGGTGGGCCTGGATACCGGCGCGCACGCGCGC
Source organism: Pseudomonas sp. 382 (assembly GCF_002759075.1). Lineage (NCBI taxonomy): Bacteria > Pseudomonadati > Pseudomonadota > Gammaproteobacteria > Pseudomonadales > Pseudomonadaceae > Pseudomonas > Pseudomonas sp. 382. Next base: position 16,287 of record NZ_PEMX01000011.1, read on the forward strand.
TAGGTCAGCCAGCAGCCGCGGGTAATCGAAGTGGTAGCGCTCTCCCGGCTGGATGGGGGCATGCGCGGCGCTGTCGGCGACGGTGCGCTCCAGCGCGTCGAGCTGGCGCAGCGCCGCGACCAGTTCCTGGCGCTGCGTGGGGGGCTCGGCCAACGCCATCGGGGACTGGCCCAGCAGGAGGGCCGTCACGAGAAAAGTGGGCACGCCGCGATGCGCGGCGCGCAGCCAGATCGGAGCCAACATCGCGCCATTCCTGTGAAATCAGCAATGGCTTGATCGTGGAGATCAGGGCTGCTTTAGGCCACAAACAATAGGAACTGGGGCCGACCGGATTAGGTGCGCAGCGATCCGCAAATACAGGAGCGAACGACGCTTTGTTCTACAGTGCGTCCCAAGAAGATGGCTGTCCAGCACCCGGCCACAAACCCAGGGCGACGAGCCGTTGTTCCTTATCAGGCCACTCTTGTTTGCTGCGGCATGCGACTGTCCATCGCGCCGCGGCAACGCTGGGCTGCTGAAGGAGCGCCTGGAAGTAGATCGCATCCACGGGGGACAGAGAGTGGCCAAGCACGACGACCTTCTGGATGGCTCCCAACGCCTGAAAAAACGTCCTATGCTGGGCGATCAGTTCCTCGGAACGCTTGAAGGTGGCTGAGAAGTAGTCGTCGATGATGTCGTTGGCTTCAGCCACCCGGGTATCGATCTCCTCGATATCCGGACGGTCGTTGAGCGAGGGGCGGGATTGGGGATTCCAGGCGTGGCCCAAGACCAACTCATCGTCTGCCGCATCGGATCGGCCGTGGATGTGCAGAACACGTGCCAGATCGATGCCATAGAGAGTGTCCAACGTGCTCGTGTAGTTGAAGGTCAGGAACAGCGCCTGTGGATCCAGCGTCGCAAGCCGTCGCGGGGCGGTGTCGTGTGTCGGGATGGGCAAGTCTCGGATCCATTCGGCAAAGCGCGTCCGAAGCCCCTTGGACAGTCGCTCGACGACGTTCCCCACCTCGTACTGAAAGTCGTGGTGCCCTGAATCACTCCAGTCCTCGGCACCATAGGCCCCCATGAAGTGCCCCAAGTTGTCGACCAGCATATCGGCATCCAGTTCAGCCAGGGCTAATTCCAAGTCGCACCAGTCGTCTCCGGCTGGAAGGTAGTCCTCGACCTCGCGATGAATGTCCCGGTCTGTGGCCAGGACATACTCCTTGAACTGTCCGAGGCCCGATGGAATGCCGTGCCACAGGTCGAATCCATTGCCGACTACATAAAGCGTGGTGGGGTGCACGGTGTGCTCCTTAGGTCCCAAGAATCCGAAGTGTCTGGGCATTGAAGGTTATGGTCGATATAGTAATATCAAATAGCGTAAATAACCCATTTGAGGAGTCAGTCATGAGCGTCGTTGCAGACCGTCTCGGCGTGTCGACCCTTGTGGGTACGCCCAAAGAGATTCAGGCTCAACTCGCTCGGTCGCAGGCTGACCACGTGCTGGTGGTGGCGTTCGACCACATCAAGCCCAGTGTTTTCGCGGCATTGGCGGAAAACTTCACCAACGTCGCTTCATCCATGTTCGAGGTGCTGCTTGAACGTCAGGACCGCGAATCGCTCGAACGGCTGGCAGAAATGCTCGTGCCGCGCAATCCGCTGTCGCCCCGGCTGCTCAAGGAAGCGAGCCTGCTGGTGCAGGCGCGTAAGGCGGTGTTGGAAAGTGGAGACTGGTTGACCGCCGCGAACATCGCACAACTCGCGGAACTGAGCACCCGGAACCCGAGCGCTCAGCCCAATAAGTGGAAGAAGCAACGCCAAATCTTCGCTATCAACCACGGTGGCATCGATTACTTTCCGGACTACGGGCTGGATCGTGACGCTGGTTTCCGTCCACTGAAATCGCTGGCCAAAGTGATTGAAACCTTCGAAGGACACAAAGACGGCTGGGGCATGGCTTATTGGTTCCGCTCCGAAAACAGCTTCCTGGGTGGAAATCGTCCCCAGGATCTACTCGCTTCGGCACCGGACCGTGTCATTGCGGCCGCTGTGGATGAAATTCTTGAAATGACCCATGACTAAGCGATGCGCCAATCTGCCCGCCGATGGCGAGCCACCTAGTGAACCATCCTCGGCCGCGTCTGAGCCTTCGCACAACGACGTCGGTGCCTACGATGCCGTGCTCGAATTGGCCGACAGGATCGGAGTGTCCATTGTCCAGGGGAAGAGTTGAATGGAATGCTTCCGGATCGATGAAAGTGGTTATACCGGCTTTGACCTGATGAACCCTGAGCAGCGGTTCCAAGGAGCGACGGCCATCGCCATTGAGGATGACGAGGCCGGGCGCCTGATCCGGGAGCACTTTCCCAAGCTTCAGGCGGACGAACTCAAGTACCGGGCGTTGGCTCGGCGCCCAGCCAATCACCCCCGTCTGATGGCGCTGCAGCGCGACTTGCTAACCGACCACAAGTGCGTGACCTACGTCTGCGACAAGCGCTACCTGTTGCTGCTGATGTTCCTGGACTACGCGGTCGAGCCGTTCTACTACGAGCGCGGCATGGACTTCTACGAAGACGGGCAGAACTACTCGCTTGCGTCGCTGCTGTATACGGTTGGACCGACGCTCCTCGGCAAAGGCGCGCTCGACCGGCTGTTGGTCAGCTTCCAGCGCGCGGTGAAGGAAAAGAGCTCGGAGGCGCTTGGGAACCTGATCGATGCGGCGTGCGCATCGCGCTGGTGGGAACTGCCGGAAGCGCTTGGCCCGCTTGCGCAGTTCGCTGCCCCTGAATGCCTGAAGGCGATCGTCACGCCGGGCGTCAACACCGATGCTGCTTTCGTGGTGCTGCAGTCCCTGGTCAGTCGGATGGAAATCATGGCTGACGGCCCGTATCGGGTCGAGCACGATCAGTCCAAGAACCTGCTCACTTATCACGACCTGCTGCAGCGGTACATCCGCCATGAGAAACCGATCACGTTTCGTCAATCGGAGATCGCCAGCATCACCTTTCCGCTCAAGCTTCAGTCCGTGACTCAGATCGATTCAAAGCACAGTCCTGCAGTGCAAGTGGCGGACGTGATGATCGGCGCGGCCATCGAAGCGGCGAATACGCTTACCGGACAACGCGCCGGGGTACTGGATGCCGAGAAGGTCATGGCGCTGTACGCCGATCATCAACTGATCCATATGCTGCCCTCGATCGACTTCGAGGAGCAAAAGCGTTTCCGTCAGGGATCCCAAGCGGGGCAGGTCATCGACTATTTTGCTGAGAACTTCCACAAACCGTAATAGCGAATGGAAGCATGACCCGCCTGTGCCTACTGCGCTGGCGACCGATCAACATCATCAAGGACGCCATCGAAGCGTCTTCCTGTGTAGAGGGGGCTGCATGGCAAGCATTCATTCGGAGTACCACCGCTTCTTGGCGCACTTGGCGCAACGCCAGGTGCATGACGACGTGTGCCGGCTCGCGCATCTGGTGCTTGATCACCTGCAACCTCTGGCTGAAGTTGGTGCAGCGCGCCGTGGACGCTCCACCCGCATGGCGCCACTGGCCGTCGCCCATTTGGCGCAGATGCCGGTCGCGTACCAGGGAGATGGCCACGGACCCGAAGTCGGGCCGGCGCTGGGGCGCCTGCGCCAGCTTGAGGTGGGACCGTTTCGCGGATTCATGCGGCAAGAGACATTCGACCTCAGCCACGACATCACTTTGGTCTATGGCGCCAACGGTACCGGCAAGAGCAGCTTCTGCGAGGCGCTGGAAGTGGCGATGCTCGGCTCCATCAGCGAGGCCCAAGTCAAGCGGGTCGACCAACGGACATACTGCAACAATGCCCGGTTGCGTCGCCATGTCGCGCCCGTCCTGTCTTCCGGAGCACCAGACCAGGCCCAGGCTGTGCAGCCCAACGAAGCGGAGTACCGCTTCTGCTTCATCGAAAAGAACCGCCTCGATGACTTCGCCCGCATCGCGGCGCGTACTCCGGGCGATCAGCGGCAGCTCATCGCTACCTTGTTTGGCGTGGATCAGTTCAGCGACTTCGTGCGCGGCTTCAATCCCGCGCTCGACCAAGACCTGATGCTCGTCGGCGCCCAGGCTACTCAACTCGCGCAGCGGCGCTTGCAGTTGGCGAACTCTGAACAGACGATCGCTGCTTATCCGCAAAAGATCGCGGCGGTGGAGAACTCCGAGCAAGCGCTGGCGCAACGAATGTCGCCCGGCGCGACGTACCAGGCTTGCGTTGACTGGCTGCTCGGCACACCGGAGCAGCAAGGGCGGCTGCCGTACGTCCAGGCGCAACTGGTTGCCGTCCCACCTGCCGTTCATGAGGTGAGCCAAGCGCGGCTGCAGACGCTGCTGGATGAGGCTTATCACCTTCAAGGCCTGTGGCAGGCGGCCACCGGACAGCTTTCGGCGCGTGCTGGGGAAGTGTCGTACGCTAAGCTCTACGAGGCTGTGCTGGCCTTGACTGACGGGGCGACCACCTGTCCCGCATGCGGAACCGGATTGGCTGCTGTCGCACAGGATCCTTTCGCCAAGGCCCGCACGGGCCTGGAGCAGCTCGCGCAGTTGGCCACCCTCCAGCAGCAGGAAGCCGGCCTACGGACGCAGTTGAGCGAGGCGGTGCGGGCGCTGTGGGACGAGATGCGTCGGGTAGTCGCGGTTGGCGCAAACGCTTGTCCTGCACAGTTGCAGGCAGCAGGCCTGCCTCCATTGCCGCCTACCTCGACAGGCGCCTGGCTTGGCGCATGGGTCGATGGCGACCGGCGTGCCTGGAACGCTCTGCTGCAGGTCACGGAAATCATCGAGCGCGCCGACGCGCAAGCCCGCGAAGCGCATGCCCTGCGCGGGGCGCTGGCCCGGGAGCGGGACGCACTGGACCAGCACCGGCTGGAGATCGAACGGCTGCGGACCATACGCATGACAGCCGACCAAGAAATGGCCGCTGCCCGCCAGACCGTGGCCCAATTTGACGAGGCGAACCGTGAGTTGATCGAGTCGGTCGCAACCGAAGTGCCGGTAGTCGCGCACCACCTGCGGGTCAAGGCCGCCTACGACGGCTTCTTGCCCGAAATCCAAGCCTACTTGGCCGCATTGCCGGGCGTGCTGCTCCAGGGCCTCGGAGAACAGGCACGCAATCTGTACAACGCATTCAATCGTGCTGATCCGCCTGGCGACCTCTTGCACGCGTTGTGGCTGCCTGTCGCCGAAAACGGCAAGATCGAAGTAGAGTTCACCGGTGAGCCTGGCGTGCGCTATGACGCGCTGGTGGTCTTCAGCGAAGGGCATATCAAGTGCCTGGGTCTGGCGATTCTGCTGGCGAAGAACATCGCGCAGGGGTGCCCCGTGGTCATTTTCGATGACGTCGTCAACGCGATCGACGATGACCATCGTGACGGAATCTGGCGTACCTTCTTCGAGGATGGCTTGCTCGTCGGCAAGCAGGTCATCCTCACCTCACACGCCGAGGAGTTTCTGCACCGGATCCAGCAGGAATTGGGCGCCCGGCGGGCCGGGTCCATCAAGCGCTACAAGTTCCTCCCGCACCAGGGCGAGCATGAGCTGCGCGTTGACAGCGATCCACCGACGAAGAACTACGTCCTGTTGGCCCAGCAGGCGTTGGCAGCCGATGAGAAGCGTGAGGCGCTGCGCCAGGCGCGGCCCGCGCTGGAGAGTCTGACTGACCGTCTCTGGACTTGGCTGGGCCGGCGAGCAGATGGGCGCATCGAACTCAAGCTAGGCGGGCCACGCTCCCCCTGGGAATTGAACAACAAATGCGCAAAGTTGAGATCAGCCGTCGATCGCATCTCCGCGCAGCATGCTGGCGCGCCAGACGTCGTTGTCGCTTTGACCCGGCTGCTTGGTGTTGGTGCAGGAAGCATTGAATGGGGGTGTCTCAACAGCGGTGTCCACGATTCCCAGCGAGACCACGAGTTCGACCGCTCCTTAGTGAGAGTCATTGTCGAATCGATTACGGCGTTGGACGCTGCGTTAGATGTTCTGCAGAACCGATGAGCACTACAGCCACGCGGGACAGCATTCGCCTAAAGGTATTTCTTGAAGCTGCCCGCGGTCAGGCTCACGGCCAGCCCCAGCAAGGCGGCGCTCGGCAGCAGAATCAGCAGTGGATGCACCGAGATCGGCAAGGCCAGGTACGTGACCCAGGGCAGAACGGCCAGCGGCATCAGGCTTGCTTTCGCGCGGTGGTAGATGAAGCCCGATTCGCGGCCCGCGCCGAACCGGCGCACGTCCCTCCGCACTAGGCCGTCGATCAGGCCGACGAATGCCGCGGTGAGGATCAGCGGCAACGTGAGCACCAGGACCAGCAGGCGCACAAGGAAGGTCAGCGTCGTGAAGGCTGCGGCGATCAGGTAGCTCTCGGTCCAGACATAGGCCTGGCTGATGTAGTAGCGAAAGTTGCGTGTCTGCCCGTGGCTGGGTGCACGGGCGCGCTCGGCGGTCTGGCTCATGCGCTCCAGCAAGCCCGAGCGCACGAACACCCATTCGTATCCGGTATCCACCAGCTCGTGCGCCGTGCGCCCCGGTTCCTGCACGACCACGCTGCGCGTGAAGTGGTTGGACAGGTGCCCCAACTCGTACTGCAACATCTGCTGGGAGTGTCGCCAGCCCTCGTCCTTCCAGAACAGGTGCATGCCGACGCACTCCACGACAATGGAGAACAGCAGCGAGCCGATCAGCACCCCCAGCAGCCGGAACGGCAAGGTGATGGTGCCGACGATCAGGCCTTGGCGCTGGTTCTGCTCCCGCTGCGCGGTCGAGGCGGCATCCTTCATGGCGAGGCCTCATTGCCGGCGCTGTCGTCGGTGGCCACCGGGCCAGGTTCGGCCGCAGCGGCATCATCCAACAGGTCGTCGGGCAAGGCCCCGTCCTGCAACGCCGGGGAACTGGTGAACTCCCACCACTGCGTGGCCTCGCTGTAGCTCTGGCGCATGTAGCCCGCCAGTTGTTGCAGATCCTGCGGCATGACCTCATCGGGGTCCGGTGCCGGCAGCGGCATGCGAACCTTCCAAAGCTGGCCGCCCTGCAACAATGCGAAACATTGGCCCTTGGGTAAGGCGACGACGTGCGACGGCTCGATCATCGGCACGCTGGACATGCTGATGCGGTCCTGCGTGTTGCTGGTGAAGTCCGTCGCGCCGCGGATGTCCGAGCTGTCGGTCGCGCCGGAGACGATGGTGGTCGTATAGACCTCGACCTTCGGCAATTGCCGGGTCAGCAGTTCGGCGGTGGCCGTCTCCCTGACCCTCAGCATGAACAGATTGTTGAAATTGCCAATCACTTGACCCGCTTTGGCGCGGTTCCCGATACGGGCCTCGATGTCCGAAAGCGTCTGCGTGTACGCGGTGACCTGCAGACCGGCGCCGCCGCCTTTGTTGATCAGCGGCACGAACTCGTCACCCATCAGTTCATTGAATTCATCCGCGTGGACGTTGATCGGCACGCGCGTGCCAGCCGATGCGCCCGGCAGGCCGTCATCGATCCCGTGCTTGTAGATATGGCCTGCCACCGAAACGAGATCGCTGAACATCGAGTTGCCGACCGCTGCGGCGACCTCGGCATCGGATAGCGCGTCCAGGCCCACATAGACGACTGCGCGCTTTCGGATGACCTGCATCCAATCGAAGATCGGGCGGGGGTCGGCCAGGTCGGAATAGTTCGGCGCCAGAAGCTGGGAAATCTTCCCGCTGGTGAGCTTCTCCAGCAGCGGCAGCAAAGACGCGACGATCTTGTCGAAATACGTCTTGTCGTAGCGAACCGCCGAGCGCAGGCCGTCGAGCACCGGGTCGTAGTTACGGGCCTGGGATAGGTACTGCTCCAGCGCCACCACGCGCTTCTCGCGCCCAATCATGTTGCGCGGGATGTTCTTCTCGTTGAGCTTGGCCTCGATCTGGACGATCACCTCCCAGGCTTTGGGCTCGGTCTTGGCGAAGTAGTGCTGGGCGTACTCGATGAACAGCGCGTCGATGTTGATGACGTGCCGCTGGATCAGCATGTAGTCCGGGCGCTGCCCCAGTTCCACCAAGGCGCGGGCAATGATGTTGACGAAGCGCCACGCGAATTCCCTGAAGGCTGCGCTGTTGCCTTCGCCGGAGAGCTGCCCCGCGATGCGGGTGGCGACTTCCGAGATGCGACCGAATCGGCCTACGGCGTTGTAGCGTGCCGAAATGTCCGGCCACCCCAAATGGAAGACATAGAACTCGCCTTCGCGGCCCGCGCGCTTGGCCTCGACATACATCCGCTTCAGGAGATCGGCATCTCCTTTGGGGTCGATGACGATCACGACCTCGTGTTCGCCCGCGGCGTTCCTCCGGCGGATGTCTTGAGTGACGAAGAGTTCGGCCAAACGTGTTTTGCCCACCCTTGTCGTTCCCAAAACCAAGGAGTGGCCCACGCGCTCACCCAGCGGCAGGCTGACGTCCACCTCGTCGGGTTCGATGCCGTGCAGGCGCGGCAGGCCGCCCACTGGCGGCAGCGGCCGCACCGGATTGAAAGGCACGTCCCAGCCGGTGAGTTTCGATAGCCGGGACAGCGGGAACGGCGCGAACTCCAGCCGTTCCTCCAGGCGCCGGGCCAGCCGATAGGCCGGCGTCGGCTCGACGTAGCGCCGAAACTCTGGCCGGTACGTCTGCATGAGCCTATGGGTGTGTTTCTGCTCCCACAGAAAGCCGCGTCCCACAAACAGACGTTGCTGGCTGACCGGCACGTCCTTGCTGGTCATCACGTAGCGCGGCAGGCGACGGATGTTGCGCCGGTAGCACAGGATGACGCGGGCATCGCGGTAGCGGATCGCGCCATAGGCTCCGAACGCCAGCGCGCTGCCGACACCCATGGCGGGGCTCAGCGCGAGCGACCACGGGGCCACCAGGGACAGAAACGCGGCACCTGCACACGCTGCGACGGTATATAGCTCCACCGCAGGGCGAAGCAGAACCTCAACCGGCTGTTTGCCCGACATGGCTTCATTGCTCGATGCCGGTGGCCGTGATCAGCGCCGGGTAGTGCCTCAAGCCCAGACGCTCAGCCAGGTCATCGCCCGCCACGGGTGCCAGTGGCACGCCGGGCACCAGGGCACGCAGCCCTGCCAGGCCCTGCGCGGTCTCGACATTGACCACCAGGCCGACCGCGCCGCGCTCGTGCAAGGAGCCCGCATGGCGCTGCAGCCAGTCCCGGGAAGCCTTGTCGTCGCCAATGACCACGAACGGCCGCAGGCCCGGTGCCTCGATCACCCGTCGCGCGACGGTGCCGGGCGTGAGCTTGGCGCTGCGCACCGGCAGCATCGCAGCCTCATCCGCGGGTGTCGCGGGAACCTGCGGCATCGGGATGGGCGACCGCGCTGCACCGTTGTCCCGCGGCTGGAGGTTGAGTGCTTCGTAGTACGGCAGCGCCGATGCACCGCCACGGTCCTCGACCACGATCAGCGGCACGCCGGCACGCGAGGCCAGCGGCAGGATCGTCAGCAGCATGAGCAGGCCCTTGAACGTGAGATGGGCCAGATGGGATTTCGTCATGGGGAGGTCTCCTGGCGCGCGGCGGACGCCGCAGTGGTTGAGCGCGCACCCTGCACGCGGGCGAGGTGGCGGGATACGCTGCGCCGGTAGCGGGCGGCCGGCTCACCACCCGCGGGGCGGTGGTAACGGCCGACCGCCACCAGCCAGTCCTCACCGGGGGTGTGCTGTTCTTTCAGAATCTCGGCGGCGATGGCGAGGTTGCGGTACGGGTCAAGCAGGTCGCACGCGGTGCTGTAGCGCTGCTGGTGGTAGCCGAGGTTGATCTGCCCAAGGCCCGCGTCGATGCGCGTATGAGGCGTCGAGCGCATCGCCCGCTGCAAACCCGCGCAGGCGTCGGCTCGGGTCGTGTAGCGGCGCGACTGGCCGGCGACGTTGAGGGACCAAGGCCACGGGACGATGCGCCCGTTGCGTCGGATACCGCTCTCTTGCAGGGCCACGGCGTAGAGCACCGTCGAAGGGATGCCCGCGCGCTGGGCGGCAAGCTGGTAGGCCGGCGGCGGAACCTCCTGGGCATAGACGGTGCTGACGTACAGGCCAGCAGCGACCACCAGTGCGCGCAGCGGCGCCGTCAGGGTTGGCGCTGCCATTGGCCGTTCACCTCGCGTACGACCGCTGGTAAGTCGCCGGGCAGGCCCAGCGACAGCCAGCGGCCGCCGTCGTGGTTGAGCGTGATGCTGCCGCTGCGCACGCGGGCCGGATCGATTTGCGCGCGCTTGGCCCAATCACGGATGCGTGCATCGTCCTGGCGGCTGCCGACCATGTACAGGTCGAACTCGGTACCCGAGGATTGCAGGCGCTGCACGAGCTGTCCGCAGGCCGCGCAGCCGTCCTTGACGAACACCGCCATGCGGCCGCTGCCGCGCACTGCGCCGGCGCTGGGCTTATCGTCAGGCAGGTTCACCCGTTGCATGCCGGGGTTTAAGCGCTGCCAGGCTTCGTCGTAGGCACGTTGATAGGCAAGCAGCTTCTCGACGCGGCGCGCTTCGATTTGCACCTGCAGTTCTGCGTAGCGCCGCCGTTCCTCGTCGGTGCGGGCCTCAATACCCAAGGCGGACAGCGGGTCCAGGTTGGGCGAGTAGATGCCTAGCGGCCCGTCCATCAACTCGCGATAGCGCGTCCATTCCTGCGGTTGCAGGCCCCAGTCGCTTGCTACCTTGTCATCTGGGGTTCGGGCGACCAGCGGACGCTCCTGGCTCTGCGCATTGCGGGCCGGGGCGGTGGCCGGCTGCTGCGCCCAGGCGGGCAACTGGGCGGATGCCAGCAGGAGCGCGAAAAGGATGATCGACGGCTGCATGTCGTGTGCTCCGGTCAGGGAATCGCCACGCGACGGGTCCGATCGCCGGCCAGGAACACGGCGGTGTTGCCCTCGACAGCCCGCAAGCGCCACGGGCCGAGCGCATCACCTGGCAGCAGCACCTGAAGCTGGTCGGGCGTGGAGTCCGCGCTGCTCGGCGCGACGGACACGCTGCGCTGGCCAGCGCGCAATTCGGCGCCGACGACACGGAACGGCAGCGACGGCGGTTCGGGCTTGGCAACGGCCTTGCCCGATGTGCGCCGCCGGGCGGGTGCTGCGGCGCGCGGAACAGGCGCAGCGGTCTGGCGCGCCTTGATCTGCTCGACCTCCGCGCGCAGCGCCTGGAGGTCGTCGGCAGCGGCATAGCCGCTCAGCGTTTTCTCAACTTGGGCAGCGCGTGCTTCCAGGACTTGGCGGGTGTCTTTGAGGTCTGCCGCCGTTGCGACGGCCGGACGCTGCTGGATGGCCTCGATGGTCTCGGCCAGGCCCGTCGCCTGCGCTTCCAGGCGTTGCAGGCGGGAATCGAGCCGCTCCTGGTCGGCTTGGTCGTTCATGGTCTGGTAGCCCAAAGCTACGAAGACGCTGAGGCCGATCAGCCACAGCCACAGAAGGCTCTGCACCACCACGGCGGCGGCCGAGCGCCGGGCAGACCGCGGGGCGTTCATAGCTGGCCTCCCGAAACCGAAGGCTCCACCGGGAACGTCTGCACCGCGTCGGCGGCGGATGGCTCGGATGCAGGTTCGATAGCCGCGCTGTCGGCGGGCCGTTCGAAGCAAATCTGTCGTGCGCGATCATCCGCGTGCAGTTCCCAAGCCGGGCCAGCCAGTGTGAGCAGCGCATCGCGTAAGGTCATGGGGCCGAGGTGCAGGTGCGCCGCCGGCAGCGGCAGGGCATACAGCTCGGTCACCGCGTGCGCCGTCTGGCACAGGCCGTAACCACTGCGCTTGAGCACATGCCGCAGCCCATCGCCGACGGTGGCGCGGGCATCTTCGGGCATGGACACGTCGATGGTCTGCAACAGCAGGTCCCGCTGTGCAGCCGGGGGTGCTAGCTCGACTAGCGTGTAGCGACCGTAACGCACAACGGGGATGTACTCGGGCGTCTCGGGTTCGGGTGCGGCCGAGACTTCCTCGATGACATCAGGCGCGGGTGGCGCAGTCGTCGTCGCGCAACCGCCAGCCAGCACCGACCAGAGCAGGCCGAGGACTCCCGCCAGCAGGCGGCGTTCGGGATGGTGAAACCAAGGTGGAGTTGGGCACATAAGCTCGGCGTCCTGAAACATCGAGCCCTCACCATCGCCGCTTAGGCCGGGAGCAGCAGCAAACAATGCGGACCACGCTGCGTCCGATTTACCGGCAGCGGTCTAGTCGAACAAAATCGGCCTCGAGGGGGGCTGTAACGGAAAAGCTCGGTCGTGGTCGGCGGATGGAGGCCGGCCGCATGACTGCTACTATTTGTTAAAACACCAATGGATGGGGACGTAAATGAGGGTTTCTCGGGTCAGGTTGATCAATTTCGCCAATTTCTCGGATGTTGATGTCGAGACGGGGGAAAGCATCGTCATCGTTGGAGAGAACAAGGTTGGCAAGAGCAATTTCATTCGCGGCCTGCAGTTGATCCTTGATCCAGGTTTGTCTGAACGCGATCGACAACTGGGGCTTGAGTATTTCTGGGACGGACTTGGCGAAGACAAGGTTGGTGCGACCATTGAGGTCTCTGTGGATCTAACGGACTTCACAAACGATCCCCGGTTGATGGCCCACCTCAACGACTGCGTGATTAATCCTGGCCCTCCTATGGTGGCCCGACTCACCTATCGCTTCCAGCCTAAAGCGGGACTGGGGCGCGCCCCAGAATCGTTGAAAGACTATGAGTACATAATCTTCGGTGGTAACGATCCCGATATGCTCATTGGTGGCGCACTTCGCCGAATGTTGCCAATAGATGTTCAGGTAGCGCTGCGCGACGCTGAAAAGGACCTTGCGAGCTGGCGTAATTCGCCATTGAGACCGCTCATTGAGGATCTCGCAGCATCCCTGGATGATGACGCCCGCGAGGAGATCCAGAATCAGGTCGATGAAGCACAGCGAGAGCTGGCCGGTCATGAGGAAGTGGTCGCGACAGCGGAACGAATCAGCGAACGGTTGATCGCCATCGCCGGTGGGCAGCATGCCGTCCCGGTATCGCTCGGACTTGCACCTACGCGAGTCGATGCGTTGCTGCGTAGCCTTCGGCTGCTCATCGACAACGGTGTTCGCGGTGTCGGCGATGCCAGCCTAGGAACGGCAAATCTGATCTTCCTGGCCTTGAAGAGCCTCGAACTCGACCGCTTCGTCTCCGAGGGGGAGCGCGACCACACATTCTTCGTCGTCGAGGAGCCCGAAGCGCACCTGCATCCGCATGTCCAGCGTCTTGTCTATCGCTACTTCCTCGGCACAAGAGCTGAAGATGAGGACGAAGCCCCTCCGCTGACGACAATTCTCACTACTCACTCACCGCATATCGCAAGCGTTGCACCGATTAGGTCCATCGTTCTCCTGCGCCATAACGCAGCGGACGGAAAAACCATCGCGGTTTCAACCGCAAACGCACCTTTCACACAGAGGGATGAAGACGACCTCCAGCGCTACATCGACGTCACTCGCGGAGAAATATTCTTTTCCCGGGGAGTGATTCTGGTTGAAGGGGACGCTGAGCGCTTCATCATCCCCGCGTTCGCCGAGGCCCTCGGGATTCCTTTCGACATACTTGGAATCACTGTGTGCTCGGTCGGGGGGACGAACTTCACTCCTTATGTGAAGCTTTTGGGCCCTAAAGGGCTAAATATTCCACATGTAATTTTGACAGATCGCGACCCGGTCAATGGCAAACCTCCACTGGCCCACAGGCGATTAATTAATCTCTTGAACGAGGTCGATGAAGAATATGGCTACGATGACCTGGATATAGATGATGTGCTCAAGTACGCCGCGGAGTTTGGATACTTCGTCAACGAGAGCACGCTGGAATCCGACCTATTCGCTGCCGGAATGGCCGAGGCGATGAAGGCGGTAATCGAGCAGGAGTTGCCGCTGAGGCAAGTCACCCGGGACGCATTACAAGAGTGGGTGGCTGATCCGGATCAGGTCGATGAAGACCGGCTGCTGAAGTTGATTGAACGGATTGGCAAGGGGAGATTTGCACAGGCACTTGCGCCGTCGGTGTCTGAGGGCGTTTGCCCGGCCTACATTCGCTCTGCGCTGGAGCATATCCGCGATGCCGTCGCGTAACGTCGGTACAGCCTACCTGGCTCAGGCTGCCGAGTTGGCTGGAAATCCAGGGCAGTTGGCAGCTTACAACTCTCAAGGACATTGTGTGGTACTCGCCGGTCCCGGGAGCGGTAAGACCAAGACGCTCGTCCTAAAGCTCGCCCGAATCCTGGCCGAAGACGTCGAGTCCCCTCGTGGCGTTGCGTGCATCACGTACAGTCAGGAGTGCGCTCGCGAACTCGTTCGCCGAATTGAAAGCTTGGGACTTCAGCAGGCACCTAATCTTTTCATTGGTACAGTCCATGGGTTCTGTCTGCGTCATCTCTTGATGCCGTATGGACGCTTGGCCGGCCTGCCCATATCCTTCCCGCTTTCGGTGGCCACTCAACGAGTCAGTGATCGGTTGTTGAAGCAAACTGGAGACGCAATTTTCGGGCAGAACCATCCGTACAAGGTCATTGACCTCGGGCGGCATCGCCGTTCCGTGCTCAATCGAAATAGCGTCGCTTGGCGTAGCGAGGAGGAGCTCGCTGCGTGGGCCGAGGCCTACGAGGCCGCTCTGCGCGACGAGGGGCTGATTGACTACGATGACATGGTCGTCTTCGGCCAGCGTTTGATCGCCGAGCACGACTGGGTACTACCTCTGGTTCAGGCAAAATTCCCCGTGCTCGCGGTGGATGAGTACCAGGATTTAGGCGTGGCACTGCATCGCATCGTCAAACGCCTTGCCTTCGACGGGGGTGTCCGACTTTTCGCGGTCGGTGATGCGGATCAGTCGATCTATGGATTCACGGGCGCTGACGGCGCGTTGCTCATGGAGCTGGCCGCACGCGGAGACATCGAGCCTGTTAGGCTCCAACTGAATTATCGCTCTGGCACAGGGATCGTGACGGCGTCGGAGATGGCGCTCGGAGAAGTCCGGGGCTATCAAGCGAGCGATCCAGCTCGACAAGCGACCATTGAATTCGTCCTGCGGCCAGGTGGTATGGCCGATCAAGCCGCGCACGTTGTCGCGCAAATTATTCCGGCAGCATTGGCTTCTAAGCCGGGACGAACACTGGGTGATATCGCAATCTTGTACAAAGACTACCGCGCAGGCGATATCGTCTCCGAAGCTGTGACCGCCGGCGGTTTAGATTACATCCGCGTGGACACTGCGGCGCCTTACCGCAAGGTTTCCCTGACGAGCTGGGTGGAAGATTGTGCGGCGTGGTGCGCGGGCGGCTGGCGTGTCGGACGCCCACAATTGCGCGGACTGATCGACCGCTATCTCGCATTTCATCGAGCGAGCTTGGACGATGCACAAGCTAGGCGCGAGGGACAAGAGCTAACCGCTTTGCTATGGGCGTTACGCTCCGACCAGCAACCTGCGCGTGATTTTGTCGCTTCGCTGCGTAGCGGCATCGTTGACCGTCTGTTGGCTGCTGAATTGGCGCTTGCCGATCAGAAGGAACAACTCGATCGCATGACGGCAGCGCTCGCCGAAGGCGGCGCACTGGCTACGCTGGACATGACGAGTTTGGGCGGTAGGGACGGTTCGCCTGATCATCTAAATCTGCTGACACTCCACTCCGCAAAAGGGTGCGAGTACGATGTGGTCATCATGGTCGGTCTCGACCTCGGAAATCTACCGTGGCGCAACGAGAGTCCAGAGAAGTTGCGAGAAAGCCGCCGGCTGTTCTACGTGGGTCTCACACGTGCGCGTGACGAGGTCCACATGTTGTATTCGGGGTTCGTTGAGGGGCGCTATGGCCCGATGCGCCTTGGGCGCTCGCCATTCTTAGATGAGCTAGAGGCTCGAATGCGTGCCACCGGCATTTGAGTACTGGCCATAGGAACTGAGGAGCCCGGGCGTTTCTTCGGCACATGACAAGGAGCACCACAGCCGAACTACGTGTTTGCCGCCACGCGCTTGGCTGCGGCGAGCTCGTGTGAGCGTTTGGCGGCGCTACTCATCGAGTCCAGGTTATTAATACACCAAAGACCGTCAATGCAGAGAAAGCGATTGCTTAGCACTGCCTCAAGCAGGTCTGGAAGGGTCGCAGTAAAGAATCCGGCACCTTTGATCGTGGGCACTGGCTCTAGCTCAAGCATCGCGACGGGTAGATCAGGAAGGCACGGGCCGAAGTGTCCGCCTGGCGGGAACTTACCCCCAAATTCGGTGCGCAAGCGCTCCTTGCCCATGCTCTTTGCGAGAGTGCTGTATCGCTCCTGCCCCAACAACCAAAGCGACTTGACGCCCTCGTCGCTGTACCGCCCTTGGCGTTTACGGTAGTCGCGGAGCGACTGATACGACCTTTGGATCTCGACGGCCAACCTAACACCATTGCGCTCACCCCAAACGTCAGCCTGCCAGCGGCCTGCGTCACCCGAACCCGGCATTTCAACCGAAGCGCGGCAACCCAAGTCTTCGAGCACGCTGCGCACAAGTATCTTGGCCGCCAGATGCCATTGGCTTTCTTCGGAAGTAGTGCACGCACCTCCTAGATGTGCGAAGAATGGGTAGCCATTAGCACTGACCTTGGGGACCGCTGGAGCGCTGCAGCAAGGCATCTGCAGATCACCAACGCGGTAATTCCGTTGCAACTCGTGCCACTGCACCTGAGACATACGCAGTGCATTGGCTACACCAGTGCCGTCTGCATATGCGGCTTCGATCACCATAGCCATAGTGCCTCCTTAGATTTCGATATTGTCCGATCAGTTTAGCCTTCCCGGCGTTGGAAACGGGGGCGGCGATCAAATCCTCCGAGCAGCAATTTCCTAGAAAAACCGCCGGCACCCCAAAAGGGATGCCGGCAGACAGAGGATCAGGCGGTTACCAGTTGCCGGGCCAGTGCAACCTCGACGGAATCACCATCCTGGTTCAGGACATCGAGCCCGGATTCGGGCACATCGCCCGAGGTGGACTGCGAGACCATGATCTTCTTGGCCATCAACTCAAGGCAGGTCATCTGCGAGGAGCCGGCGTAGCCGAGGTAGATCACGCGCACAGGCTGTTTCTGCCCGATGCGCCAGGAGCGGCGTGCCGCCTGTTGGAGCGAGTACACGTTGTAGCCCGACTGCATGAACACGATCGTCGGAAACTCCAACAGGTCCAATCCCGTCTTGACGAGTTCGGGGTTGGTGATGAGCACGTCGATGCCACGGTCCAACTGCTCGGCGATCCAGTCCTCGCGGCGGCTGGCATCCACGCTTGCGCGCAGTACCGCCACTTTGAAGCCTTCCTGCTCCAGCAGCACCTTCAGGCGCGACGTGGTGTCGCGCGTGCCGGTATAGACCGTATAGGCCAGAACCTTGCGGCCCTGCGCCTTCTCCTCTTTGCAGACGTCGATCAGCTCGCGCTCTTTCGGCGTCAGCTCGAACTCAGAGAACTGAGCCGGGACGAACGCCAAGGTGTTGCGCGTGCGCGGATGCACCACGGTCTCCGACCGGAAGCAGCAATCCGGCCAGGCCAGCAGCACGTTGAGGACCACGCCCAGCAAGGTCGTATCGCGTCGCGCCAGAGCCTGTTTCAGCTCCGCGGTGAGCCGACCCGCCAGATCGCGGTAGGCCGCGGCTTGCGCCGTGTCCATCGCGACTTCACGGAACTCCTCGTCATACGGCGGCAGGACGTTGCCGCCGATGTCCTTGAGCTTGAGAAAGATCGTGAACGGCAGGATGCAACGCAACACGCCCTTGGGGCCGAAGCCCGGAGCCTTGACCGTTCTGACACTGACTTTCGTGCCTTTCGCGGTCTTGTGCGCCGTGCCAGTGCTCTCGGAATAGATGTCCTTGAGGACACCGTGATCGCGCATGAACGCCATCGAGGCCGAGGTCATGCTGCCGCTCGTGGTCGGGCGGTAGCCGTCTTCGATCATTCGCCCGGGTAGGGCTCGGAACAGCAGGTAGAACAGGTCGTCGCCGTAGCCGCCCATCAGCGTGCCGGTCAGCAGCAAGGTCTTGCGAGCCTTCGCCGCCAACACGCCCATGGCCTGGCCCTGGGCGCTTCCGCCGTTCTTGTACTCGTGTGCCTCGTCGGCGATGAGCAGGTCGAACGTGCCTTGCGGTAGGTAGCGCTTGATGAACTCGGACGGCTGGTAGCCGCCCTCGCCGAAGCCGAACTCCATGTTGGCCATCGCACGTTCCATGCGCGTGGCCTGACGGTCGGAAAACACCAGCTCGCCGCTGCCATCCATGAGGTTGATGAACTCATGGATGTTGTCGCCCAGCATCGAGGCCAGGAAGCCATCACCGAACTTCTGCATCAGCCTCTGCGCGGTGACTTCCCCGATGGTCGGGATGCGCTTCAAGGCTTTGAGGACAGCCGAGGACTGGTCACTGCCGGACAGGCTTCTCGGACGGATCAGCGTCCACAAGGGCGCGGCGCAATGGCTGCACTTCCTGCGGTACTCCTCGGCTTCGAGTGCGATCGGGTTGACCGGCTCGCCGTCAAGGTCGGTGATGACAGTGCCGCAGTCCGGGCAGGCCGCCACGTCTCCGTGGCGGGTGCGCCGCCGGGTGAAGACAGGCTTCCAATGGAACCCCATCCGCATCCTGACGCGCCCCAGGACATAGAACTCCTGGCCCGTGGGCTGCACACCCAACTGCTCGCGCAGCCTGATAAGTTTGACGAGGGTATCCGGACCATTGAGGACCCAGACCTTGGCGCCCGTCACCGTCTCCTGGATCTCGCGTCGCCACTTGTAAACCAGGTGTGGCGGCGAAAGCACCAGGGTGCGGCGGTAGCCTTCGGCGTTGAGGACGGCGGCCGTGGCGATGCCGACGGTCGTCTTGCCGCACCCCATCTCGCCATTAACGATCGCGGCGCGTTCGCCACGATCGACCAGCAGCTCGGCGGCGGCATAGACGACTTCGGCCTGGGCCTCAAACAGCTTGCGTTTGAGGCTGGCGACGATGAGCTGGCGGTGCGCCTGTGGCTGGCCGGTATAGACCGGCGGGTTAGCCCGATTGAGAGAGTCCAGCAATTCGTCGCCGAACTCACCGACGAAATCCTGAAGGCTCAGGGTCAGAGGAGAAGGTGCCGCGTCGAGCAGTTCACCCTGCACGGGAGTGGCTTCTGCGGCAGTAGATTCAAGATCGAGGGACATAGTGATGCTCCGAAGAAAAATGGGGCATGCACCACCCCCACAGGGGCAATGGCATGCCCCGTGGTGGGAGAAGAAACGCCGAACCGTCGGCGGTGGAAAGAGGTCAGCGAATGGTCAACACCTCGCCCCGAGTTGGGGAGCCAGGCGTCATGTCCCACGCGCGGATGACGGGAACGAACTTGTCGGTGAAGATGCGGGTCTCGGCGATGGAGCCATCGTCGCGTTCGGTGAATTCCCGCTGGAGCGTCTTGTCCTTGTGGGTGTCCCCCTTGACGACAAGCACACGCCCGGTCTTGGAGCGCACCACGCCGGAGATCGCACCCGCGGCCAACGCCAGGGCAAGATGCCAGTGGGAAAGAGCACGCGCCGGTGGACGCAGCGACTGCTGCGCGGCCCCCAGGTGCGTGTCCAGCGACGGCCAGAGGCCTTGCAACCGGCCAACTTCGTCGGCGAACTGCTCGGGCTCCATCGTCACGCGAAAGAAATGCTCCGGCTCGGCCGGAGTGGCGGGGACGATGTACGGCAGGAACGGCCAATCGCTCGGCAGTTCCTCGGCTTCGACTTCGCCAAGCCCCACCTGCAGCAGCAGATTGCGCATGGCCTTGACGCCATCGAGGGCCTGCTCGCGCTGGCGTGCCCTGCGGCCGAAGATCACCACCTGCTTGAACTGCGTCTCCACCGCTCGGTAGATCCGCAAATCGGTGTAGTGGCGTGTCAGCCAGCCGACCAGCTCCGCGTCGAGCACGTAGCCGGGGACGATGAAGACCAGCACGCCGCCGTACTGCAGCAGCGACAGGGTGCGTTGGTAGAACAGCTTTTCGAGGCGGGCACGGCCCTGGCCTTGATAGCCGATGTTGCCATTGACATCCTTGGATAGGTCGCCATACGGCGGGTTGAGCCAGAGCAGTCCGAACGACTGCTTGGAGACCATTGTGTCCATCAGGTCCGCGTGCAGGCAATGATCGACGAGGCCGCGGGCATGGCGTGCCCGCTCCGCGTCGAACTCGACGGCGAACGCCTTGGTCTGCTCGCGCCCGAGGGCATGGGCGGCTTCGGCGACAGCCACGCCTTCGCCGGCGCAGGGATCGAGGATGCACATCGTCCCGTCGCTGGGCATCAGTGCGTTGAGGGCTCTTTCGAGCGTGGGTTCGTCGGTCGGGTAGTAACCGTTCTTGGCGAAATTGCGGGCGAGCCGCGGGAACATGCGGGCCATGGAAGTCTCCTGGTTGGCGGGAAGGAATGGCGGAAGCACGCCAAGGCGTGCCTCCGCGGGTGGATCAAGCCGCTACCGCTTTCGGCGTCCAAATCTTGGCCGGATAGGGATAGGCGGTGAGTGCGTCACTGCGGATCAGAGAGCCCAGCGCCAGGGTCAGCGCCGGCACGTCGATGGCGAGCCGATGGCCTTCCAACGGCCCAAGGGCGAACGGAAGGCGGGCCAGCATCTCGCGGGTCTGCAGCAGCTCCAGCACGGTTTCGCGCCAGTGGTCGAGTAGCGGCAACGGGCAGGTGTCGCGCACCAGCGTCCACAGGCGGTCAAGCCGGTGGGCGCTGTCGCGTGGCAGCAATGCCAGTGCGCTGGCGTTGGCCTTGTCGGGCTTGACGCAGCGCCGGTCGAACAGCCACACGTTGGAGAGGGAGCCGAACAGCGTGCGCCGGTAGGCCCGCGTGATGCGCTTCTCCAGATGATCGACGTTGCCGATGAACACCGGGACGCTGCCGCCCTGGTCGGTGAGGATGTGGAACTGGTCCAGTCCCTGCTCGTCGCGCCCGAGGGTCAGGCGGGCGAGGAACTGCTGGACGGCGGTGTCGCGCGCCCAGATGGACAGGAAGATCAGGCTGCCCTGGTCGTCGCCGACGCAGGCGTCGGCCATCAGGTCCGGGCATTCGTCGATGTGGAACAGCGTGGTGGATGAAGTGTGTGCGTGCATGGTGGTGTCCTCGATGAAATGAGGGGCAGCACCGCCCGCAGGGGCAGCGAATGCCCCGTTAGGGATGAAGGAATGCGGATCAGGTGTTCGATCCGCTTGGGCGTTCAGAACGTCTGTTCGGTGAACGAGCCGTCGGCCTGATGCTTGACGACCCGGTTGCCAACGTTGCCCTCGCAGTCCTGTTGGACTTCGGTGAACATGCTTTCGGGCACGTCGATCTGGAAATGGCGCAGGACCACTCGGTAGTAGTCCAGGTCGTGGTTGAACGGGTCGCTCTCGTGCAGGTTGCTGTACAAGAAGTCGTCGCTCTCGACCTTCGCGGTATCGTCGATCAGCTCGGCCGGCTTCTCGATAAATAGGAAGAAGTAATTTGCCGGCCGGTCCCAGCCCAGTACGACAGTGATGGGAAAGCCCTTGTGAATGGTGTCGAAGTAGTGCCGACTCATGGTGATGTCCTCGGTGAATCGGAAACAGCACCGCCCCTGAGGTAGGTGCTGCCCCAAGCGGTGGAGAAAAGCCGCGCAAGCGGCGATGACGTGTGCCGGACCTCAATAGTCCGAATCGCAACCGGCCGGGCAATAACCCAGTTCGATTCCGTGCGAGCAATAGCCGTTTTCGGCGTTCCAGTCCTGGGTTTCCTGCCTTTCGGCCGGTGTGGCGTAGTCCCATTCCTGTGCGATCTGCAGCGCCTGTGCGCGATGTTCTTCGGGCAATCGACCAACTTGCGCGTCGATCGCCGAGCTGAAGCGCTCTACGTAGTAGTCGTGAGACAGTCCGCAACCCTTGGTGGCTTGTGCGGCTGCCGTCTCGCAGAGAGCCCGCCACGCGGGTTCATCCAGTGCAGAACGGGGTGTATCGCAAGCGATGGTGGACATGATGGAGACCTCCAGAAGAAAGCCGGGGCCTCTCCGCATAGGGAAAGAACCCCGGCGGGTGGATGAAGAACACCGTGCATGCGGTGTCTGCGATCACGCAGGTTGCAGTTCGGCCTGGCGGCTCCACTCCTGCGTCTTGAAGTTAAGCGCGTAGCCCAGTTCACCCAGGCGGGCGATCTGCGCGCGCAGGGCCCGGCGGTCGATGGTCGAATCCAGCTTGACGGACTCGCCCAGTGGCCAGAGCAGGCCGAACAAAGCGCTGTCGCCCCCTTCGGTGCCGTCGGGAGCAGCCGCCGCAGCGAGCGTCGGTGCGTCCACACCGAAGGGCGTGGTATCGACCAGCGGGTCCGCCGAGGCCTGCACGGGTGCGGGCTTGGCGGGTCTGGAGGCCTTGGCGGGCTTGGCCGGCGTTTCCGCAGGTTGCGTCCCCACCTCTTCATCGAGTGGATCGACTTCCTGGGTGGCGAAGCTGCGGGCCTCATCACGACTCAGTTTGTCGATGCCGTTGAGCGTCATACCATCGAGGTTGGCGCGGACTTCAAACCGCGCGCCGCCCGCGACCGGGTAGGACTTCGCGAAGATGTAGCGAATGACGAAATCCCCGTCGTACTTGCCTTCGGGGTACTGCTCCAACTCCGCGTCTTTAACCGCGAACTCGCCGATGGGGGTGGAAAGACGACCAACCGTGAACGGGCCGTTCTTGCCGCGGATGGTCCGCAACGTGAGCTGGCCCGGAACGACGATGGGTAGGACTGATCTCGTAGGTGCCGATGTGGCTGCCATGATGGTTCTCCTTGACGAATAGGAAAAAGGCAAGGCCCCGTGAGGGGCCATGCCGGATCAGAACGAAGCAGCCAATGCCGGCTCCTGCTCCTCGACTTCAACTTCGGACTCGCGCTCAGCGGGCTCGGCAGATTGGTCGGAAACGGCGTCGGCGGCAGTGTCGATGACGGCTTCGGTCGCGGGTGCGTCCTCCACCGGCGCTGCCTCGGCTTGTGCCTGGCTCGTCGGATAGACCTGGGTGCCATCGATCTTGATCAGACCGATGTGGACCAGCGTCGATTCCAGGCTTGCGGCCGGTTCCCCAGCGTGCTCGCCCTTGGTGCGGATGTACGGATCGATCTTCATGTCGTTGAGACGGAAGGCGATCAGTACCTTGCGATCCCCTTCGATGGCCTGCACGCATCGGCGAACCAGATGCTCGGCTTCAGGGGTGGCGACGATCGTGTCGAAGTACCGATATTCCGGTTCATCGACAGGTCCGGCGAGCGCGGCGATGGAGCACGACAGGAACGGGTCACCATCCTTGGGGGTGATGTCCTTCGGACGGTTGAGGTAGCCGATGCCACGGGTGATCAGCTCGTGCTGCTCGATCGAAGCCAGTTCGGCCCGCTCGATCAGCTCGGCCTTGAGCAGTCGCGCCTTGAGAGACGCGGCGGCCTTGCCTTGGTTCTCGCCCTTGTCACGGATGTACGCATCGCCCCAAAGGTCGCCGAGGCGAAAGCGCACCAGCGGGCGCTGCTTGGGATCGTCAACGCCGATATAGCGCTGAACGAGCTTCTTGGCCTCGGCACCCGAGACCTTGACGTCGAAGTAGCGGTAGCTGGGGTCCCTGGCGGGGCCGACCAGCGCGGCAATGGTGCATGCCAGGAAGGGCTGCGCACGGCGGCCGCCCCTGACGGGCACTTCACGGACACGCTGGATGTAGCCGATGCCCGAGGTGTGGAGGTCGAAATACGATTTCTCGTTCGAAGTGGTGTTCATGGTGAATCTCCATTGGGAAAAGCGGAGACACACCGAGCCCACGCATGCGGGGAAAGGTGCGTAACCCCGCGATGGGTTGATAAGGCGAAAGCATCCACCACCAGGGACTGGTGGCCGCTCGCGGATGGATGCGGTGCGAGCTGGCTTGGTCACGCAGTGGAAACTGCGCCGCAACCTCAAAGACCGATGGTTGCCTGGCATGTCGCTGACAACGTCAGCAGGCATGGGGTCAGCATGGCCGGCCCTCGCGCGCGCGGCAGCAATCAATTGGCATCCGGGTGTTCCCCTTTGTCCACGCAGCCCGGCTCAACGCAAAAAGAAAGCCCCCGGCGCGGGGGCTGCGAGAGTCGAGTGGCGGTTGCCGCGCTATGCGGGAGGCACCACCTCCAGCGACAGATGTGTGGCGGTGGCCGACAGCATCAGGTCGTCTTCGGTGTGCAGGATGCGCGTGAATACGCCGTCCTTCGGGTCGAAGTACTCCGCGAAGTCGTCGCCGCCCAGTTCGGCGCGCGCCAGCTCCCACCAGTCGTCGAACGGATCGGTATCCGGGTTGCAGCCGACGGCATAGGCCAGCAGCTTCACTCGCCCATCCGGGCGGCGTTCTCCCTGCTCGGCGAGGAAGTACACGCCCTGGTCCTTGACCAGGATGACGGGGCACTGGCTGGCGATGGCCTCGGTCAGCACGGGGCGCAGGTCGGAGCCTTTGAATCGCAGTGACATGGTTGAAATCTCCTGTGTGGATAGAGAAAAGGCCCTCCACCCGCCTGGATGGAGAGCCTGTGGGCACATGACCAATGGGCTGAAACGCCGTGGCGGGAGCCACGGGTCAGCCGAAGAACCGCCAGGATTCAGTCCCCGGCGTCATGCCGGCACCGCCTGGCGCTGCCGGGCAGCCTTGGCGTCGATCACGCTCACATCGATCAGGCGCCAACGTCCGTCGTCGATAAGTCGCTCCAACACTTCGCCGAGCATGTCGAAATACACCTCGTCATGCCGATCGACCAATTCGCCGTCGCGGTGCAGCTCCACCATGTAGGTGTCGCCACCTCGGTCGTACAGCACCGTCACCCGGCCCTCGAACTTCGCGGTCAAGACCGTGAAGCTGATCGCCGGAGGCGTCTCGATGATCTTGGACGGTGTCGGATCGACCCAGGTGAAATCCCGGGCACCGGCATCGACCAGCATGTGGGTGATACGCCGGAAGCCATCGGGCGCTGGCATTTCCTCCAACTGCTGGATGAGCTGGCCCAGTTCCATGCACTGCGGCTCGGGGATGGGCAGCTTGGCCGGCGCGGAGCCGAGGATGTGCGTCTTGACGGTGTAGGGAATGCCGTCGGACGTCATCTCGGTGCGCTCTTCCGGCGTGTCCGCCCGCAGCCCATCGAAACGGCGCCGTGCGTAGGGTAGGACATGCACCTTGGCGCCTTCGTCGGGGACGGTGGTCACCAGCTTGGAATCGAGCACAGCGAACTCGCTCGGCTTGAGCTTGACGACGATGGCGTCGTCAGTGATTGCGACTACCTTCCCGTCGAAGGGCTGGGGGTCGATGACGAAGCCCAATGTCGAAGACTGCGGCTGATCGTCGAACACGCGGTACTTGAACGACCGCACGTTGCGGGGCACGTGGCCTGCAACAAGCGAAGGCATCATGGATTTGATGAGGGAACGGTCCATGGGAAATCTCCTTGAGGAAGAAACAAGGGATTCCCCGCCCGCAAGGGAGAGGTCCCTTGTGGGTGTGGACGCGGCACGTCCGTGGAAAGCATCGACCAGCACGGTTTCCCGTGCTTGCAGCCTTGAAGGTCTCGGCTGCCTGGGCATGTGTCGGCAACGCCGACGAACATGGGGCAAGAATGGCCCGGGAGTGAGCGGCTCGCCCGCAGGAAACAGCACCCCGTCGCACCCGCTTTCCTGTGCCGTGGGCAAGAAAAAGCCCCTCGAAAGGGGCTTGGGGTCAGGCTTCGTACACGAAGTAGTGTTCGCGCTGACGCGGGAAGAACACGTGCTTCCACGTGTCACCGCTTGTGTTGCCACCGTCGAATACGACCATTTCGTAGTCGTCAATGTCGGTGTCCACCAGATCGGCGCTGTCGATATGGCGCATGTGCAGCGTACCGCTCATGCGTTCGAATACCAGGATCTGGCCGATGGCGTCGTCCTGGCTCATGGCGTCGACGCAGGCTCCAAGCTGATTCTCGAAGTCGGGCGTGGGCAAGATGAGGTCGGGGAACATGAGATTGCTCCTATGGAATTGAACCAGCCCGGCTCCTGGTGGGAGGCGGGCTGGCATGTGGGGGATGAAGGGGAAGGCTTGCGCGTCGTGCATCTGCTAGGTCTCAGCCAGTGGCAGGCCCAGTAGCGCGGGTGCGTCGGCATCTAGGATGAGGATGCGCACATCGGCCTGGCCGGCCAATTCAAGGATGTTTGCCAGGTCGTCAGGCATGCCCTTGTCCCGGTGCTCCTGTCGAAGCTGCTCCGCACTGATGCCCTCGGCATATTCCAGGTTCTTGTCTGTCCAGGGCGTGGAGATCAGCTTGACGCCAATCGCCGGGCTGTACGGAACCCGGAAGGCGATGAAAAGAAAGGCCTCCGGTGTTGCAAGGTCTGCCAGGTTGGCGAGGTACTGGCCGGTTTCTTGGCTGATGTGTGCACTGCTGATTTCCCAGCAGCGGCTGTAATAGCCGGTCTCGAAACTCAACCGCTGCACCACGTCGCGCGCGGCCTCCTCGGAATAGGTGTCACCGATGTGGACCGGGCGGCCGTCGAGGTCGTCGCCATGGATGGCATAGACCACGGCGCCCACCACGCCTTCGCCGTTGATGCCTTCAACAGCATCACATTCGGCGATCAGCTCGTCGCTGATGGCGTCAGTGCCGTTCCTGATCCACGCGAAGTCGCTGGTGACGATGCAGGGGGAAGAAACCAGCGCCCCGTCGGAGAGGTGCTGTTGGCTCGCGTGGATGTTTCGCCACACATGCGGACTTCCGTCCCCGTAGCTGATGCACAGCGTTCGGACGATTTTCAGATTCCAGTAGCCGCGTACAAAGGGATTGGGATTCTGGGTCATGGGATTTCTCCAGATTGAATAATGGAGCCAATTCCCGCCACCGGGAATTGAACCCCGGTGGGTTGAAAGTGGAAAAAGCGTCAGGCGGCACTGATCGATGGCTTTGGGCCAATCGGCGCAGGCTGACGGAAGAAAAATTGAGGGACATGGTCGCGTGGGCGCATGTCCCTCATGGGCAGTGAACAAAAAGACGGTGGTATGCCGGAGACCGGCTCACCAACCGCTGTAGTTCACCAGCAGGTCGGCGATGACCTTGCGGCGTTGCAGATCGAGACCGTCGAAGTCCGACAGTCCTTGGAAGTGGCAGCGCTTGAGCATGGCACCGCCCTCGCGCGCGTTGTAGAAGCTGAACATGGCGGACAGGAGCATGCGTTCTCCGCTGCTCAGGACGCCGAGAGCGTCGTTGGCACGCAGCATGTCGGGACGCAGGTCCCACTTGCTCTTGGCCTGGTTCAGGCCGTCGCGCGTGCCGTCGCCAAACCATTGCGGGCCTGCGATCTCGACGCCACGCTTCCAGGCCTCGAAGAAGGCTTGGGGCGCGGCGGCGAAGTGCTGCTCTTCCCGCATGATCTGATCGACGACTTCCCGTGGCAAAAGCTGGTTCATGACGTGATTCCTCAAGTTGGATCAGGGTGTGGCGAGCTGAGACCAGCCGCCTCTTTCGAGGGCACGTTGAGCCGCGGCATAGCTGCGGAAGTACTGGCAGGATTCCCGCGAAACGGGACCTTCGGTATCGCGCGTGCCGATGTAGTGGCCGGCGGCGCTATGCAGGACTTCGAGCGGCAGGAACTTGCCGCAATGGATCAAGGCCAATTGGCCGAAAGAGGCTTGCTGGGACATGGACGGTCTCCTTGGAGAAGCGGGGCCTTGTCCCTCACGGGATGGCAGCTCCCGCATGCGGTTGAAAAAAAATGCATCGGCGTCACGAGGACGCGCGTCCGCAGACTCGATGCGATGGCGGACTGGCGGGTGGCGCGGAGAGAATCCGCGGCAGCCTGGAAACCCTGGCTGCTGGCATGCTGCTGACGGATCAGCGACACATGCGGGCAGCTTCGTGCGCGAGGCGAGCCGCGTCAGCCGGAAATCGGCATCTGCAACAGCCCCGATTGGCGAACGCGGAAAAAAGAAAGCCCCGCAGCAAATGCGGGGCTGTCAGGAGGATAAGGCGAAGCTGGGTCAGCGAGTCTTGTCGCCCAGCACATGCTGCTTCCACAGGGCGAATGCCTCGTCCGGTCCCAGCTCTGCGAGGATGACGATGGGCTGGCCCTGACGGGCGCGCAGCGATGCGAAATACGCCGGCCGGTCTGCGATGGCTTTGAGCTTGATGCCCTTGAGGAACAGCAGCTTGCCGTCCTTGATGAAAAGCACCTTGTTGCCGACGTCGCGGTTGAACGCGGTACGCAGCTTGCGCTCGGCGTGCATGGCATCGGCCAGTTGGTCGACGAGGAAGTCGAGCGTGATATCGATGATCAGCGGTTCTTCATCCTCTCGATCGATGTCGAGCGAGGCCGGCGGCAGGCTCTTGGCGAATTCCTCCGCCTGGGCCAGCAGCGCGGCCAGGCCTTGCAGCGCACGCACGAACGTCGAGCCGCCGTGCCCGTCGTTGCGGGCCTCGGCGATGGGAATGCCGTCGAATTCGACGATGGCGGTGAAGCACAGCGTTTCCTCGCTGGCGAATTCGGCCACCTTGAAATTGTTCAGCGTGATGCGGTCTTGTTGGGTAATGGTTTCCATGGGAAGTCCTGAGTATCGACCGGGTGATGACGCGCCCCTGGCGGGACGCGGCATTCGTCCCGTGGGTTGGAGAAAGGAGGCATCGGTGCCCCGGTGGGCAGCGTTCGCCGATGGATGCCTGGGCGAACTGGCGGGTGGCGCGGGTGGAACCCACGGCAGCCTGGACACCCTGGCTGCTGGCTGCTGCCGACACGTCGGCAATGCAGGAGGAAGAATGGCGTGGCCGGTTGGCGGCGTCGTGCATCAATCCGATGCGCTCGATCCCGTCTTTTGCAGACACTGCACCAGCCGCTGACCCAGCCACGCGACGCAGGGCACGGCCATGGAATTGCCGATCGCCTTGTAGCGCGGGGCGTCTGCGGCAGGCTTGCCGCGATAAGGGACCAGGGTGTAGTTGTCGGGCATGCCTTGCAGAAGTTCGCATTCCACGGGCATCAACCGCCGCACGCGCCAATGCGACCAGTCTCCCGGGCCGGGGTCATTCCAGTCGTACCGGAAATGCGCCTCGAAGTCGGGAGCCAGCACATGGGGCTTGTCCGCGCCGCCGCCCAGCTCAGCGGCAAGACCATGCTGCCGTCCCCGCAGGGCAACGCAGGCCACCATCGGCACCCCGTAGCCCGGCTTGCCGTTGGACAGGACGGTGCAAGCCACCTGTCCGTGGCCGGACTCGAAGCGCACTTTGCCGCGATTGTTCTGCGCGAAGGCGATGGCGGGAACGACACCGGCGTTCGCATGGCTGTTGCGATGTCCGCCAGCACGTAGCGTCGGCGTCAGATCCATCGTGGCATCCGCGCCGCTGCCCTGGGCGGTGAAGGCGATGATCGGCACACCTTTGCCCGTACCGTCCTCGCTGCTGCCCTTGCCGCCGTTGGCGGTGTCGAGGGTGTGGCTGATGCTGCCGGCGAACGACTGCACCATGAACGTCTCGGTGCGGATGTCGTGCTTGGGGCCTGCGGCCATCAGGCATGCGGCCACATCGACGGGGCCGGTGCCGCCACTGAATCCGAACGTCGTCGTGACCTTGCCGTAGGGCTGCTTCAGTCCAGCAAATCCTGCGTATCCGCCTGCTGCTTCAGTACCAGATCCAGCAACACGGGCAGCTCCTTGCCACGGCGCGCTGCCCGCAGAAGAATCCCCGTGCAGGCCTGCACGCTCAAAAAGTACTTCGACGGGATCGAGGCCATCTCCACTACTTGCCACAAGAAACACACGCTTGCGGCGTTGGGCGACGCCGAAATATTGAGCGTCGAGCACGCGCCAGGCGATGCGGCGCCGGGGTCCAGACACACAACCTGCGTGCGCCCATTCTTGCCCTGGCGGTTCGAGCGCACGGCTTTCTCCGGCCAGTGCTCCCAGGAAATGCCCGAAGGCGTTGCTGCGGTCGTTGAGGACGCCGGGGACGTTTTCCCAGACGAGCGTGGCCGACATGCGGCCGTCTTGGTAGCGGGTTTGGTCGATGGCATTAGCTAACTCCACATAAGCAAGGGTCAAGGCTCCGCGCGGGTCATCCAGTCCCCTGCGTGCACCGGCAACGCTGAACGACTGGCACGGCGTGCCGCCGACCAGGATGTCGGGGGCCGGCACAGTGCCGGCGCGAACCTGGTCGGCGATCGAGGTCATGTCGCCTAGGTTGGGCACGCGCGGATAGTGGTGGGCGAGCACGGCGCTCGGGAACGGTTCGATCTCGGCGAACCACGCGGCTTCGAGGCCGAGCGGCTGCCATGCCAGGCTCACTGCCTCGATGCCGCTGCACACACTGCCGTACAGCAGTGGCGCGCAAGGTTGAGGGTGCATGTCGTCTCTCCTGTTCGTGTGGCCCAGGCCAATGGCCGGACCGGGACGTTGATAGGCAGGAGAAAGGCGCCGAAGGCCCTGCGGCCTTCGGCTCGGGAGGAAAGAAAAACCACCCGTGGGCTTATTGGCAGGCCCGGTCGTCGCTAGAACCGTCTGCTCATCAAGCAATCACACCCGGCCCATGTCGTGGCTGGGGCCGGCATCGTCTGGCGCACATCCGCGCACAAAGGGAGCCCGTTTTTGCACCGGCGGGCACCGGCACCGATTACCGCTGACCACGAAGGGTCTCCCGGTGGCTCGTGCAGCCTGGCAAGCCACCGGGAGACCCTTCGCAGAGGGCGGAAGAAACGCAGATCAACAGAACGCGCGTGGTGCGGCTCGCAGAGAAGCTACCTTCAGGTCCCGCGGCCGGGGACGGCTGGGCGGGACGCGCACACGGATCAAGAAGGCGTTGCGCGCTGGGCGTCCCGCAGGGCATGCGGCGGAGTGCGGGACAGGGGCCACGCCGCCGAAGGCGGGCACGGCTCACGGGGAACGGGGGCGGTCAGGAGCCTTTGCGGCCGCTACGGCGCGGGCGCGAGGCGCCGCGCTTGGAGCTGCCGGATTCGACTGGCAGCGTGCCTTTGCAGTCCGGGTAGCGGCTGCACGACCAGAACGGGCCGCTCTTGCCGCTGCGCTGGCGCGTGGGTGCGCCGCACTGCGGGCATGCCGGCCCTTGGGGAACCTTGATGGACAGGGAGGCGCTGCCGTACTGCGCAATCAACTGCGAAATCCACGCGGCCTGCTTGCCGATGAACACGTCCAGGGTGAGCTGTCCGGCCTCGATCATGTCGAGCGCCTGTTCCCAGACGGCGGTGGTGCCAGGGTCGGCAATCGCCGCAGGCACGGCATCGATCAAAGTGAAAGCCGCATCCGAGGCGCGGATGGCGCGCCCCTTCTTCACGAGGTAGCCGCGAGCGATCAGGCCGCCGATGATGTTGGCCCGCGTCGCTTCGGTGCCGATGCCAACCGTATCCTTGAGCTTCTGCTTCAGGCGGGGATCGGACACCAGCTTGGCGACGCCTTTCATGGACTTGACCAACTCGCCTTGCGTGTACGGTTTGGGCGGCAGCGTCTTGAGTGCCTTGAGATCGACGTCGGCCACCTGGCATGCCAGGCCCTCATACAGTTTCGGCAGCGCGGGCAGCACCTGGGCGCGGACCGCAGTATCGCCCTCGCCATCACCGTCTTCGGCCTGCGGCTCGGCGAGCACCTGGCGCCAACCCGGGATGACAACCTGCTTGCCCGTGGCCGCCAGGTTCTGCCCCCCGCACGAAAACTTGGCCACAGTGCGGTCGAACTCGTGGTGAGGGAGGAACTGCGCCAGGTAATGCGACCGGATGAGCCTGTACACGGCCAGTTCCTTCTCGCTCATGGCGGAGAGCTTCGCCGGTTCGAGCGTCGGGATGATGCCGTGGTGCGCCGTGACCTTGCCATCGTTCCAGGCGCGCGAGCGCTGCGAGCGGTCGAGCTGGCCCATGATCGAGCGCAGCGAGGGATCGGTCTTGAGCAGGCTGTCGAGAACGGTGGGCACTTCGGCAAACATGCTCTCGGGCAGGTAGCCGGAGTCCGAGCGGGGGTACGTCGTGGCCTTGTGCGTCTCGTACAGGGCTTGGGCAATCTCCAAGGTTTCCTGCACGTCCAGCCCAAGCTGCTTGGAACACACTTCCTGCAAGGTGCCCAGGTCGAACGGCAGCGGCGGGCCTTCGCGGACACGCTCAGTCTCCACCGACACGACGTGGGCACTGCCCGCAGCGCGGATCTGCTGCATGGTCTGCTGTGCGACCGGCTGCCGCAGGCAGCGGCCTGCGTCGTCGGTGCACGCATCGGGTGGAACCCATTGCGCGGCGAAAGTCGAACCGCCTGCGAACAGGGACACGGCGATGGCCCAGTATGGTACGGACACGAAGCGCGCGATCTCGCGGTCGCGGTCCACAACGAGCTTGAGCGTCGGGGTCTGTACGCGGCCGACCGACAGCACGCCGTCGTAACCCGCCTGTCGCCCCAGCACCGTGAACAGCCGGCTCAGGTTCATGCCCACGAGCCAATCCGCACGGGAGCGCGCCAGCGCCGAGTGGTACATCGAAAGCGTCTCGGCCGAAGGCCGCAGCTTGCCCAGTGCCGCCCGAATGGACGCATCGTTGAGCGCCGACAGCCACAGGCGTTCGATGGGGCCGCGGTAGCCGCAAAGCTCCACGATCTCGCGGGCGATCAATTCGCCCTCGCGGTCGGCATCGGTGGCGATAACCAGGTGAGTCGCCTTCGCCAAGAGCGCCTTGACGACCTTGAATTGCGTGGCGGTCTTCGGTTTGACCTCGACCCGCCAGTGCTGGGGAATGATGGGCAACTGCTCAACGGACCATCGTTTGAGCTGCTCGTCGTAGGCCTCGGGCGGCGCCGCCTCCACGAGATGGCCGATGCACCAGGTGACCGTGACGCCGGAACCGTTGAGGCAGCCTTCACCGCGCTGCGTGGCGCCGAGAATCCGGCCAATGTCTTTGCCCTGGGAGGGCTTCTCGCACAAGAACAGCCGCATATCCGTCCATCCCGATTCCTGTTGTTCATGGAGTTGCTGGGATCGAGGATGCCGAGCGCAGCCCCTGGCAGCAGCAAACAAGCCGCATGCGGCAGCGACCGCTTTCACGCCGATGAAATGGCGAGTGCGGGGAAGGTGCGTGGCCGGAAGTGTGCGGGCCGAGAGCCGCGATTTCCGGGAGCGCGCGTGGAACTCGGTGGACGTTGGTGGAGCTATCCCCTGGGGATAATTCGCAGCGCATGGAGGGCGGCGAAGCACTGCGGCAGCCGCCCTCCATGCCCGATCACTTCCTGCGCTTGGTCTCTTTCGGCGCCGTCGATTCCTGGGTGGCCTGGGGCTTCGGCTCTGCCTCCTGTGGCTTCGGGCTGAGGGCCACAGACTCGATGCGGTACGGCAGGATGCCGACACTGCGCGCGTTGACCTGCCAAGTCTCACGCGGCTGATCTTCGTTGTCCGTCCAGGGGTCGCGCTCCATGCGGCCGACGACCAGCACCCGCATGCCCTTCTGGTAGAGCTGCTGCCAGCGGTCGGCGTCGTGGTGCCAGAGTTCCACCGGCGCCCAGAAGCCGCCGCGGTCCTCGAACTCGCCGCCCTTGGTGGGGACGGGGTTGTCGAAGTACACGTTCAGCCGGAGCAACCGGCGAGGATCGTCGTTGCCATTGGGGAATTCGCGGTACTCGGGAGGCGATCCGATGTTGCCCTCGCCGATGAATTGTGTGCTCATGTTGGAATCTCCGTGGTGGTTGAAATACCCGTGCCTCGTTGGGCTCGGGCGCGTGCTCGGATGGCAGGCGCAATCACCGATCGCGCACTGCGGCAGGAACGGACGCGAGCCGGCGCAGGTAGGTGTTGTCCGCCTGCGCGGCCTTGCTGGCGCATTCCTGTGCTTGCCTGCCCAGGGTGTGCAGCAGGCTGATCTGCATGTTCAGCATGACGCGCTGCAGTTCGATCTCGTGCAGGTCGTGCAGCAGGTTGACCGGCGTGCTGGGGCTCGCCATCAGCTCCTGCCACAACGCCACGCCCATGGCCGATCGATCGTGCTTGCGCCAGCGAAGAAAGGTCGTGCCTGCGCCAGTGGTCTGCTGGGCCAGCTCGACGGGAAGCAGGTGGAAGGGATGCCCGCACGCCTGTGGCAGCACCTGTCGCTGCGCCAGGGCAATCAACTCGTCGCGCATGGCGAAGCACTGGCTGGCCCAGGCCTCGAAGTCCCCTTTACCTTTAAAAGGCTTTAAAAGGCCTTTTAGAGAGGCCGCGTGTTCCAGCCGCATGAAGGCTGGCTGTTCCAGACGACGGAAGTAGCGCGGTTCGCGGTTCGGGTCGCTCATGCCGGTTCGTCCTCGCCGGCGGCTGTGGACTTGGCCTCGGCCGAATCGGCGGCAGCGCCTTCGTCGGTGGGAGATGCGGCTGCGGCAGCGCTATCACCACGCTGTTGCAGACCACGGCGCACGACGGGCGGCGCAAACTTCGAGCGGCGCATGCCTTCGAGCACGTCCTGCGGCAGTTCGCCGAACTTCTCCAATGCTGCCCGAGCTGCGGCGTTCTTGGCCGCGAAGTCGTCGCGGGTGCAGCCCGAGTAGCGGTATTGCTGGGCCAGGCTGAACAGGCTGCGCAGCGCGTGGGCACCTTCGTTGAGCCAGCGCTCCAACGTCGAGCGATCGATCAGCGCGGTGTGGTGGGCGAGGATCAGCTTGCGGGCGATGTCGTCGTAGTCGGCCAGCAGATAGACGGCGGCAAAGCCGAGCTGCGCGTTCACGAACAAGGGGAGCTTCACCGGCTGCACGTTGAGGTTCTCACCCAGGCTCAACGCCGCAGGCACGCCGGCCAGTGCCTGGTCAACCTGCTCGCGCAGCGATTGCAACGTGGTCCTGGTCTGGTCGAGCTTTTCCTCGATGCGCAACATCCACCAGTCGCTGTACGGGTCGTCCTGCTCCGAGCCGCGCTTCATCTTGTTCATCACGGCGATGTAGCCGTTCAGGCCGACGATGCCGGGTCGCCCCTCGGCGGCGGCGCGGCCATGCCAGATGCGCGAGGCGTGGTGGGTGTGAAGCGTCAGCGACATCGCGCTGCGCAAAGAGCCGAGATTGAGTTGCAGAGGTTCGTTGGTTGCCATGGCGTCCGCTCGCTTGGGAAAAGGAGCGGTCAGGATCGGCACGCAACGGAAGGCAGTCAGTCAACAAACCGAAATGAACCGGGACCCGGTTGTCGTGGCAGCGGTGGCCTGTGACACGAGCTATCCCCAGGGGATAGCTCCATCGAAAGCCATGGAGCGCTGCTCGCGCAAATGGTGCGTGCGCTCATGCAACCGACGCCATTACGGCCCCCCTGGACCGAAGTGCCATGCCGTGCCTGTCGGCGTTACAGCTTGTAGTACATCTATCCCCTGGGGATAGCTCTACTGACGGCCATCGACGTCTGCTTCACGCCCTTGTCGCTCGTCGCGCTCAGCTACTGCGCAGAAGGTCGCGCAGCCGGTCAATGTGCTGCCGGGCCACCTCGGGTGGAACCACATTGCGCGGTGGTTCAGGCGGTGCATCTCGTGCAGGGGCAGGTGGCGGTGCTGACCCGGCTTGCTTGGCCCAGGCGTTGAACTCGCCACGGATGGCGCGCTGGATGATGCCGAACAGGTAGCCTGCCGGGTTGCGGATGGTGCTGCCGCGACAGCGATCCGCCCATTCGTCCAGCACGGCCTGGCGTAGCGGAGCATCGACCTGCTGCAATGCCACGATGGCGGCGGCCTGCTGCTCTTCCTTCAAGCCGAGAAAGCGATCAGGCAGGCGAACTCCTGGCATCGCACGCGCCTGCCCACGCTCACGCGCGGTAGTACGTACTTCATTCATACGACTACTACGTACAGTACGGTCCTGCTTCGGATTCCGAAGAGCGCCGTCTGAC
This sequence comes from Pseudomonas sp. 382, assembly GCF_002759075.1. Classification (NCBI taxonomy): domain Bacteria; kingdom Pseudomonadati; phylum Pseudomonadota; class Gammaproteobacteria; order Pseudomonadales; family Pseudomonadaceae; genus Pseudomonas; species Pseudomonas sp. 382. The sequence continues at coordinate 52,053 of NZ_PEMX01000011.1, forward strand.
GCGGGTTTCGGCCCTGCTTCGGAATCCGAAGAGGGGTCATCAGAATTCCGAAGAAGGCTCGGCGCCCCTTCTTCGGAATCGTGAACCCTATCCTTCTGTGGATAACTCTCCTGCGACCCAATGCCCTGGCTCGCGAGGCGTTCGGCAAGGACCTGCAGCCGCGAGGGCAACGTGCGGCCAGACAACAACGGGTCTTCGGCGATTTCCTTGAGGGTGTGCAAGCCCACGACCTGGACGGCCTTGGCCGAATGGCCCAGGGCTTGGCTGACGAGCTCCAAGTAGTCCGGGTCGAGCTGCATCGCCTCGAAAGGCGTCAGGGGCTCATCGTGCAGGACGTAGAGGTTGCCGAGGATGCGCCCGGTCTTGGGGTCACGCCTGCGGCGCACGAGACTCAACCAGCGAGTCAGGCGCAACAGCGTCAGCGCCCGTGCCACGGTCTCGTGAGAGGCCTGTCCGGCGCAGGGCATTGACGCGAGCCACGGGCGAAGTTGCTCATACGTCGGAAACGCCGTGACCCCATCCTCGTTGAGCATCATCCGAAAGACTTGCCAGGCATTGCGTTCCAGCGGCGTCAGGCGTCGGTCCAGGAACAGCCGTCGCGGCACGCTCTCGTGCCGATTGCCGCTGAACAGAAAACCGTCGCCGGTTGCGGAGACAGGAGATGTTGCGGATGCGGGAGCTGGCGCGGACGCGGGCGGGCGAGGTTTCGGTGCAAGGTCTTTCAGCGCGCTGTCGAACAGATCAGCGAGGGCGACCGGGCCTTGGCGTGGTGCTCGTGGTGCAGCGTCGTCCACGGCCATGACTCAACCCAATCCCTGATCGATCCAGTTCTTGATCGCAGCCCAGACCACCGACAGCGGCAGTTCCATGCCTTCGGCGAGGTCCATTGCCGCATCAAGAACCGAGGTCTCATCCTCCAGCTCGACATTCCTGCTGCTGGTCACGGCCTTCCAGCGTCGCCACAGCTCGGTGTCCTGCTCCTCGTCCAGAACCGGATGGCGCCCCTTGCGTTTGGGCAGGCCGAGAACTTCACGCCGTAGCGCGACTTCCTGGTGCGTCAGCCCATAAAAACGGCTCGCCATTTCCGTACTGGCCCCCAGGCGCAACATGCGATCGACGGTGGCGATCTCCTTCTCCACGTCCTGCGCCTGTTTGAGCAATCGCCGGAGCACTTCCCGGTTCACCGAGACAGAGCACCACGAGACGCTGGCATTGGCCAGTACGCTGATCAGCGCCGGATGCTTGAGCGCATCCAATTCTTCCTCACCGAATCCCATCGCCTTGCAGCGGCGCAGTTGCCCGTTGCGCAGATCGTAGAGCGCCTGCGCGATGACGGCCTGGTTGAGTGGGTTAGGTGCGGACATGCGGGCCTCCCTCGCTCAGGTCCCAGGACCGAGAGCGCCGGCTTCCAGATCCAGCAGGCGCCGGGCCAGCCGCAGCAGACGAAACAGCTTGACCAGCGCGGTGTCGCTCAATCGCCGGGCCCCGTCGGCATGACGTTGGCCTTGGCCGTGCAACAGCGCTGGCAGGTCGGTGACGAAGTGCCCGCCGTCCAAGCCCACGTCGGCCGACTGCTGACCGGCCAGGGAAACCAGCAGCGCGAGCACGGCACGTGCGAGCGGCGACGAAACCTGGGTCGGGGCACGACACGCGAACCCGATGCCATCTGAACGATCCTCGACACACGCGTCCAGGTCGACCTCGCCCGCGATCTCGCGCGCGAACTGCGCGATGTGGACGCGCAGGCGGCCGGGTGCGTCGAGACCTGGGTCGATATGCCAGATGTCCGAGATGGGATAGAGGCCACCGGCCTGCACGGGAATCGACTGCAGCACGTTGGCCGAGAAGTCGGGCGGAAGCGCATCGCCCAACTGGTCGGCGACCATGCGCTGGATGGACTGGAGCCGCTGCGTCGTGGGTGCCGGAGAGACGATGTGCTCGTCAAGTAGATCGCCAGCCGCTGCCGCAGGGGTGGCTGCGGATGCCTCACGCGGGGCCGCATCGTCCTGGGGCCTTGTCGGCGCGGCGGCAGAGTGGCCTGCAGAATGTGCTGCTGTGGCGGGGGACGGTGCCGGTTCAATCGGCGGCCGTGCGATGGCCCCAGGCTCAGGCAATGCCGGCGGCGCCGATGGCGGGGTTGGGTCGCTGACCAGGGCGCGGTGGCGGCTCTCGGATTCGGTCAGGTCCAGGGCAAGCACGTCGTAGTCGATGCCCAGCAGCTCGGACATCTGACCGATCAACTCGTCCTGCACACGCTGCGGCGAGAACTCGTCGGCCTGGGTATCGAACTGCGACAGCACTTCTTGGAAGAAACTGTCGAAGTCGAGCGGCAGGGAGCGGCCCTTGGCATAGTGCTCCCACGTGCGCTCACTGGCCTTGCGCATGACCGACAGCCGCTCGACCTGGTGGCGACCGAGGCCACCATACAGCACGGTCGGGATCGCAGGCAGCAGGTAGCGCACCGCATCGGCCATGCGGCTGATGTGTGACTGCTGCACGGGGAAGCCGTCGGCGCCCAAGCGACGGGCCAGCTCGGACTGGCTCAAGGTCGTGCTGCTTTCCGCTTCATAGAACTCGCGCGCCTTCTCGACGCCGAGGGCGCGCTCGATGAACGTCAAGCCGCCACGCAGTTCGTTCTCGGCGAGGTGCCCGGTCAGCGCGACGATCTCCCCGCGCGCAGGCCACGGCCGGAACAGGCACGATATGCGGAAGAAGCGCTCGTCCTTCGTTTCTGTCCAGAGTTCGCGCAGGATCGCCAGCCTGGTGTTGCCGCCGTTGCGGATGATGTAGTGCGCCTCGCCAGGACGGCGTGTGATGGCTGGCGCCGCATCCAGGCCGCGCTCGCGGATGGAGGCCTTGATTTCATCGTAGGCCGAGTTGCGCTTTTTGCGGGGATCGTGGTCGTAGGGCCGCAACTGGTCCAGCGTCACGACCATCGGCGTGTCGGCGATGGGGTCACTCAAAGCCGTGGCCGATGGCCCACTGCGCTCGAACCCGGCGGCAAGCAGCTTGCCGGCCATGTCCTGGGAGGTCATCTCAGCCATGGCCGCATCCCTCGGCGTTGGCGGGCCGGGCCATGCGGGCCTCGCGCTCGGCTCGGCGGATCTGCGCACGGGCATTGAGGTCTGCCCGGTAATCGCTCGCTGTCGAGCTGGTGTAGATGGCGGCGCAGCCGGTCTTGGTGAATTTGAGGTGTCCACCCCGAGTACGTTTGACGTGCCAGCCTTCGCTCACCGCAAACTCGATCAGGGCGCGCAGTCGCTTGTGGCCACGGGACAGTTCATGTGCGCTCGCCACGGGACCTCCCGGTTTCAATAGAACGTGGAGGACGGCCGGACACGCGGGCGAATCTGTCTTGCCACTGCGGGAACAGTTCGCCGGCGAGCGTGCGCATGGTGTCGAGCGCAGCGGGCGCAACTCTGCCTGGTGGCTGTCGATACTCGACGCGATGCACCGGCATGCCGCGGGTTGCAGCGCGCGGATAGGCTTCGATGGCCGGCACGTCGGTGCCCAGCACGCGGATGCCCGTGTGATCCTGAAATAGGTCGTGCAGCGCCTGCTGGATCATGCGTGCGTTGGCGGACACGGGGTGGACACGATTGATGAGTAGGTGCAGCGGTGGCGGTTCGATGCCAAGGTGCCGATACGGCGCGATGTCCTCCAGCAACTGCATGGTGCCGCGCCGCAGTTCGCGGGCCGCAAGGATTTCCGGGGTCACGGGTGACAGCGCCAGGCCGGAGGCGAGCACCGCCATCTCCAACAGCACCGAGCGCGCGCCTTGGGTGTCGATTAGCACCAGGTCATAGAGCGGCGCCAGCGCCGGCAGCAGGTGGCGCAACCGCAGGCGCCCGTCTGGCGCGTGCAGCAGCAAGGTGTTCAGTTCACCCCGGTGGTCGTTCGAGAGCACCAGGTCCAGGCCCGCGATGATGGTGCGGGACACGAGCTGGTCGAGACCGCGCTCGTTGAACGCCAGCAGCTCATAGATGCCGCCGGGCGCGCGGTGAGCCAGATCGTAGTAGGAGGACAAGGTGGGCTGCACGTCGAGATCGAGCAGCAGCACGCGCAGCCCCGCGTCCGCGGCGAGCCCGCCGAGGTTGGCGGCCGTGGTCGTCTTGCCGACGCCACCTTTCGTTGAAATGATGGATACGACCTGCATGGCGCTCTCCGTTTGGCGATGGGAAGTCCGAGGGGGAGCGAGTCAGGTGCGGTTGTTAAGGCGTTCGGCGATCCACTGATCGATCTCGACCGAATCCCAGCCCACCGCGCGCACGCCAAGGCGCAACGCCTGTGGAAACTGGCGCTTCTTCATCAGGTTGTAGATGTGGGCGCGTTTGAAGCCGGACTTCGCTTCAACTTCATCGAGCCGCAGGATGCGGCGCTCGTGCGGTGGCAGTACAGGTACTTGCGACATGGCGGTCACTCCTGAACGCTCAGTGGCGTTTGTTGGCGTGACCTCTATTCAATAGACATGGCTGCAAAAAGACATTGCAAATGCAATCTCCGAGACTGCACATACAAGATGGAAGAATTCACGCGGCTGCGCTACGCACATTCTTCCTGGCGTTGGCGAACTTGCCGTTCAAGGTTCGCTCCGTGATGCCCATGGTGCCGCCATAGTGGGCGAGCAATGCGGTGACGATTGCCTCCTGCGTCTTGAAGCTGGAGTACGGCACACCCGATGGGGATTGACCCAGCATCAGCGTCAGCATGCCACCGATGATGTTCAGGTACGTGGTCTCCGCTCGATCACTGATCGCGCACTGCTTGGATGCCAACAGCACCGCGGACTGCTTGAGCAAGGCTTCGTGTTGCGCTTGAAGTTTGCGCATCTCACGCCGGCTATGGTCCAGCGCGGCCTGCAGAGCCTGCCGTTCCAGCAGGATTGCCTGTCCTGTTTCCAGGGTGATGGAGGGATGCGCCATGCGCTCGCTGCGGCTGAACAGGAATCCGGGTCGATGCTCAGGATAGTGAGTGCGCATCCAGCGTTTCAGATCGACGTGGCGGATGGTCAGATCGGGTGAACTCACCAACTCTGGGTCATTGAGCGTGATCCCGTTCTTGCCAAAGGGCAGTTCCGAGTTGAGGATGCCGTCGTAGATGCGTTCCGAGTACAGCCGACACTCGTTCCATCGCGGGCAGTCCAATGTCTGCGGCAGGCACCGCGGTGATGCGATCGAGGCGAGGATCGACGCCTTGTACCGCAACAACCCAGCCCACCGTATGGCAGCTTCGATGGGACGATAGAACACCTTTGATAATGGTGGCTCCTTGTGCATGTTTTCGTCTCCTTTCGGAAGCGCTACATCACCGGCTCCTTTCTCGCCCTGCCAAGGGCTGTTGTGTCGTTATGCCTGTGGCGGATGCCAGGGACGAATGCCCCGGAACGTGGGCGGACGAGATCATGGCATCCGCCACAGGTGGCCCTCTCTTGCTCAATGTGCAAGAATCGACCAGTTGCCGGCCCGTCGAGTAACAAGGAAGAAGCACGCTCGACAATGGCGCTCACGGTGCCAGCGTCATGGGGTGCGTCAGGCGTATCAAGACCGATTCGCTATGGTCTGATATCCCTACGGTTTCACAAGTCGCGCTGGGGCGCAGTCGTTGCTCAACGTCCAGAGGGACGCAGAGAAAACCGCGCGTGTGATGCTTGTTCTGGCATCCTGATATATCGACATAGCATCCAGCGATCCTGGGCTGTGGCCAGTTTGAGGCTGTTGCGCGCCGCTCCCACACGGTCGCCAGCTGACCAGGTGATGTGAACATGCGCCCCATCTTTCCTTGCTCGCCGCTTGGCCTTCATCACGAACAGCCTTGGGCTGTGGTGCGCACGGCATCAAACCAAGCGCGGTCTCAACGTTCGATGCTGATGCCATTCCTGACGCAAGGAGACCTGAGTGTCGAGCGGCGTTGCAGGGGCGGGCCTCTGGTAGCCGTGTATTCTGCGTCGGTTGTCAGGGGATGAAATGGCAGTCCTTGGACGCTGATGGAAGTTGTTGGATGAGTTTTGTTGCCGAGGGCGAAGAACAAGGCTATAATTCAGGCCTTCGCTGCTCACGGCGGCGAAGAATGTGATTGGGAAACAAGGATTTAGCGCCCTAGTGCCTGTCTCGTTTCCCGCTCCAAACATGAAAAACGCCACTCTTCGAGTGGCGTTTTTTTTTTTGCTGTCTGCTCCTGAGGGACCTAGGCCTGCAGCACGGCGGCCACATCCGGGAATTTCAACCAGGTTTGCTTGTCGTCAAATGACACCTGCACCGAAACTCGGAACTGGTAGTTGAGCGCCAGGCGCGAAAGCTCAGTGCGTGCAACCTCACCCAGTACCATCTCCCCCGACCCGGAAGGTACAGGCAGCTCGGTGGCGATGGGCAGCGTGATGAGGCTACCGATATTGTCGCGCTCCACGCCTTCGATCCAGGCGTTGACGAACTGCGATGGGGCGCGGAAGGCCCAATCCGCCAATGTGAACGCGGCGCTGTCGCCCATTCTGTTCAGCTCCAGGGCTCCGTTGACGATGTCTGTGCACTGCACGATCGGCAGGCCTTCTATTTTGCGTACCGTCACAAAGTGCGACGGTGAGGGCGGCATGTCAGGTTTGTCGATTTGGTAGTGCAGCTCGGCGCGGTTTTCCATGTGGGGCGGAATATGTTGGCCAGGGATGAGGTATTCGCGCCCGCCGGGTGCAATTGGCGTGCTGGTCGAGTAGCCGCCGAGGGTGCCAGGCTCCCCCCAGTACACGGTGACGGTTTCGTTGGGACGTATATCCGCGCCGTCCGGTATGACGAATGTGACCCCATCGACGGCGTCAGCCGGCAGCAGTGTGCTGAAATACTCGCTCCCGGTAGCCTCCCTGATAAACGGTGGTGGCAGTACCCGAGGTGGCGGGGATGGATCGGAATTCAGCGTGCGTGCCAGGGATCGCTGTACGGCCGTGCCGGCCCGGTCCTGCACTTCGTAACGGGCGAAGCGCTGGCCGCCTTGGGACTGACGAATGAAATCACCCGGGAATGTCAGCTCGATCGGTTTGCTGATGCCCCCAGAGAGTTCGATATCGTCCAGGGTCAGTGTGTGCATGTCGACCAGGTGAATCCCGACAGGGTCGTCGCTCCAGAACCATTTGATCACATCACCGGGCTCAGCACCCAGAAAGGACGGTACAGTTCCCACGACCTTGTCGCCGTTGGCATCGAGATACTCTTCGGTGACGCCTTCGCCGATCACGTAGTCAGGAAACCCCAGGCGGTCGTCATCCGGGTCCAGCATGGGGGGGGTCTTGTCGATGTAGACATTCAGAGGCCGGGAAGGGACCTCTGTGCCATTGAATATCGTTACCTCGTAGTGGAGGGTGTGCGTGCCTTCGATCAAGTAGCGCACCGGGACCAGAATGAACAGTTCTTCTGGTTTCACGGGTTGGTTGAAGGTCTTCCTTTCGACCAGCTCCCCGTTCCAGTAAAGGTCAAGGAACTCGTTGTCCTCTTCGCTTGGCTCGGAGGGTGCCCAGGGGTGGAATTCTACTCGCAGAGGCAAATACGTTGCCCGGAACGAAATAGTGTTGGGCATGGCGCCATCGACATCGGGTATGAGGTCTGGTACATCCGGCTCGACAAGCAGGCCCTCGTCCTCAGCAGGGCGCTCTGGCCGTGGTGCTTTGAATTCAACGCTGCGTTTGCTGTGTGCCATCCTGCTTCTCCACCCTTTCTGCTGAATGAAAAAGGGAAGGCACTCGGCCTTCCCGCGGTTTTACCAGTTGTAACGCACTCCGAAGTTGACGCCCCAGGGCTGTTCGATCTTGCTGCCATGGCTGTAATCGAAGTCGGCATGTGCCTGCCACTTGTCGTCCCAGGCAACCGCCATACCGACACCGACTTCACCACGCGACCCTGACAGGTCATTGGCGAAGCGGTTGTCGTTGACTTTCACCTGGTTGCCATTGGCGAACTCATGTGCCGCTGCAACGCGCAGGTAGGGCTGCAGGGTGCGCCCCTCGCCGGCTGCGAAATTGCGCCCGATGGTGGTGCCTACCTTGCCCAGCAGCGAGCGGGTGCGTTCACTCTCGGCACGCATGCCGTTATCCAGGGTGTAGTCCTTACCTTGCAGCACCAGCCCGGACAACTGCGCGAACGGTTCGAGGAACCAGTCATCGGCCAGGGTCAGATGCCGGCCTACTTCCAGCGATACACCGGCGCCGAGGTTGTTGTAGTCGCCCTTTGCCTTGCTGCCGTCGCTCAGGCGAACGTCGGCCTTGTTGCGCAACTGGTTGATACGGGCCACGGTGTCGATGTAATAGCCGCTATCAGCATCGAGCCAGGTGGCATACACCCCGGCGTGGTAGCTGTCGACGCTGGCTGATGAGCCGCGTGCGAGGTTCAGGTCCGAGTTGCTGTAGCCGGCCGTGATGCCGAGCAGCCAGTTGCCATCGCCGATCGGCAGCGGTGCGTCGGCACCTATCGACAGGCCTTGCTGCTGCTGTTGGTAAGGTGCACCCGTCGACACGTTGAATTGGTTGGCGTAGGTACGCACCCATCCACCCGCCTTGCCGGGGTTACGGCGCACGTCGCCCATGCGGCTGCGCAACACTCCCAGCTCGCCATACCAGATGGTCGGCGCGACATTGGCCAAGGCCATGACCGTTTGCGTGCCGGGGCTGATGGTGCGGGTGGTGGCATCCAGGTACCAGTCATTGTCGCCGCGCTGGACCAGGTCGTATGAATAGGCGCCCAAGTCTACCGGGCCGCCCAGCAGTGAAAATTGCGCATCGCCGGCCGCCGTGTGGACCACATGCAGGCTGTTGTCGGCGAGCGGGTCCTTGCCACTGGCGCTGACCTGCAACTGATGGTCGCCGCTGGCGCTGCCCGTGACATCAAGGAAGTCCGAGTGCGACGTGCTGAAGTCTGCCTCCATGATGAAGGTGCCATTGCCTGCCAGGTTTTCCACGGAAAGCTTGAAGAACTCACCCGGGCCGCCGAAGCGTACCGCGCCGCCATCGAGCTGAAGGTCGCCCACCTGGCTGTTCTCGACCAGAATCCACTCGGCACCGCTGCTGATCCCCAGGTCGGCAACGTTCTCCAGCCGCCCCTTTAGCGTTGCCTGGTTTTCCAGCAGTACGTTGGCAGTGCCCCCGCTGGCGACGACGATGTCACCGACCAGGTGACTGTCATTCACTCGCAGGTTGGCATCGGCATCGTCAGCGACTTCCAGCAGTACGCCGTTACCCCCGCTCAGGCTCGCGTTATTGAGCACCTCGATATTTGCTGATGCGGCACCTGCACCGCGTCCGACGGCGATCGCCGGCCCGTTGCGTCCTTCCACCAGGCTGTTGTCTACCACCAGCGACGACCCGCGGCCGTTGTCTTCAATGATGCGTACGCCGTAGCTGCCACCGCTGATGGTGCTGCCGTCCCTTGCAGCCAGGCTGCCGGCCACCATGCGCACGCCTTCGCTGGTCTCGCCGGTGCCACGCAGGGTGGTGCGTTGCAGTTCTGCGCTGCTGGCATTGATGGTTGCGCCCAGCACACCGCCTTCGATCAGGCTGTCGCTGATCGCGGCGGTTGCGCCTGCGCTGAATGCCATGCCGCGCCCGTTGCTACGGATAACAGAGCCTACGACGCTGGCGTTGGCGCCGTTGAGCGTAAGACCGTCGGCATTGCTTTCGGCGGTGACCTGGCTACCCGAAAGATTCACCGTGGAGCCGGCTCGAGCAGCGATCTGCAAGGTCGTGGCACCGGAGGCGGAGAGCGTCGCTTGGTTGGTCACACGGTAGCTGTCCAGTGCGCTACTGGCATCGAGTGCGGTGTCGCTGTCGATGAGCGTTTCAGCCAAGGCGGGGCCGGCGAACAACAGCGGGCCCAGCAGCACCAGTCGAGCGGGGTGCGTGAATTGGCGAAGGGTATGGAGGAGGCGAGTTGACATTAGGGGCACCATTGAAGTAGCAATTTTCTGTAGGACCATTCCCTTTTGGTTGAGAGATTGGTCTTGATGCCCCAAGGCTATTCGGACGAGACCGCGAAAAATGTAGGAAAAATCCCAACAAAATACCGGATTGTTCCTTCAGGGCTCGCCGGCCGCAGCTTTGCCCGTTAGCTGCGGCCGGGGCGCGTTCAAGGTCTGTTCAAATCGCATGAGCTGCCAGTACCTTGGTCGGCAATGCTGATCTTGTTTGCTGTCGTATTGGAGATGAGCGACGGGGTGTCGATGACATAGCTCACTTCGGCACGGCCACGTGATGGAGCGACGTCATAGATTGGCCGGATATGGTCTTCGTATGGCTGTACTCTCCAGACGAAGCCGTTGTTGATTTGCTCCGCATCTAACAAAACCGACTCGGTTTTCGTCACCGTCGTGATCAGGTTTCCGCCCACCTCCTGGTCATATACCTCCCAGGTCAAGGTCATCGTTGCACCTGGCTGGACATTGAGGCGGTGGCAAGGGGGAACCTGAATTCTTATTGCGGGAAGGGCGGTTGGGTCGTCGGGGTCCCAGATCGAAGCGCAACTCAGCCACCCTCGGGAGTTAATGCCAAGGAACTCAAGGTCATCCGGCGTCTTGTCGACCACCTCCACCTTAATATGCTTGGTAATTGACTGCTGTGCGTTGTCATTGGGATCCTCGCTGGCACGCACCGTGTAATACACGGGCAACGCCAGGTTATCGCCCCCGTCCTGGATGGTCTGCCAAAGAACGGTTACGGTCTTTGGCGTACCGGGTGCCTGATCGACCACCCAGCGTGCATATGGCAAAAGAGTGCTATTCCAGTAGAAGTCCACCACTTGCCCGTCTACGGCGCCTTCGAATACGTCGAACGTCAGGGAAGCGTTTTCACCCCGGTCTGGGGTGGTAATTTGGTCAACGACACCGGTATGGCTGGTGATCACCGGGGCGAAAATCTTGGCATTGACCGGGTCCGGCCAGTCGGTGTCAGGGTTGGGGCGTACTGGGCCGACAACAGAAAAGTCGACGTCGACGTCCCGTTGCGCCGGCCCATAGGGCGCTTGCCCGCGCAGTACCTGGTAGCTGATGCTGGTTGACTTGCGTCCGGTGGCAGTACCGTACTCGTCTTGCAGAATATCGCTCGGCACCAGGATCCGGATCGGGAATCCGCGTGACCCCACTTGTTCCTGCATCAGGGGGGTGCTGCCCCAGGTGACCACGATCGTGTCTTCGGGGCGATGGTTGGCGTACTCCAGGATATGCACATGCACGCCTACCTGTGCATCCGCCAGGTTCACCACACCATCCGTTTCGGCCTGGGGGACGCTGGGTGGTAGCAGCGCAGCCGGTTCCGGCGTGAGTACGACATCCACCGTCGCCGGCAAGCGGATGCGGCTGCGGTTCTGCGCCTTGTCGAACAGGTAGTAGACGATGTAGAAGCGGCCGTCGCCCAGGGGACGAACAACAGTATCCGGTATCTTGATCTTCAGGTTGTCAGGGACAGGGCCGACAGCGCTGGGGTTCTCGTAGTCGGTGTCATCTTCAGACCAGTTCTTGAGGTAGAAGACTTGGTAGGTGTCACCTGCCGCACGATCTACGTAGTCGGGGATATCCAGCTCGATCCCGTTGTTACCAGTCAGGTAAGCGTCGTTGATAACGCCGGGGGGCGTGTTCAGCGGAGGGGCAGGCTCGTCACCCCAAGGTGCGACGCTATCGCAGATCAGTTCGAGTGGCGTGGAGTCGTAAAGCTCCCCTCTGTGATCCTCCAGCTCGTAGCGGACCCAGAGTTTGCCGTTGCGTGGCAATGAAGCCTGGGGAAATGGGAGGAGGAGGGGGAAATCACTAGCCTCGAGCGGCCCATCATAGCGGTGGGTAGGCCCAATCGCCGTATAGTTGTCTTCGGCACCTGTCAGGGTGAACTGCAGCTGCACAGTCGAATAGTCATCTGGTTCAGTTTGTAATTCCGGCCATGCGGGGATCTTGAGTATCAGGTCGGCCTTCAGGCAGTCCTTGTGCAACGTGCCGTCAGTGCGATCGACGATGCCATCGACGTCGGGTTTGGTCAGGTCCACCAGCGCCGGCGAGAGGGGCGCATCCTGCAAGTTGAGGTGTTTGCGCCGGGCGCTGATGGCACGGGTCTGTTGGGGGGTGGAGGGTGATGTGTTCATGGTGACTCTCCGCATGGGTGACATCAGCGATGGGTGATGGTGCGCAGTGGTGCCATAGGTAATTGGCTGGGTATGGTCAGCGTCGAATGTCCTGTCTGAATTTCGGTATGTTCTTTCGAACTTGCCCCGAGTACAGCCAGGAGGGGCGCCATAAGCTATTCCCGGCGGTAGGGGCGGAGGTAGGTTTCGGAGGTACGGGCGGCCTGATTCGCGGCCCAATTGGATTCATGGCGTTCTCAAGTACGGAGTAGGTGGCGCGTGATAGCATTTTCGACGCCGAACCTGCCACATAGCCCAAGGCCCCTGCACCCAGCCCGGCAACGACCGCCGCATAGTTCAGGATCGCGCCGATGTTGCTGCGCTCTTCATTCCCCGAGAGCACCCCCTCGGTCTGCACTGCCGTACCGGCGACCGACAATGCTGCCCCGACGATGCTGCCGGCGAGCTTGATACCGGTGGCGATCGATACGCTGGCAATGGCCCCGGCGCCGGCTGCAACTGCCGCTCCGGTCCCCGCCAGCCCACCGCCGGCGGCTGTCCAGGCGGCGGCTACCGCCGGTGCTGCAACGCCGCCCGTGATCACCACAGCCGCCACCGATGCGATCGCGGCGAAGAGGAAGCCGAAGCCCATGCCAATCCAGCCCATCACCCCCAGCTCCACGCGGGGTGATACCCGGTTTGTCTCGATGTCTTCCAGGCTGCGGCTGGTACCGCTGTACCCGCTGCTGTAATGCCCGGTCGGGTCGCGGAAGGTCACCGGGTTGCCTTGGCAGTAGCCGTAACAGTTCAGTCCGCCCTCGGCGAACGGGCTAAGGGCGTCAGGGCTGTGAAAGCGCATCAGCACCGGGTTGAACGCGCGGTAGCCATTGCCCAGCAGATACCAGCCAGTGCCGGCGTCCAGCGCTTCGCCGGTATAGCCCAGGGCACTGTGCAGCGGCTGCTCGCTGTAGCCTTCGCCGTAGGCGGTGTAGTGGCGGGTGCGCAAGCTTCCCGCCTGGGTTTCGGCAATCACGTTGTAGCAGGTGCCGGTGTGCAGCAGCAGCGGCACCTGTGCACCGCTGCCGCTTTGCTGCTGGCCCAGCGGCTGGTCGCCGTGGTGCAGATAGAGGGTTTTCACCCCATCATGTACTGCTTGGCGCAGTTGCAGCCCGTCGCGCAGGAACAGCGTCTGCGGCCCGTTGGCAGAGGTGCTGGCAACCAGTTGTCCGTCGGCGTCATAGCGGTAGCTGATGGCGCTGCCTTCGATGCCCGTCAGGCGGTTCTGGCTGTCGTAGCGCAATACCCGGCCCTGCTCGTCACGGGTCAGGTTGCCATTGGCATCGTAGGTGAACGTCGGGTCCGGCTCGCTGCGCTTTGGTGTGTACTCGATGCGCACTAACTGGCAGGGATCCTGGTCGGCGTAGACGTACTTGGCACGCTCCGGGCGCGGCCCGCCTTCGAAGCTGGTGACGGTCAAGCTTATGCTGTCATAGGCATCAAACCCGATGGTCTGCGTGGCGAGGCGGCGACCAAGGGCATCCACTGGCCGCTCGGGGCCTTCGCACACGTGCTTGGTCAGACGACCGCGCAGGTCGTATTCGAAGGTTTCCTCGAGCAACGTTGCCCCTCCCTGGGTCAGCTTTCGCCATTGCAGGAGGTCGTCTTCCCCCCAGCGCTGTTCCAGGATGCGCTCGGCCTGGCCATCCTGGCGCCAGGTCTTCCTGCACTCACGGTCCTGATCATCGTATTCGATGAGGGCTTCCAGAAGAGTGCCGCTTGCCAGGTCGGTACTGTCCAGCTTCGACACGCGGCCGAGGGCATCGTAGTGAATTCGTGCCTTGAGCTGGCCTTGCTCGGTGGTTTCCAGGCGCCCGTGGGTGTCGTAGTCGTGAACGGTGTAGACACCGGCGTCTTCGTGCGTGCTCTTCAGCCTGTCGAACACCGTGCTGACGTGGGTTCTGCTGAAAGTCTGGTTGCCAGCATCGTCCCAGTGTTCAGCTGTCAGCTGGTTGGCGAGGTTGTAATCGAAGCGTCGCGTGCCCTGTGGGTTGCAGGTGCTCAGCAGGCGGGCGCTGGTGGGGTGGTAATCGAAATTGGCCGGATCGTCCGGCGCGATACTACTGATGGGCTCATCGGTCAGCGCAGGCGTATAGGTCAGCTTGATGGTGTCGCCAGCGGGGGTAACACGCCGCAGCGGGTGTGGCGCGCCTGCCTCGAAGTGGAAGTACTCGGTGCGCCCGCCAGTGGTGGCGCCCATCAGCCGGTCCAGCCCGTCATGGTACTGCGCGCCGACCTCCTGGGCGGGCAACTCGGTGTTGGCCGGCGTCACTGTCACGCTGGCGGGCAGCTCCTCGGTGGAGTGCGCCGCGTAGGTGCGTGTGAGCAAGGTGTCGTCCGCCAGGCGAGTGCTGAGCATGCGGCCCCATGGGTCGTAGGCGAATGTGGTGGTATGGCGGCGTTCGTTGGTTTCGCTGACCGTGCGCCCGAGGCCGTCGTACAGGTAGCTGACCTCCCCAAGCAGTTCGCCGAGGGGAGTGAGGCGTTTGACCTTGGCCGGTTTTTCGAAAAGGTTGAGCCAGGTTTCGGACTTGCCACTGGTCACCCGTGCCTGCAACGTACCGCCCTCACGCCAGCTGCGGCGAACAGGGCCATCGTGGCCCGGGACGCCGATGGGGTCGAGCTCGTCATGGTGCTCGACACCGTCAGGGTCGATGGTGCAGCGCAGTTCGCCCCAGCCGTCGTATTGATAGCGGTTGACGAGGGTCAGGTAGCGCTCACCCTGCAACCAGTCGGTGCGCGTCTCACTGTCGCGCTGGCCTTGTGCGTCATAGCGCGTCGCCAAGGTTTCGAAGAACAGGGTAGGGCGCTGTTCGTGGATATTGTCCCGCGCCTCAAAGGTGACCCTGCCCAGGCCGTCCACTTCGGTGCGGGTGGTGACCCCTCTGGCATTGGTCGCATGCTGGCGGGCGATGTCGCCATCTGCGGCGCAGAGCTCATAGACATAGCGACGGCTGGCCTCGAAAGAGGTACCTGGCGCGACCCGCTCGCGGGTGACCCGACGCAAAGCGTCATGCTCACGGTGGGTCTGCACGCCACTTTCGTCCTCCTCGAACACGGTTTCGCCCAACAGTAGCGAGCGTTGCATCAAGCTCGAGCGCAGGGTTCCATCGTAGCCATGGATGGTGGTGGTGGTCTGCAGCACTGGCTGCTCGCTGATGGGGTCGGCCATGACCCGGAACTGATATTGGGTCGTGGTTTCCAGTGTGCCCAGTTTGTGTATCTGTTGGTAAAGGCGACCATGCAGCAATCCGGACCTGGGTGCATCGACATGGCTGCTGATGGTCTGCTCAAGCACCTGGCCTTCATGCAGCAGGGTTTCGCTGTGCTCCACAGGCCAGTGCCTGAGTTTGGTGTCGTTGCCGGCCAGCGTCGGCAGGGCACGGTAACGGTACTGGCGCACCAGGGTCGGGGCTGAGGCCTCGCCCGCGGTCGAGGGGATGACGGTCTTGCTCTTCATGTGCCGGACAAAGCCGTAGGGGTCGCCGGGGTACCCCTCTTCGGCTTCGCTGCCGTACCAGGTCATCCGCTCGACCACTCCGTTGGGCTGTGTGCGTTCGATCGGGTTACCAAAGCTGTCGTATTTGGTTTCGGCGGTTTCCAGGCGATTGCTGGGCGTATGGCCGTCCATGCTCCAGCGGGTCAGTTGCTTGATCGGCAATTGGCAGGTGCTGACCTGTTGTGCAAATGGCACGTTGTCCGTGATCTCGTAACGGGTAATTACCTCATGGACGCTGGTGCCGCGCTCGGTTCGTACCAATGTCGGCAAGTGGAACCGGTTGAACGTGCGGGTGATGCACTGCAGGCGTGCGTTGTCGCTGTCGCACAGTTCCTGGACAGTCTGGTACTCGTAGTCCCCGGTGTGCTTGTAGAGATTGTCCAAACCGTCGTCCGACCAACCGACACGAGTGCCAAACCCCAGAAGTTGCTGTTCTGCGGATAGCTGTAGTTGGTCTGGAACGCGGGCTGTTGCAGGCCTGGTTCGACGATGTGCCGGGTCACCCTGGGCAAGGGTTTGCGCTCGCCGCTCGGGAACAGATGGCCGCCGTCGTTGTACTGCAGGTACTCTCGTGCGCCGGTGGGCGTGCGGACCTCGGTGATGCACAGGTGTTCGAGCACTACCTTGTAGTCGAAGCGCCAGCTGGCCTGTTCCGCAGTGGGCAGGCTGAAGGAAGCGACCCGGTTGTCGACGTCCTGCAGGGTCATCACGTAAAGCGCCACCGGCTTGCCGTCGCCGCCCAGGTAGGGCCGCTCGCGGATTTCGATGAACCCGTCCTCACGCTCAACTTCCAGCAGCAGCTCGCCGCGGCCATCACGGATAGCGCCGAGCATCATGTATTCGGCGTTGAATTGCTTGTAACTCAGGTTCAGTTTGTGCCCCTGCGGCGAATAGATTTCTACCGGCAGAGCAATCGTGCCCCGGGCACTGCCCATTGTCTGCAGAATCTCCACCATCCCTGAGCGATGTACCACGCGGTAGCGGGGCGCTCCGCCCTCCCCAGGAGGTTCCCGGTACAAGTGGAAATGACTCAGTTTCTGCTCTTGAAAGGAATAACGATCACCCGTACTGCCGGTCACTTTGAATGCCTCGCCGGTGTATGTAGTGAGGATCTGATTGTGTTCGGTATATTGCGTCAGGGACAAGTTCCAGCCTTTGCCCCAGCCGGAATCGATTGTGTTCAGTGGGTTGAAACTCAAACTTAATTCAATGTCCGGGCCAAGCCACAAGTTTGCCGCCAGGTCGGGTAACTTGATCGTCACTGTGTATTGCCCTGTGCGGCTATCCACCCCGTTTTGCATGAAACTCATGAAGTTAAGCGCGTTTGAATGTACGGAAGATTCCGAGCTCATTGCGATGGCCTCTTGGGGGTGCATCAAGGTGAACAAGCGTTCTGCTGGCGGCTTGAATTGGGCGAACTCGTGAATACCGTACGCAATCTGCAAGCGGTTAGCACCTGGCATTTTTGTCAGGTGCGCCGGTTGCCCGGCAGGGTTATAACTTCGTCGCAATGACAGGCGCTGCGATGGAGGCTGCCGATGGATATTCCAGAAGTTGATCACCTCGACCCCCGAACTAACTCAGTGGATGTGGATGCACTCGGGGACGAGGATCTGAAAACTTGGATCACCTATCCAGGTATCGCAAAAGAAGATCGGATACTGATCAACTGGCGTGGCTGCGCTGCGGACGGCAGCGCGGTCGATGTTTTTGGCAATATCAGCGTGGGCGAGCTCGATGATCAGCAACGCTTCCTGCTGGAAATACGCAACTTTCAGCTGCAGGCACTGCGCGAAGGCACGGTGTTCTATTCGTATCAGCAGTTGGACGAAAACGATGAGCCGATCTCGATCGAATTCAAGCGCCGCTTTTTCTACGTCCAGCGGCCGCCCGAAACCAGCGAACTGCCCGCCGTTGCCTTGTTGAGCGGGGCGCATGACCTGATCATCGATGCCGCGCAGGTGCCATCCACCGGCGTTGGGGTGGTGACATTGCCCTATGCGGCAATGGCCCAGGGTGACGTGCTGACCCTCAATTGGCGCCCCTGGTTCGATGAAGACTTCGCCGGTTCCGAGGTGAAACTGGAGCACGAGGTACTTGCCAGCGAAATTGGCATGCCGCTGTCGTGGCGCCTCGACTCCAACGATTTTGTCATGTACTTCGATGGCTTCGGTTTTCTCGACTACAGCATCGAATATGCAGCCGGCGGCAGCAGCCGTTCACCCAGCCAGCGGTTCGACATCGTCTGGGAAGAGCCGGTTACCACGCCGCTGCTGGAAGCGCCGGTCATCCCAGGGCATTCAGGCAGCGTACTCGACCCCGATGACGACGCGTATCGCGACGGTGTCTGGTTGCTGGCAGACCCCTATGCGCAGCTGGCGCTGGGCGATGCACTGACCCTTTACGCTGAAGGCCCGGCCCTGACGCTGCGGCCACTGCGCACTGACGTGACGGTGCTCGACAGTGGCCGGTTGGCGTTTCACCTCGACCGCATCTGGTTGCAGAGCGACATCAACCGCGGCCAGCACGTCGAGTTCAGCTATCAGTTCGGCAGGCCGGGCGCGCAGAAGCGCTCGGCGGCGCTGGCCCTGGCCCTGCAGCGGCCATTGTTCCTGCCCTTGCCGAACATCAAGGATGCCCGCCCGCAGGAAGGTGACGAGCCGCACCAAGGCACCGTTCATCCACAGAACCTGCAGCAGGGCGCGGTGGTCACGGTGCCCAGCGAGGCGGTGATCGACGAGGGTGAAGTGTGGGTGCACTGGGAAGGCCATGGCAGCTCCGGGAACGTAGTCATCAAGCACCCGGACGGCGCCAGCCCCCGACAGTTCACCGTCCCGCGCAGCGCCATTGCGGCCAACCTGGGCCACCGCCTCTGGGTGTACTACTCGGTGACCAAGCCTGGCCAGATGCCCCAGCCCTCGGAAAAGTTCGACCTGGAGGTGGCGGACTACGAGACGCAGAGCTATCCGATCGTCCAGCTCGATGGCGTCGAAAATCAGCAGTTGTCGCTCAAGGGCGTTCCCGCCGCGGGCTGCCTGTGCGAGCTGGGTCCCTGGCCATTCATTGCACAAGGGCAGTGGCTGGGCATGGTTGTGGAGGGTGAGCTCAAGGGCGGCGGCAGTGATCAGCACACCATCCGCACCCGCGAAACCGAAGTGACCTTGGATGAGTACTACGACGGTATCGAAGAGTACTTACCCAGGGCGTTTCTTGAACGCTTGGCGCTCAATCGTGCCTTCCGGGTGTCGGTCGAGGCCAGTTTCGATGAAGGGAAGACCTGGCGGCCGTTCCGCTCAGCCGACGTCACATTGATTGCCTAACGCATTCTGCAATGCAGGAGAAATCCATGACCAGCAATTCAAAAGCAGAATTACTGTTCTGGTTGAGTGCCGACAACCGCCTGTTGGGGTTCGACTCGGTATTTGCCATCGACAAGACGAAAACCGACACCTTGTTGACCCAAGAGTATATCCGGCGCTTCAGCACGGCGTCTTACTTGCCGCCCGTCAGCGGTGAAACCGCGCCGGACAACAACTACAAGATTCACATGCAGGGCTTCGTTCTGGACCACCCACGGTTGTCTTTCGACAATGCCGACATCACCGACTCCAGAGCCAGCCTGCGCATGAAAATCGTTGGCGGCAACCAGGTGGACCTGAAGCAAGCGGGCGAACACTGGTACCCGCGGCGGATGGACCGCATCGGCCCGTTGACAGGGCCGGAGTTGCGCCTGCGGCTTGAGTTGGGTGCGGTGCCCGGATATGTGGATGAAGGCGGTCATGTCATCTTGGACTTGAGCAACAGTGATGACTTCGTGCTGACGTTTGCCCAGTCCAACCGCATTCGGCAATTGGGGGGGGAATTCTTCAAGGAAATCTTCATGGCATTGCCAGATGAGCAACGCGTGTGGTCGCTGGGACGAATCGAGCCGGGTGACGATGACTTGTTGCGGCCCGAGTCCTTCTTCCTGCGCACCCAGCGCAACCCGTCGGCGAGCTTTTCGCCAATGGCGGAAGGCGACTGGGCCTCTTTCTGCACCCTGTCGTTCAGCTTCAAACCGCGAAAAAGCAACGGCTGGCAAGAGTTGTCGGCAACCTTCCAGTTCGACCTCACGACACTGTTCCACCTGGTCGAGCCTACGCCCGAAGAAAGCGCCGGTTGCCTGTTGCTGGGTCAGGTGCTGTGGCCCTGGCAGCAAACAGCAGAAGTGCAGCCGGTAAGCGGCTTGCCGGAGGGCTTGAGCGAGCTGGAGAAGCAGGAGATATGCGCCTTTGTCGCGTATCTGATCAAGCAGGCGGTGCTGGAAGGCCTGGCTCGCAAGCTCAGTGCCCTGGTACCCGAGCAGGTGCTCGAAAAACTGTCACTGGCTGGGGCTGCGAGCCTTGAGCACACAGCTTTCGAGATGCCCCATGGCGTGGCGCTGTTCGCCAACGGCGGTGGAACTGCCGACTGGCGAATCGCTGATGCCCCGCATGTGCTGGCGGCCGCGCAGCGTCATACCTTCACTGTCGAACCGGCAGGGGAAGCGGTGAGCTGGACGGTGGAACCGCTGCCAGGCAACCTCGGCGATTTTGGCCGGATCGATGAAAGCAGCGGTGAATATCGGGCACCCCCGGCCCATGCCATGGGGGGGCAGCCGGCGCGATTGCTGATCGTGGCCACGGGGCGTGACAGCGGGTTGCGCAGCTCGAAGCTGCTCACCGTAACCCTCGCCGCACTGACGGTAAACCCTTTGATCCGGGTCTGCTACGTCGGCGATGAGCTGTCCCTGACGGCCGGTACCACCGCCGGTGATCTGCAATGGTCGCTGGCCGACCCCGACGCAGAGGGGCGCGGCACCGTCCGCCCTGAGGCGGATGGATTGCGTTGCACCTACATCGCCGGTAGCCCGGTAGAAGACAACCGGACCTATGTGCTGGATCAGGTGCTCGTGCAAAGCCCCGGTGCCGGTGAGCCACGCACGGTGCACATGCTGGTTCGCCAGCGGCGGCCCGAGATGGTGGTGGAGGTTGCCGAGCAGTTACCCGATGGCAGCTTGCAGTTCCAGGGGCGGGTCGCAGGCAATGTCGTCAAGGGGGTTCGCTGGTCCACACCTGTGGCTGACAGCGGCAGCATTGACCCTGACACCGGTCACTACACACCGCCAGGCGATGCAGGCCCGGGCTTCGTGCTGGTCATGGCCAGGCTGGAGATCCTTGACCTCGAGCTACTTTTCGAGGGCCACCTGGTACTGCCACTGCCCTTGGCCTTGCATGCTGATGCCATGCGCCGCTTGGCGCAACCCGCCGGCCTGCGGTTCGGCAAACCAGAAACTTCGGGAGAGTGATGCCATGTCCAATTCCATGAAGCAATTGCTTGAACGCATGAGCAAAGGTTCGGTGACCGAAGGCTGGGGGGCCGTCGCAGCCTATAGCCGCAGCCGCCTCAACCGTTTGCTCGAGCAGCAATATCTGGCTCGGCTGGAGGATAACAGCTACCTTCCGCCGTTCTCCGAGGTGCTGGCCGGTCAGGCCGTGGGCCAAAGGGTGAGGGTGCAACGCCTGGAGTTCGGCGCGCCGCTGTTGTCGTTCAGTAGCGCCTCGATGGAGAACTCCAGGGCCACCCTGACCATGAACATCGTCAGCGGCACCCTCGACAAGCTCGGAACACTGATCAGCAGCACCGTGGTGACCGAGGCGCTGGGGTTGTGGGTGCAACTGGAAGTCGACCTGGAGGTGGTGGTAGGGGAGGTCAGTCGCTACGGCCGGGTCAGCCTCAACCTGTCCCATGCGGCAACCATTACCAGCAACCTGTTCGAAAACACGCCTGACCTGAACGCCTTGCTGACGGCGGCATTGCAGGACTGGATACACGCGCTGCCGGCTCGATATGCGGTATTCGAACTGGGAACTGTGGACTTTTCCGGCTACGACCCCTTGGCGCCGACGCGCTTCATCATCCGCACCCAGGCGGCGCCTGGAGCACGAGTACTTGGGGCCTTGAACCATGGTGACGGCGCAGTGCTGGTGTTCATACAGCTGCGGGCAAATGCCCGCGAAGGCATGCGTCCTGGCAGCAACTACCCTTACCTGATACCCGATGGCGACTATTCCGCGACGCTGGTGCTGAACGAAAACCTGCTCCACCACGCATCTGACCAGGGGCTGGAGCTGCTGGCCCGCTTGCTGTTCCCTGAGCTCAACGCCTTTGTGAAACGCGAAGACCATACACCGCGGGACCGGGCACTGTTCGGCAACATCGACCCGCTGCGCACCCAGCTGACCCTGGAGCCTGCGCTGGGTGCGGTGATCGTGGCTGGGGAGCGGCAGCAGTTCACCCTGCGCGACGGGTTTGGCCAGCCAGTGACCACGGGTGTCAGCTGGCGAGCGTTGAGCCCGCAAAGCCATACCGAGGCCGGCCACGGCGTCATCGATGCCAGGGGCTTGTACCAGGCCCCTGCCATCGCCGACATGGGCAATGAACTGATCACCGCCATCGTTACCGCCGAACGCGAGGAAGCAGGGCAGACCTACCGCGCTGCAGCCCGCTTGCTGGTGTGCGCCGAGCATCTGCTGGTCACGCCCAGCGCTGGCGCTTTCCGCCCCCAGCAGGAACAGGGGCTGGATGTGTGGAATGCTGGCCCCAAGGCCGCGAGCTTCGAGCTGCTGGAGCCACGGCTGGGTGAGCTTGCAATACTCGGCGACAAGAGCGCCAGGTTCGTGCCGTATCGCCAGACCCAGCGGCGTCTGTTGGCAGTACAGCAGGTGCAGGCCAGCGCCGGCGAGCAACGTAACGCCGCACTGATCATGGTCAACGGTGAGCCTCTGCTACCGCTCGAGCCACCCTTCATGCCCAGGCTCGGCCATGGCAGGACCACGCAGCTGAGCGAAGTCAACCGCATCATGCCGAATCAGGCCAGGCGCTGGCGCATGCTCGCGGGGGCCGGCAGCGTGACCCCCTCCGGCCTGTTCCAGGCCTCGGCACAACAGCAACCGCAGAGCAATGTGGTGGCTTGCGAAGTCGTGCACAACGGGGTCGTGTTCGCCTCGGGCTATAGCGTGCTCAAGCAGACCGACCTGGCAGAAAACGACACCTGGAAGGCGTTGAGCCTGTTCACCATTACCGTGGGCAAGAGCGGCTCAGGTACCGTTGGCAACGTCGCTTCCAGTGGCTACCAGCAGCTGGAGGTGGAAATCACGGTGCAAACCCAGGCCGTGGACGGCAAGGATTACAAATTGAGCATCGACGAGATCGCCACCCTGGCGCTGTACGATCGCTCGGGGCAAGTCATCGCCAGCCTGGCCGACAGCGAGGAGGGGATTGCCGAGGACGAAGGCCCCGCATGGCGTACCAGCCGGGTGAAGAACCGTTTCGTGCTGGCTAACGATAGCCAGCCCGTGGTGGGCGAGGGGGCAGCGCCTCACGGGGATGAAGACCGCACCATCCGCCAGATCTTCTACTTGCATCGACGGGGCGCTTCCGGCTCCACGGTCTTCTATGCCGGCTTCAAGTCGGATTCCGATGTGTGGCACTACTCCACCGACTTCTCTAGGGGGCTCAACAGCACCATCGAGGTACGGGTATTGACACCGGAGCCCTACAAGTCTTCCGACTACACACTCGTGCGCAAGCGCGTGGACGGTGGCGGCGAAGATGAGGGCAGTGTGGATCCGGAAAGCCCTGACTTCGACCTGCATCCCGTAACGACCGACTACTGGTTGCTGGACTACCGCGCAGGCACGTTCTACACCGCCGACTTCGTCACGGCGCACGAAGGTGATCTGGAAGCCGATGTGAACACCTCGATCGTCCGCTGGGAGAGCACCTATGGCAACGAGGTGTACCACAGCTACACCGGTTATGCCTTCCAGAACCACGGGCAAGCCGAGCCGAAGAACATTTCTTTTGATGACAGGATGGCAGAGGTTCTTGGCCGCAACGATTTCGCCACTCCAATCACCAGCCAGTACGAGGCCGGGCTGCTGCTTATTGCCAACTTCCGCAACCGTGACCGCAGGCTGGACGCGGTCCGTGATCTTGATGAGTACGCGAAAATGAGCAAACCATTGCGCGTGAGGCTACGCGATTCGAAGGGTAACGAGCACGTTGTACAACTCGACTACCTGCCACGCAGCATCATCGGTGATCGCAACGTGCTGGTACACAGTGTGCCGAGCCGCCCGTCCGGGCAAAGCAATGTCATCCGCTTGACCAACCGCCTCGAAGGAGCTGAGTGATGAAGAGTATCAAGGGTGTGACGAGCCTGCTGCTGATGGCGTTGCTGGCAGGCTGTGGCACGGCGCAGGCGCCCTCGAGCGATTCTGTAAAGGTAGCCAACACGGGGCTTGTCAAGTTTGCCCAGAGGATGGACGGCCCTCAGCACCCGGGAGGCAATCAGTGTTCGGTCAGCGTCGGCGCGGTGGGCGAGTCGCGCAAGAAGACCAAAATGTCTACCGCTGGCTGTGGCAACGACGTCGTGACGTTTTTCAAGCTTGAGGATGTGGCCAGCTCCACGCTCATCGATCTGAGCTCGGAGTTCAAATGCTGGGGTGGAGACTGGTTATTCCGGGTACGTGCCATCAAACAGCCGACGACTTCGGTCTGGCTGGACATTCGAGACCTGAGAAACAGGGAATATGGAGACATCATCGCGCCGGGTGTGGAGGTCATCCGTTCGGAATACCATCACGGCAATATCGAAGGGAAGCTCTCATGCACCGAAATCTTCCCACCAGAGCGTTGAGCCAACACTTGTAAGTGACTTCAGCGGCTTGAGCGTCGCGGGGAGGATCCATCATGGCTGCAGCAACTTCCGTGCATTCCAATGCATTCAATTTTTCGTCCTATGTGCAGACCGGCGTCGACCCGCGTACGGGGCAGTACACGATCGCCCTCAAGCTGCCAGAGCTCAAGGCCAATGCGCTGCAAGGGCCGGACTTCGAACTTTCTCTGTTCTATACCCCCTTGAACACTGAAGACTCAGGTTTTGGCAAAGGCTGGAACATGCAGTTGAGCCAGGTGCGCAAGACCCAAGGTAGCGAAGTCGTGACACTGAGCAGTGGGGAAACGTACCAGATCACCGACGAGTCCGACGGGCAGTTGCTGATGCGCGAGCAAAAGCTCAAGCAGTTCCAGCTCTACCGTGAAGCGCCGGCCGAAGCGGGTGGGGCTGGGCGCTATCGGCTGGTGCACCGCTCCGGTCTGGTAGAGGTGCTGGAAATCATGCAGTCGCAGCAAGCCGAGGTGGCCTTGCCGATTGAAATGCATTCGCCCATGGGCCACACGCTATGGCTTACCCACCGCGACCCGTTCGGCCCAGGTTCCGAGCCGTTCCTGAGCGTACGCGATGCTGACGATACCCTGTTGGAGA
The DNA here is from genome assembly GCF_002759075.1 of Pseudomonas sp. 382. Classification (NCBI taxonomy): domain Bacteria; kingdom Pseudomonadati; phylum Pseudomonadota; class Gammaproteobacteria; order Pseudomonadales; family Pseudomonadaceae; genus Pseudomonas; species Pseudomonas sp. 382. Next base: position 77,029 of record NZ_PEMX01000011.1, read on the forward strand.
TTACCCGCAGCGCAAATCAGGTCGATATCCGCTGTTATCCCTACGGCGGTGACGATGGTGAGCCACTGGCTCGCTACCGCTTGGCCCTGAGCCAGGCCGATAAACGGGTCAGTGATGTCATCCTGCCCACCGCCAACCAGGCTCGCTGGCATCTGGAGTACAGCACTCAGGGCGGGTTGCTGTGCGTGAGCAACGTCCAGACCCCGCATGGGGGGCACGAGGCCGTCTTCTACCAGGACCTTGGGCACGAATTCCCGGCGTCTGCCGGCCGTACAAGCAATCTGCCGCGGGTCACCCGCCATGAAACGTCGCCGCGTTTTGGTCAACCAGCGATGGTGGTGACCTATGAATACCCTGGGACGCGCAATTTTATCGGCGGCGGCAGTACGATCCCCTGGCGGGACGATGGGCGTGACAACCTTTACCAGGTGGGCCCGGATTACACGTACCAGTCGGTTGAAACGCAGCTTGGCCCTGTGCTGGAAACGGACGACGGTCCGCTGCAAACCAGACGGATCATCACCCGGACCTTCAACCGCTTCCACTTGCTCACCCTTCAGCACACCCAGCAGGGTGACAATGTGATCGAGGCGATTACCGAGTATGGTGACAGCAATGGTGACTTTGACGCACAGCCACCACAGTTTCAGCTGCCGGTAACGGAGACCACCCGCTGGTCGCTGGCGAGCGAATCGGGCAAGCGCCGCGTTGAGACGACCCGCAACAGTTACGACAATCAAGGCAACCTGCTTACCCGCACGCAGGCCAATAACGTGGTGGAAACGCAGGTTTGGTACAGCGTCGCCGAGGAGGGCTACCCAGGCGACGGGTCCGGTTTCGTACGCCACCTCAAGTCCAGGACGGTGAGCCCTGCCGACACCGGTCATGACGGGGCGGCGAGGTTGAAGCGCGTCTATCGCTACAAGGCCTTGCAACCGCTGGGGGCATACCTCGAGAACCCCTGGCTGCTCGTGGAAAACGAGCAGTTGCTGGACGCAGGTAACGCGGATGAAGTGCTGGAAGAAACGCAATTCCTCTACTACGACCAGCCATCGGTACCCGCCATCCAGTATGGCCGGGTGCGCACCCGCACCGTGAAGTACCCGGCCGGCGAACCCGGCAAAACCTTGGACAGCGTGACTGCGTTCAGCTACGAGCTGACGGGCCAGGGACGCGCGTTGCAGTCTGGCGAGACCCTCACCGGCTACGATGGCCAGCGCAAGAGCCTGACGCTGGAGCACGACCTGCAAACGGGTGAGCCTCTGCTCAACCGCGACGACAACGATGTCGAGATACGCTATGTGTATGACGCCCTGCGCCGGGTGACCCTGGAAACGGTAGCGCCGGGCACAGAATACGAAGCGTCGCGTCGTTACCAGTACTTCCTCTGCGCCTATGACAACGAGCAGGCCCAGCAATGGGCGCAGGATGTCAAACAGGTGCAGACCCGCACCCTGTTCGACGGGCTTGGGCGGGCCATTTTCGAAGAGCGGCAGGATACCGACAGTACGACCTTCGCGGGCGCACCACGCCCCATCTACCGGGCCCTTTATGATGAATTCGGCCAATTGAGTGTAGAAACCGAAATTGACTGGTTGGGTGATCGTTTGTTGGAGCTTGCAAGTGCCTACCACTACGATGACTGGGGAGAGCAGTACAGCGTCACCGACCCGGACGGGGTCATCAACGTCGAGCAGACCGACCATCTGGCATCGGCGCTGGGACCGGTTCGGCGCGCCTGGCGGGAACGTGACGACCGCCGCGACGATGAGGGCAAGCGGATCAAGTTGAGCGGTGTGGTCGAAACGCACATGAACCTGTTCGAAAAGGCCAGCCGCATTGAGCGTTTCGGCGAGCAAGGGCAGAGTGTCAGCGTGCAGGTCAATGATTACGACGGCCTTGGCCGGATTCGCCGGCAAACCTTGGGCAGCGGTGCCAAGCAACGGGTTGAAACGTTTCTCCACGATCCGTTCGACCGCCTGCTGGAGCAGCGCCTGGCCGACGGCAACACCGTCTATCGCACCTATGCACGCCACAGCACCGGTGATGTCCCGGTCAGTATCCGCGTCGGCAAGGCCTTTGAAAGTGCCATGTTATTGGGCGAGCAGACATTCGATGGCCTCGACCGGCGCACCAGTGCCACCACCGGTGGGCGGCTGCAGAAGTTCAGCTACGACCCGGGCCAGCGCCAACCCTGGCGGATGACTGCGGCAGATGGCACTCACGTGGATTACAAATACAACCCCCTGCTTGGCGAGGAACCCACCTGGAGGGTGTTGGCTGGCACTGAAGCCAATTACACCTACGACAAGCTCAACGCCAGGCTCACCCACTGCGATGAACCGGCGTATAAAATGGACCGTACGTATTTCAGCCACGGCGAAGTGAAAAGCGAAACGCGTGAGGTGGATGGCGAGCCTTACCACATGAGCTACAGCTACAGTTATCGGAGCCGGTTGCGCGCCTATGAGGATGTTCAGGGCCAGACCCAGGTCAATGCATACGATGACAATGGCCGCCTGGATTACACCGAGCTAAGGGCACCCTCTGCGCCGCAGGCCAACGGGTCGCGGCGCCGGCCATTCGATGAGCAGGTGTTGTTGCGGGCCACTTTCCTGTATGACGAACTGGGTCGCCAGCAAAGTATCACCACGCTCGACCTGGTCGACAATCAGGCGCTGACAACAACCCTGGACTATGACGAGTTCGACCGCGAGACCCAGCGCACATTCGAATTTGCCGATACCGTGCAGACGCTGGAACAGGGCTACGACGAATTCGACTGCCTGGAGTACCGCACACTCAAGGAGCGGCCGAAAGACGGCGACGAAGTACAGTCCGTGTTGCTGCGCCATGAAACCTACCAGTACGACTTGCGCGGGCGTTTGTCTCGATATGACTGCGAGGGCCCGCTGGCTCCGGTCGACCCTTCAGGCAGAACCATAGCCATGCAGCTGTTCGGCTTTGACGCAGTGGATAACATCACCTCTGTGCTCACCCAGGAGCCGGGCGGCCGGCCGGTTCGCACAAAGTACGTGTTCGACGGCACGGACCCGGCTCAGCTGCAAAGGATCGAACCTGCCGACGCGCCCCCCATCGACCTCGAATACGACGCCAACGGCAACCTGACGAAAGATGAGCAAGGCAGGCAGTTGCGCTATGACGCGCTCAACCGCCTGGTCAGCGTGACGACACCAGAAGGTGAAAGCCAACGTTATCACTACGACCCTGAAAACATCCTTTCGGGCACCTCAGCGGTCAGCGATAGCGCAGGGTGAACTTCAGTGCTCCCTTGGCGTTGCCTGCGCGCACCGCGCTGCTGGGCTCGGTCTGATAAAAACGGGCCTGGAAGTTCAGCAGCGTGCTGCCGCCTTGCACGGGGGTCAGTGGCAGCTCTGTGTCCAGTGGCATCGGGTTGCCTTGGTAGAGCACCTGGATGCCTATGCCACGTGCGTCGGAATCATCGGTGAGGCTGAAGACGTTTTCGCCATTGGCCTCGATCGGCCCGGAGCCGTTGATACCGTTCAACTCGATGGTCGCTGTGGTCAGGTTGTCAGGGTCGTCTGGGTCGACCTGGCAGTTGGTCAGGCTGATCTGGAACGGCTTGAGTGGTGTCTTGAAGCCGACATGAGTGAAATCGGCCTTGCTCCACTCACCCAGCTCTACCGGGCTCGGGTTGACCGGTTGGCCTGCGGTATTGCATTGAGTCTGGATTATTGTCGCGAGCAAGGTGTAATTCATCACATGGTTGAAGGTGCGGTCAACATGGCCCGTAACCAGCACGCCTCTTATGTCGTGCGCGCCTGGCGCAATGTCGCCGGTTTTGACCAGCGTTATGCCGTGGCGCCAGCCAAGCAATTGCCCGGTGACGAATGGATGTTTGACGTGGAAGGCAGTGAAGGGCACCAGAGGCGGATTACGGCCGATGGGCCCCCATTCCGGAAGCTTCAAGAATGGTTGGGCCAATCTCATCACGACGCCTATACCCGGTACATTGGTCTGCAATACGTGACCGTTGACGTCCTGGCCGTTTATCGGCGGCAGGGGACCGGGGTGAACGCCTCTGGTTGCCTTGGCCTCGAAGTGAATAGGGCCATCATCGTCGGCTACGCACCTCAGTTCCAGGTTGCTGTCGTCGGGAGTGATTACGGTTACGTCCGCCGGCCCGATCACGGTCCCTATCCTGGCGTCCCGTGGCACATAGAGGGTGCCCATGTTTCGTTGGTAGACCTTGAGCGTGCCGCGTCCTATTGGTCTCAGCTCGCAGTAGCCTACATTGTCATCGGCCAGGGCAGTGGTGGCCGACCAGGCGATGCTTGCCAGCAGGGCATGGCGCAGGGTGGTGGTGTTGATCAACTTCATCGATGTTGTCCTTGCTCGCACCGGCACCGCGATGGCGCTGTGCCGGTATTGATTCGCTACAGGCATGCCTGGGTGTGCAGTCGATAGCCCTCGACCAACGGTATCGCCTGGGGGTCGAGGGACAGTTGGCACTGCGCTTGAGATCGCTCTCCCCAGTTCACTTGCAGTTGCTGCGGGCGATCATGGGTGCTCAACAACGACTGGCCTGCCTGGCCCACTACACCCAGCACTTCACCGTCGCTGGCGGTGACCTGGGCACCGAAGGGCAGGGGGTGCCCGTTGGCATCGTGCAGCGTCAGCACCAGGCGCGATACCTGCCGCGCCTCGAAGCGTTGCCTGACCACCGCGCCTCGGCGCGGTACTACCTGGGCGGTGCCGTTGTCGATCTGCACGTCCAGCCCGAGACGGTCGGTGTTCAGTTCCAGGGCATTGCGCCGATAGGGTTGCAGAGCTGGCACGATGGCGAAGCCGTCGGCATTGGTACGTGTGTCGGCATTGAGCAGACCCACACCGGCAATCCCGGGGACCTCTATCAGCCCGGCGGTATCGCCCAGGTAAGGGCTGAACGCCACGCCATCGGCATGCATCAGCACGGCCCCACTGGCATTGAGGTTCAGGTTGCGATAGCCGTGGCCTTGGGTAAAACCGCTGCCCAGCGAGGCTTGTGGTCCTTGATAGCCCAGTGCCAGCGAGGCGACTTTATTGTGGTCATGCTCCTGGCTGACGCTGGCGCTGTAACTGAGTGCATCGTTGCCTCTGCCGCTGAGCGAGGCACGTTGGCTGTAGCCATTGTCACTTTTGCGCATCTCGAAGCTGGCGTTGGTGGAGCGTCCAAACTGCAACGGCATCGACAGCATCAGGCCAATTTGCTGGTCACTGCGGTTTTTGTCCGTCAGCGATTGCGAGGCATACAGGTTGTAGGTAATGCCACTGTGGTGGGTGCTGAAATTGAGCTGGTACTGCCGCTGGGTGGCGGAGTAGTGCCAATAGTCCTGTTGTGAAACGGTCAGGGTCAATGAACTGGACTTGCCCACCCGTTGGTGCGCGGAGGCCTCCAGGCGGCTGCGGCGCCCGCCCAGGAATTGGCTGTCGCGATTGCGCTGGTTCACTGCTTCGTCGAAATCCCGGTAGCCGGGCGTCGAATAGCGGTAGCCGGCAAAACGCAGGGTCGTCTGGGTGTTGAAGGACTTGCCATACCTTGCTGCGTAGCTCATCCCCTGCACCGCGCCGCCCGCACTGGCATCAAGGTCGGTGAGCGAGCGCGTGGCATCGACCGCCACTGCGCCGATTTCACCCAGGTCCTTGCTGATGCCCAGTGCCCCCGCTCGGTAGAATTCGCTGGCCATGAGCCCGCCGTACAGTGTGGCGTTCCAGTGCGTGCCCATGGCCAGGGTACCTTGCCAGAGCAGGGGCTTTTCCTGTGCGCTTGCAGGGTTGTAGCGTCCCAGCGTGGCACTGTAGCGCCACACACCTTGGCGCAACTGGTTGGCCAGTGTCGAGTAAGGCTGGATGAACCGGCGCACCTGGCCGTCCTCCTCGGTCAACACCACCTCCAGTTCGCCACTGCCCGAGGTGCTCAGGTCATCGATGACGTAAGGGCCCGCACTGACGTAAGTGGAATAGACCGGATAGCCGTTCTGCCAGATTTCCAGTTTCGAGCGGCTCTGTGCCACGCCTCGGATAACGGGGGCGTAACCCTGTTGCGAGTCCGGGAGCATGGACAGATCCGAGGCTACGCGCACGCCCGCAATCGGGACGCCGCGAAACACATCGCTGCTGGTGAAGGTTTCACCCAGGGTCAGGTTGGCGTGGGTGCCGGGCAGATCGCGTTGGACGTAAGTCTGGCCTCTGGTCCATTCTTGCAGGCCCTTGTTGTCCTGGCGCCAGGACTGAGTGCTGCGCAAGCGCCACTCGCCGAAATTCAGGCCGCTGTTGAGGTACAGATCGTGGCTGCTGGAGCGGCCTCGTGTGCGACTGTGACCTTGCTGGGTGGACGCCTGGTAATTGAAGAAAGCGGCATTGATGCCGCTACTTGAACGCGATAGGCGCCAGGTGCCAAGGACTGATCGGCGAGCAGTTTCTGCAGCGCCCACGCACTGGCTTGTTCGGGCTGCCCGGGCACCTGGTGCAGAAAGCCGCTCTCGAATTCAGGTTCGGCGTGACTTGCGGGAATGTGCAGCATTGCCGAAATGCTACCGAACAGGCAAAGGAGTGCGTGCCGCCGGCGGCTTACGGCACGCCAGTGATGGTGAAAAGAGTGCATGTGCAGGAGTCCTTGCGTAGAGCGCGGCGTTGCCTTAGCGGGCCATGCTTACCGGCGCCTTCACAGGCTCGGTATTGCCGCCGAAGTCGTTGATCACCGTGAACTGCGCCTGCAGGTCGGTGGCGGGCTTTATCCCGGTCAAGGGGTAGGCCTGGGTGCTGAGTGGCAAGAGCATGTCGGCAGATTTCAACGTGTAATGCTGGCCTTTGCCATTGACTTCCAAACGCCTGAACGTGATATGAAACGGTGTAGGGTTCTCCACCAGTAATTCGGCTTGTCCGTTATTGTTGTTGAATGAGAATTTCAACTCGTTAATCTGTCGGGTCAATGAACCGGTTATCTGGTGGGGGCGATAGAACAGTTTGATACGGGTGCGCAACGCAATATTCAATACGTTGTCGGCGTCTTTGTCGGTCTGCGGTATTTCCTGAACATTGAGGTAGAACAGGGATTCGCGGTCGGTCGGTAACGTGTTGGGCAATGCATTGATCTGCAGCTGTTGATCGTCGCCTGGGCCCAGGCGAAACAGGTGCGGGGAGGCGATGAAGGGTACCGGTATCGTCGCCATGTCCTCGGCAGTATTGACCCAGGCCTGCACGGCATAGGTTTGTTTGCTGGGGTTGCGAACGACGGTCGAAGCACTGGTCTTGTCGCTGACGAATACCAATCGGGTGCTGTTCAGGCTCAAGGCTGCGTGGCTGGCATTGAAGGGAGTGGCGAGCAGCAGCAAGGTCATCCAGGCAGAAGACACGCGCATGCATACGGCCAGTAGTGAATTTCCGGACATGGGATTGCTCCAGGTTCCAGGCGCGCGGGCGCGCCCGGAGGTTCAGCAGGGGGGGGATCATGCCCCTGGATTGCCCAGGGGCGCGCAGGTCACGGCGTTTCTACGGTGAAGTTGAGGTTGGCCGAAGCATTGCCTGCACCAACCGTTGCGACGGAGCGGTAGTAGGCCGTGAATGGCAAGCGAGTCTCGCCGGAGGCCTGCAGTGGTTGCGGGGTGGAGGGGCTGCCCGGAGCAACCAGGGTGTCGCTCCAGTCTTTCAAACCAAGCGCAACCCCTGGGGCGGGGCTGGCGCCGGTGACGGCGAAGTAATTGTTGTCAGTGCCATCTGCAGTGCCACTGAAGGTGACGTGCACTTCATCGCCCAACGACGCGCATTCGGACTTGTCTGGCACGATGAGTTCAAAACGCTTCTGGTTGACGTCCACGCCAACATTGCCTCCGAACGCCGCTTTAGGTAACGCTCCCATATCGATGGTAGTGCCAGCACCGCCGCCGGGCGGACTGATCACGATGGGGCAGGTCACGTCGGTGATAGAGCCTTGAAAGATGATATTTCCAGTGTTGGCAAATGCGCTGGTACCTGCGGTGCTCAATATTACGCCAGCTGAAAGGGCAAGCAGTGACTTCTTCATAAGATGTCCCGAAGTGGATGTTGTTTATGGTGTTGAAGCGTTTGAAGTGCGCGAGACAGCACTGCGCTGTATCGTTTAACTTGGCTTCGGGGGCATCTTATGAATTTGTGCTTTTGTTCTGCAATGGTTATTTCTTGGTGTGCTTAATATATTTTTAATCCAAGTGAAATATGGAGTTTTTAAAGTTGTAAATTCTGATGAGGGTAAGTATTAATTTAACCGGTCAAGTAAGTTCAAGGGTTGGGGTATAAGTTTTTTCTGGTTTTAATGTAAGGCTTGTATGTAGTGCAGGAAAGGGAAGGAAAGGCAAACAGGTGATGCGCGCAAGGAGGCGTCTCACGCCCGGGCGCGAGACGTCTGTAGGTAGGAGGTCAGTGCGTGCCGCCCTGGCCGAGCAGCTGTTTTTCCTGATGCCAGTCGAACGGTTCATCGTTCTGCTCAGCTTCGTAGCGGCGTTCTTCGAGCTGCTGGTACAGGGCGAGCTCTTCGTCCGGCATGAAGTGCAAGCAGTCACCGGCAAAGAACCACAGCAGGTCGCGAGGCACCAGGTGGGCAATTTGCGGATAACGCTGTATCACCTGGCAGATCAGGTCCTGGCCCAGGTACTGGCTTTGCAGCGGGTCCTGTGGCAACAGCGTCAGCAGTTCGTCGAAGCGTTCGAGGAACAGGGCGTGGCTTTCTTCCGGCACCTGCTCTGCCTCGCCCAGCGCCACCAGGATGGTGCGCAGGTGCTGGAGCAGTTGCAGGTGATATTCCAGGTGGGGGTTGGCCATGGAATGGGTCCTCGGTATGGCTGAAACGGGGGGCGGAGTATACGCCGCCCCCCGATGCTCGCGAAGGGTCAGCGCACCGTGCCGGGTTCAGCGAGCAGTTGTGCCTTGTCGAAGGCATCGACATCGATCACCTTGCGCCGCGCCTGTTCGGCATCGAGCAGGCGCTGACCTTCGCCAGGTTGCAGTACGCCTGCCTCGACGGCGGCGTCGATGCTGGATTGGCCGGGGGTTGGCTGGACTTTGCCTTCCTTGATGGCCTGGTGAAGTGCCTTGCGCAGCGGCGCCGTGTCGTCGAGCTGGTCGCTGGCCCTTTGCAGCGCGGCGACCGGGTCGTTTTCTGCTTGCGGGCGGTAACAGCCGGCGAGCAGCGCTTCCAGCGCCGGGTCGCCCTTGCGCCGACCGATCAGCTCGGCCACTTCGGCATCCAGTTCATCACTGGGCCCTGTATGGCGACGGCCGAAGGGGAATACCAGCACCCGCAGTGCGCAGCCGACAAAACGGTTGGGGAAGTTGTCGAGCAGGCGGTCCAGCGCATGCTCCGCCTGGCCCAGGCTTTCTTCCATGGCCCAGCGCAACAGCGGCTGCAGGTATTCGGGCGAACCCTGATCGTGATAACGCTTGAGGGCGGCGCTGGCGAGGTACAGGTAGCTGAGAACATCGCCGAGGCGGGCACTGAGGCGCTCGCGGCGCTTCAGTGCCCCGCCCAGCAGCATCATCGACAGGTCGGCCATCATCGCGAACGCCGCCGCCTGGCGGTTGAGGGCGCGGAAGTAGCCTTGGCTCAGGGCGTCGCCTGGCATCTGCTCCAGGCGACCCAAGCCCAGGCCGTAGATCAAGGTGCTGGCCGCATTGCCGGCGGCGAACATGATGTGCTTCATCAGCAGGTCATCGAACTCGACCAGCGCCTGGTCGCGGTCTTCGCGGGCGGCCAGGGCCATTTCCCTGAGCACGAAGGGGTGGCAGCGGATAGCGCCCTGGCCGAAGATCATCAAGTTGCGCGAGAGGATGTTGGCCCCTTCGACGGTGATGAAGATCGGCGCGCCCTGCCAGTTGCGCCCCAGGTAGTTGTTCGGGCCCATGATGATGCCCTTGCCCCCATGCACGTCCATGGCGTGCTGGATGCATTCGCGACCGCGCTCGGTGAGGTGGTACTTGAGGATCGCCGACAGCACCGAGGGTTTTTCGCCCAGGTCCACGGCCTTGGCGGTGAGCAGGCGGGCGCTGTCCATCAGCCAGGCGTTGCCGCCGATGCGTGCCAGCGACTCCTGGATGCCCTCGAAGGCAGCCAGCGGCACGTTGAACTGCTCGCGGATATTGGCGTATTGGCCAGTGACCAGGCTGGTGTACTTGGCCGCGCCGGTGCCCACGGCGGGCAGCGAGATCGAACGGCCCACCGACAGGCAATTCATGAGCATCATCCAGCCCTTGCCGAGCATGGCCTGGCCGCCGATAAGGAAGCTCAGCGGCACGAACACGTCCTTGCCGCTGTTGGGGCCATTCATGAACGCTGCGCCCAGCGGCAGATGGCGCTTGCCGATGTCCACGCCGGGGGTGTCGGTGGGGATCAGCGCCAGGCTGATACCCAGTTCTTCTTCCTCGCCCAGCAGATGGTCCGGGTCGTAGGCCTTGAAAGCCAGGCCCAGCAAAGTGGCGACCGGGCCCAGGGTGATGTAGCGCTTTTCCCAGTTCAGGCGCAGGCCGATGACTTCTTCGCCCTGCCATTGGCCTTTGCAGATCACGCCGGTGTCAGGCATGGCTCCGGCGTCAGAGCCGGCCAGAGGGCCGGTGAGGGCGAAACAGGGTATTTCGTCGCCGCGGGCCAAGCGTGGCAGATAGTGATTGCGCTGCTCGTCGGTACCGTAATGCAACAGCAACTCTGCCGGGCCGAGGGAGTTTGGCACCATCACCGTGGACGCAAGGTCGCCGCTGCGGGTGGCCAGTTTCATGGCAACCTGCGAGTGGGCGTAGGCGCTGAAGCCTTTGCCGCCATACTCCTTGGGGATGATCAGGGCAAAAAAACCATTCGCTTTGATGTGCGCCCAGGCCTCGGGCGGCAGATCCAGGTCCTGGCCGATCTGCCAATCGCTGACCATGGCGCAGAGCGCTTCGGTGGGCCCGTCGATGAAGGCCTGTTCTTCGTCGCTGAGGGTGGGCGCCGGATAAGCGAGCAGGGTACGCCAGTCGGGGCGGCCGCTGAACAGTTCACCGTCCCACCACACGGTCCCGGCGTCGATGGCTTCACGCTCGGTCTGCGACATCGGCGGCAAGGTGCGCTGGAACCACTTGAACACCGGGCCGCTGAACACCTTGCGCCGCCATTGCGGCAGCGCCACGAGGGCAGCCTTCAGCGCCAACACGATCCAGAACAGTGCCAGCAGCCAGCCAGGGGCACTGCTGAAAATGCCCATCAGCAGCACGTACGCGGCAATGCTGCCAAGAATCTGCAAGGGCGCCAGGCGCCGGTGCGTGAGGTATGCCGCGCCGATCACCAGCACCACCAACCACAACAGCAACATAATCGGTCCTCCTTGGAACCAAGGGCTTGAGCCGTCCCAGTCAGCTTAGACGTAACGCTGTGAACGGCAGGGTCAGAACAGTGACAGGGTGTGGCGGTCAGAGTTTCAGCGTTTTGTTTGTCTGTACCGGCCTCTTCGCGGGCAAGGCCGCGAAGAGGCCGGTACAGACGATAAAACTCTGGAGTAGACTGTCCCACCTCCGCATTCATAAGGACGTTGCCATGCTGAAGATCTGGGGCCGCAAGAATTCGAGCAATGTGCGCAAGGCGCTGTGGATCGCCCACGAACTGGGGCTGGATTTCCAATCGATCGACGCTGGCGGCGCCTTCGGCGTGGTCAACGAGCCGCACTACCGTGCCCGCAACCCAAACGGCCTGGTACCGATGCTGGAGGACGGCGACCTGACCCTGTGGGAGTCCAATACCATCGTCCGCTACCTGTGCGCCGAATACGGTGCAGAGCAGGGCTGGTACCTGGAAGATCCACGCCAGCGCGCCCAAGCCGACAAGTGGATGGACTGGACCACCTCGTCCTTCGCCGGGTCGTTCCGACCGCTGTTCTGGGGCCTGCTGCGCACCCCCGAAGACCAGCGCGACTGGGTGGCGATCAATGCCGCGCACAAGCAATGCGCTCAGTTGCTGGCCATTGCCGATGAAACGCTGGCCAAGCAGGCGTATCTATCCGGTGACCAGATCGGCATGGGCGACATCCCACTGGGTAGCTTCGTCTATGCCTGGTTCGAGATGCCCATCGAGCGCCCGGCCATGCGTCACCTTGAAGCCTGGTACGCGCGGCTCAAGACCCGCCCGGCCTACCAGGCTGCAGTGATGACCGCGCTGACCTGACCTTGCTTCGATAGTCATTATCAATACATGTGACTGTACTTGTGCGGCCTGGCCTTGCACCATGGCCGCACTCACTGCGCCAGTGATCTGCCCTGGCGTGTCCTGCACCTTTTTCTTCGGTAAGTGACCCGCTATGAGTTCCGCCCTGTCCATCCGACAGCTGACCAAGACCTACGGCAACGGCTTCCAGGCCCTCAAGGGCATCGATCTGGATGTTGCCGAAGGCGACTTCTTCGCCTTGCTCGGCCCCAACGGTGCCGGCAAGTCCACCACCATTGGCATCCTCTCGACCCTGGTCAACAAGACCAGTGGCACGGTGAACGTGTTTGGCCACGATCTGGACCGTGAGCCCTCGGCGCTCAAGCGTTGCCTGGGCGTGGTGCCGCAGGAGTTCAACTTCAACCAGTTCGAGAAATGCTTCGATATCGTCGTCACCCAGGCGGGCTATTACGGTATCCCGGCCAAGATCGCCAAGGAGCGCGCCGAACAGTATCTGACCCAGCTGGGTCTGTGGGACAAGCGCGATGTGCCGTCGCGCTCGCTGTCTGGCGGTATGAAGCGCCGCCTGATGATCGCCCGCGCGCTGATCCATGAACCACGCCTGCTGATCCTCGACGAGCCTACCGCTGGCGTGGACATCGAGCTGCGCCGTTCGATGTGGAGCTTCCTGACCGAGCTCAACCAGAAGGGCATCACCATCATCCTCACCACCCATTATCTGGAAGAGGCCGAGCAGCTGTGCCGTAACATAGGCATCATCGACCACGGCACCATCGTCGAGAACACCAGCATGCGCCAACTGCTGGGCAAGCTGCATGTCGAGACCTTCGTCCTCGACCTCAAGCAGGACCTGGCCACGGCGCCCGTGCTGCAGGGCTACCCGTGCCGGCTGCTGAGCCCGCACACCCTGGAAGTGCAGGTGGAAAAAGACAGCGGTATCACCGCGCTGTTCGGCCAGCTGGCGCTGCAGAACATCGAAGTGCAGAGCCTGCGCAACAAGACCAACCGACTCGAGGAGCTGTTCGTGTCCCTGGTGGAAAAAAACCTGTCGAAGGTGGCCGTATGAGTGTCGAACTGCGCACCAACTGGGTTGCCCTGCAGACCATCGTCTACCGCGAAGTGCGGCGCTTCCTGCGTATCTGGCCGCAGACCCTGCTGCCGCCGGCGATCACCATGGTCCTGTACTTCGTCATTTTCGGTAACCTGATCGGCCGGCAGATCGGTGACATGGGTGGCTTTACCTACATGCAGTACATCGTGCCGGGGCTGATCATGATGTCGGTGATCACCAACTCGTATGGCAACGTGGTGTCGAGCTTCTTCGGCAGCAAGTTCCAGCGCTCGATCGAAGAGCTGATGGTGTCGCCGGTGTCGCCGCATACCATCCTGGTCGGCTATGTGCTGGGTGGCGTGCTGCGGGGGCTGGCGGTCGGGGTGATCGTAACCATCCTGTCGCTGTTCTTCACCGACCTGCAGGTGCACCACCTGGGCGTGACGGTTGTCGTGGTGCTGCTGACCGCGACCATCTTTTCGTTGCTGGGCTTCGTCAACGCGGTATTCGCGCGCAACTTCGACGATATCTCGATCATCCCGACCTTCGTGCTGACCCCGCTGACCTACCTGGGCGGGGTGTTCTACTCGATCAACCTGCTGCCGCCGTTCTGGCAGACCGTGTCGCTGGCCAACCCGGTGCTGCACATGGTCAACTCGTTCCGCTACGGCATCCTAGGGGTTTCGGATATCAGTATTGGTACGGCGATCACCTTCATGCTGGTGGCCACCGCAGTGCTCTATGTGCTTTGCGTGCGGCTGCTGGTCAGCGGCCGCGGCATGCGCGCCTGACAGCCGTTGCTTGCGCCGGCGCCACTGCCGGCCAATCCACCAGCGCCAGTACAGCAGGGTGGCGAAGTAGGCGAGTACGCCGAGCACCACCCCGCACACCACCGAACCCAGCAAGAACGGTTGCCACAGCGTGGCCAGCTGGTCGGTGATCCATTCGAAGGTCAGTTCGTCCGGCAGGCTGCGTGGCGGAATCTGCATCAGCCAGGCGCCGGTCATGTAGGTGACGAAGAACACCGGTGGCATGGTCAGCGGGTTGGTCAGCCAGACCAGGCTGACGGCGATCGGCAGGTTGCCGCGCACCGGGATCGCCAGTGCCGCGGCCAGCAGCATCTGCATGGGAATGGGGATCAACGCGGCGAACAGGCCTACACCCATGGCTCGCGCCACCGAGTGGCGGTTGAGATGCCAGAGGTTCGGGTCATGCAGCAGCTTGCCGAAAAAGCGTAAGGACTTGTGTTCCCGAATACTGGTCGGGTCCGGCATGTAGCGTTTGAAAAGTCGGCGCGGCATGTAGGCTCCCGGAGCGTTGATTGGGGCAGTATGCCTCGATTCCCGGTCGGCCTCGTTTAGAGTTTGTGACAATTGTTGAGCGGACAAAGCCGGCTTTTCGTCTATGCCTCTGTAAGCGATGTTGCTTCTGGAGCTCTACTTCATGCGCACAGGGATGTTTGCGCTCGCGCTCGGGCTGCTGTGCCTGGGCCTGCTTCCCGTTTTGCCATCTGTCGGATGGCTTTTGCTGCTTTTGTTCGGCGCAATCTTTTGCCTGTGCACGCGGTTATGGCCACTGGGCTGTTTCGTGCTGGGGCTGTGCTGGGCCTGCTGGTCGGCCCAGCAGGCCCTGGATGATCGCCTGACCGCGGGCCTGGATGGCCGCACGCTTTGGCTGGAGGGCCGGGTCGTCGGCTTGCCGACGCGAACTGCGCAGGGCGTGCGCTTCGAGTTGGATCAGCCTCGCTCGCGCCGCGCCGAACTGCCCCGGCGCCTGCAATTGAGCTGGTTCGATGGGCCGGCCATACGGGCTGGCGAGCATTGGCGCTTGGCGGTCACCTTGCAGCGCCCGGTCGGCTTGCTGAACCCTCATGGCCCGGATCGTGAGGCCCAGCTGCTGGCGCGACGTATCGGCGCCACCGGCACGGTAAAGGCGGGGCAGGTGCTGCACCCGGTGGCTCCAGGGTGGCGGGATGCTTTGCGCGAGCGTTTGCTCAAGGTTGATGCCCAAGGGCAGGAAGCGGCATTGGTGGCCTTGGTACTCGGCGACGGGGCGGGCTTGGCCCGCGAGCAGTGGCAGACGTTGCAGGCTACGGGCACGGTGCACTTGCTGGTGATATCCGGGCAACACATCGGGCTGGTCGCGGGTTTGTTGTATGCCTTGGTTGCGGGCTTGGCGCGCTGGGGTCTCTGGCCGCGGGGATGGCCATGGTTGCCGTGGGCGTGCGGGCTGGCGCTGGCGGCGGCGCTGGCCTACGGCTGGCTGGCCGGCGCCGGCGTGCCGGTGCAGCGAGCCTGCCTGATGCTGGCAGTGGTGTTGTTGTGGCGCCTGCGTTTCCGCCAGCTTGGGGCGACGTTCCCGCTGTTGCTGGCGTTGATTCTGGTATTGCTGGTCGAACCCCTGGCGGCGTTGTTACCCGGCTTCTGGCTGTCGTTCGCAGCGGTGGCGATCCTCATCTACAGCTTTGCCGCACGGATTGGCGGTTGGCGACCCTGGCAGGCCTGGGCGCGGGCTCAGTGGGTGATCGCTGTCGGTCTTTTGCCGGTGCTGTTGGCTACAGGCTTGCCGGTTAGCCTGAGTGCGCCTGTGGCCAACCTGCTGGCGGTGCCCTGGGTCAGCCTGGCGGTGTTGCCGCTGGCATTGCTCGGTACGCTGTTATTGCCACTGGCAGGTGTCGGCGAGGGCTTGCTGTGGGTCGCGGGCGGCTCGCTGGATCTCCTGTTTCGCCTGCTTGCCTTGATGGCGCAGTGGCGGCCGGTATGGATGCCGCCGGCACTGCCGGTATTGGCCTGGTTAATGGTGTGTGCCGGGGCTCTGCTGCTGTTGCTGCCTCGTGGTGTGCCGCTTCGCGGCCTTGGCGGGGTCATGCTGCTGGCCCTTTGGCTGCCGCGGGATTCGGTACCGCATGGGCAGGTCGAGGTCTGGCAGCTGGACGTTGGTCAAGGCTTGGCGGTACTGCTGCGCACGCGTCATCACAGCCTGCTCTACGACGCAGGCCCTGCGCGGGGTGACAGTGACCTGGGCGAGCGTGTGGTGTTGCCGACCTTGCATAAATTGGGTGTGCGGCAGTTGGATGTGATGTTGATCAGTCATGCTCATGCCGACCATGCCGGTGGCGCTGCGGCCATCCACCGAGGCTTGCCGGTCAGGCGGGCCATTGGTGGCGAAGCGCTGGCCGACGTTCAGTTGCAACCTTGCACCCGTGGCGAGCGATGGACATGGGACGGCGTGGGCTTTTCTCTCTGGCGCTGGTCGGACGGGCAGAGCAGCAATGACCGCTCCTGTGTGCTGATGGTCGAGGCACAAGGCGAGCGGATGCTGTTGGCGGGGGATATGGAGGCCGGCGCCGAGCGGGCTTGGCTGGCGGATACCGAAACGCCTGCTGTCGATTGGCTGCAGGCGCCGCACCATGGCAGCCGTACATCCTCCAGCGAGGCCTTCATCCGCGCCACGGCACCCCGTGGGGTGCTGATTTCGCGGGGGCGCAACAACAGCTTCGGGCATCCGCATGCGCAGGTGGTCGAGCGGTATCGGCGGCATGGGGTAGTGGTGCATGACACTGCGGTGGACGGGGCTTTGCGGGTGGTGTTGGGTGGGCAGGGGGAGGTGGCGGGAGTGCGTTGGCAGAGAAGGTTCTGGCGGGGGCGGTGAGGTTGGGGCTGATAGGTGCCTGCCATGAGATCTTCAGCGCCTGTGACATCGAACTGTGATGGCGAACACTCGCGAGCCCCAGCAGCATTTCCCTGACCTCCGGCAGATGAGCCCCTTGCGCTCCTGTGTTAGAGTGGCGGCCTTTTTCCAGAGGGCGTTTACTGTGTGGGAATTGGTCAAGTCCGGTGGTTGGATGATGCTGCCGATCATTCTGAGTTCCATCGCCGCCATGGCTATCGTCGTCGAGCGCCTGTGGACCCTGCGCGCCAGCCGCGTTACCCCGCCGCACCTGCTGGGCCAGGTATGGATATGGATCAAGGACAAGCAACTCACCAGTGACAAACTCAAGGCCCTGCGTGCTGATTCGCCGCTGGGCGAGATCCTCGCGGCGGGCCTGGCCAATTCGCGCCATGGCCGCGAAATCATGAAAGAGTGCATCGAGGAAGCCGCCTCGCGCGTCATCCACGAACTGGAGCGCTACATCAGTACCCTCGGCACCATCGCTGCCATGGCGCCGCTGCTCGGCCTGCTGGGCACCGTGCTGGGCATGATCGACATTTTCAGCGCTTTCATGGGCTCGCAGATGACCGCCAATGCCGCGGTGCTGGCCGGTGGTATCTCCAAGGCCCTGGTCACCACCGCAGCCGGCCTGATGGTCGGTATCCCGGCGGTGTTCTTCCATCGCTTCCTGCTGCGCCGCATCGACGAACTGGTGGTGGGCATGGAGCAGGAGGCGATCAAACTGGTGGAGGTGATCCAGGGCGACCGCGAAGTGGAAGTGGCCGGAGGCAAGGCGTGAAGTTCCGGCGCAATCGCCAGCGGGAGAACGTCGACATCAACCTCGCATCGCTGATCGATGTGGTGTTCGTCCTGCTGCTGTTCTTCGTGGTCACCACCACCTTCACCCGCGAGACCCAGTTGCGTGTCGAGCTGCCCGAGGCGGCGAGCGCCGAGCAGCCGCCGGCGGACCAGGGCAAGCTGGTTGAAGTGACCATCAGCGCCGATGGCGTGTATTCGGTGAACAATCACCTGCTACCCAAGAGCGACCTGGCGACCCTGACCGAGGCCATCGAGCGCGAGTCGGGGGGTGACAACAAGTTGCCGCTGGCCATCAGCGCCGATGGCAAGACCCCGCACCAGGCCGTGGTCACCGCAATGGATGCCGCCGGCAAGCTCGGTTTCAGCCACCTGCGCATGACCACCGTCGAGGCTGCCCAGGGGACACCTTAATGGCGCTCGCCGACCGCTTGCTCGCCGCCTGGTACGCCGGGCATCCGGCCCTGGCGCTGCTGCGCCCGCTCGAAGCGCTGTACCGGCGCGTGGTGACGCGCAGGCGCGCGCGTTTTCTCAGTGGTGAGAGTGCCAGCTACCGGGCACCGGTGCCGGTCATCGTGGTAGGCAACATCACCGTGGGTGGCACCGGCAAGACACCGATGATTCTCTGGCTGATCGAGCATTGCCGTCGCCAGGGCCTCAAGGTTGGCGTGGTCAGCCGTGGTTACGGTGCCAAGCCGCCACACTACCCATGGCGTGTGGACGCCAGCCAGCCAGCCGCACAGGCCGGCGACGAACCCTTGCTGATCGTCCAGCGCACGGATGTGCCGCTGATGATCGACCCTGACCGATCTGCTGCGGTAAAGGCGCTGCTGGCCAGCGAGCCACTGGACCTGATCCTGTGTGACGATGGCATGCAGCACTACCGCCTGGCCCGTGACCTTGAACTGGTGCTGATCGATGCTGCCCGTGGCCTTGGCAATCGCCGTTGCCTGCCGGCCGGGCCGCTGCGCGAGCCTGCCGAGCGGCTGCAGGATGCCGACGCCGTGCTGTTCAACGGCGCCAGTGAAGACCGCGCCGAGGGTTTCGCTTTGCGCCTGCAGCCGTCCGCCCTGGTGAACCTGCGCAGCGGCGAGCGCCGTGGGCTGGATCATTTCCCGGCAGGCCAGCGCCTGCACGCGGTTGCTGGTATCGGCAACCCGCAACGTTTCTTCAATACCCTGCTGGGGCTAAACTGGCAACCGGTGCCGCATCCCTTTGCCGACCACGCGCAGTTCAGCGCCGAAAGCCTGGCGTTCAGCCCGGCGCTGCCGCTGGTCATGACCGAGAAGGATGCGGTGAAATGCCGGGCCTTCGCTGCCGATGACTGGTGGTACCTGGCTGTCGATGCACAGCCTGCGCCAGCCTTCGGCGCCTGGTTCGACAGCCAGCTGCAGCGCTTGCTGCGCAAGCCCTGAGCCCTACTTCAATTTCTGGCCATCCGGCCTCAAGGACGCTCCCATGGACACCAAACTGCTCGATATCCTGGCCTGCCCGATCACCAAGGGCCCGCTCAAGCTCAGCGCCGACAAGACCGAGCTGATCAGCAAGGGCGCAGGCCTGGCCTACCCGATCCGCGACGGTATTCCGGTGATGCTGGAAAGCGAAGCTCGTACCCTGACCGACGACGAGCGTCTGGACAAATGAGCGTGGATTTCACCGTGGTAATTCCTGCCCGGCTGCGCTCCACGCGTCTGCCGGGCAAGCCATTGCTGGCGATCGCCGGCAAGCCGATGGTCCAGCACGTCTGGGAGCAGGCGCGCAAGAGCGGCGCCAGCCGTGTGGTCATCGCCACCGATGACGCGAGCATCTTAGAAGCCTGCCAGGCCTTCGGCGCCGAAGTGCTGATGACCCGCGTCGACCATGAATCGGGCACCGACCGCCTGGCCGAAGTGGCCGAGCACCTGGGCCTTTCGGCTGAGGCCATCGTGGTCAACGTGCAGGGTGACGAGCCGCTGATCCCGCCAGTGATCATCGACCAGGTGGCCGCCAACCTGGCTGCCCACCCGGAAGCGGGTATCGCCACCCTGGCCGAGCCGATCCATGAGCCAGAAACGGTATTCAACCCCAATGCCGTCAAGGTGGTCAGCGACAAGAACGGCCTGGCCCTGACATTCAGCCGCGCGCCGCTGCCTTGGGCCCGTGATGCCTTTGCCAAGGATCGTAACGTGCTGCCGGAAGGCGTGCCGTATCGCCGCCATATCGGCATGTACGCCTACCGCGTCGGCTTCCTCCAGGATTTCGTCAGCTGGGGCCCGTGCTGGCTCGAGCAGACCGAGGCCCTGGAGCAGTTGCGTGCACTGTGGCACGGCGTGCGCATTCACGTCGAGGATGCTATCGAAGCGCCAGCCGTGGGCGTCGATACCCCTGAAGACCTGGAGCGCGTACGGCGCTTGCTGGAGGCCTGATGCGCATCCTGTTCGTCTGCCTCGGCAACATCTGCCGATCGCCCACCGCCGAAGGCGTGCTGCGTCATCAGTTGCAGGCCGCCGGCTTGGCTGAGCAGGTGCATGTGGCGTCTGCCGGTACCGGCGACTGGCATGTCGGCAAGGCACCTGACAGCCGCACCTGCAAGGCTGCGTTGGCGCGTGGTTATGATTTGTCGCAGCAACGTGCCCAGCAGGTCAAGCCGGCGCATTTCGCCGAGTACGACCTGATCCTGGCCATGGATGAAAGCAACCTTGGCCACTTGCGCGCCCTGCGCCCACACGACGCCGCTGGCGAACTCGACCTGTTCCTGCGCCGCTATGGCGCGGCCCTGGACGAGGTGCCCGACCCTTACTATGGCGGTGCTGAGGGCTTCGAGCAGGTGCTCGACCTGATCGAGGCTGCGTGCCGCGAGCTGGTCGTGGAAATCAAGGGGCGGTTATGACAGCGGTTTGGCAGGAACAGGTTTCGCTCAAGCCCTACAACACCTTTGGCATCGATGTGAAAGCCCGTTATTTCACCCAGGCGCACAGCGATGAAGACGTGCGCGAGGTGCTGGCTCGGGCGCGCCAGCGCAAGCTGGCGGTGCACGTGATCGGGGGTGGGAGCAACCTGCTGCTGACTCGCGATATCGACGCAGTGGTGTTGCACATGGCCAGCCGTGGTCGGCGAGTCATGAGCGACGATGGCGAACGTGTGGTGGTCGAAGCGCAAGCGGGTGAACCCTGGCACCCGTTCGTGCAATGGTCGCTGGCCCAAGGCTACTGCGGCCTGGAAAACCTCAGCCTGATCCCCGGCACCGTGGGGGCTGCGCCGATGCAGAATGTCGGCGCCTATGGGGTCGAGATCAAGGATGTGTTCGCCGGCCTGACTGCGCTGGACCGTGAAACCGGAGCACTGCGCGATTTCAACCTGGAGGCCTGTGCTTTCGGTTACCGCGACAGCGTATTCAAGCGCAACCCGGGGCGTTGGTTGATTCTGCGTGTACGCTTTGCCCTGCGCCATGAGCTGCAGGCACATCTGGACTATGGCCCGGTGCGCCAGCGGCTGGCGGAGCAGGGCGTCGAACAACCGACCGCGCAGGCGATCAGTGACGCGATTTGCAGCATTCGTCGCGAGAAATTGCCGGATCCCGCCGAGCTGGGTAATGCCGGGAGCTTCTTCAAGAACCCGGTCGTGTCGGCTGAGCAGGTGGCGCGCATCCGTGCCCAGTATCCGGGTGTGGTCGCTTATCCCCAGGCTGATGGCCAGGTGAAGCTGGCAGCGGGCTGGCTGATCGAACAAGCGGGCTGGAAAGGTTATCGCGAGGGAGATGCCGGGGTGCATCGGTTGCAGTCGCTGGTGTTGGTCAATCATGGCCAGGCGAGTGGTGCGCAGGTGCATGCGCTGGCGCAGCGGATCCAGGCGGATATCCTGGAGCGGTTCGGGGTGGCGCTGGAGATGGAGCCCAACCTGTACTGATCGATCTGCCGCTGTTGCCTGCTTCGTGGGTAAACAGATAGCCAAGAAAAAGCCCCGCCAGTTCGCACTGGCGGGGCTTTTTCATTCAGCCTTGGCTATCAACCGTGATGAGGCTTGTGCTCATCGGCGGTTTCCAGCACGCCCTTGGCAGCTTCCTCGGCGGCTTTGGCAGCAGCCTCGGCCTCACGCTTGCGGCGACGCACTTCACGAGGGTCGTTCGGGGCGCGGCCGTTTGGCAGCATTACGGTAGCGGCCGGAGCTTGTTCCGCAGGGGCCTGCTCGACAACTACCGGTGCGGCTTCGACGGCTGCAGGCGCAGTTTCTGCGGCCACTACAGGCTGGGCATCGGCGACAGGCGCTGGCTGCTCGGCGACTGGGGCTTGCTCGACCGCGACCTGGGCCTTCTCGGCTTCACCGGCCTCGACGACCGCCGCTTCGGCAACTGGCGCTTCAACGGCGGGTGCATTTTCAGCGGCAGGCACTGCGACCGGTGCTTCGGCAACGAGCACTGGCTCTGCAGTGGCAGGAGCTTCTTCGGCCACAGGCTGTGGTGCGACCTCGACCACTGGCTCGACGCCGGCTTCGACCACGGCGACGGGGCCGCTGACTGGCTGCTCGACCACCGGTGCGATGGCTGCCTGCTCGGCCTGGGCAACCTCTTCAACCTGCTCGGTCGGCTGGGCGACTTCGCTGTTTTCAGTGGTCACAGCTTCGGCGTTGGCGCGTTCGGCCTGCTGGTTGGCTTCAGCCTCTGCATTGGCGCTGATCTGGCTGCTGGCGACAGCGGCGGTGACGGCCAGGCCGGCTGCCAGCTCGGCGCCAAGCGCAGTGGCCTGGTGCTGTTGCGGCTGTTCTTCGCTGCCTTCTTCCTCGCTGCCTTCGATCAGCTCGCCATTGGCATTGCGCTGACGCTCACGGCGGTTGCTGCGGCGACGCTGGCCACGGGAGCGACGACGCGGACGCTCATCATCGGTGCCTTCCTGCTCATCCTGCAGCAGCTCTTCGTTCGGCAGTTGCTCCTCGGCGAGCTCGGCAGCCTGCTCGGCGGCTTGTTCGGCCGGGCGTGGCTGGCGCTCTTCGCGCGGTGGGCGTGGCTGGCGCTCTTCACGAGGAGCGCGCTCTTCACGCGGGGCACGCTCTTCGCGAGGTGCGCGTTCTTCACGTGGGGCACGCTCTTCGCGAGGGGCGCGCTCTTCACGTGGGGCACGTTCCTCGCGAGGTGCGCGTTCTTCACGTGGGGCACGCTCTTCACGAGGTGCACGCTCCTCGCGGGCTACCCGTTCTTCACGCGGCTGACGCTCTTCGCGTTCGGCCGGTGCGGCGTCCAGCGGCTCACGCAGTTCGCGTACGCGTTCTTCGCCGCGGTTGCCACGGCGGTCTTCGCGTGGCGGGCGCGGGGCGCGTTCTTCACGCGGAGCGCGCTCTTCACGAGGTGTGCGTTCTTCACGTGGGGCGCGCTCTTCGCGAGGTGCGCGTTCTTCACGCGGTTGGCGCTCTTCACGCGGGGCGCGCTCGGCGCGCTCTTCACGCGGCTTGCGCTCTTCATCGCGACGGCCGTTGCGGTTGCGGCTCTGCTGGCGACCGTTGCGGCGCTCTTCGTTGCGTTGGCTGCGCTCGGCGGCCGGCTTTTCAGCGGCAGCGACGACCGGTGCGGCGGCAGGCTCTTGCTTGCCGGCGAACAGGCTGACCAGCGACTTCACCAGGCCCTTGAACAGGCTTGGCTCAGGCGCGCTCGGCGCACGTGCTGCCGGTGCGGCCGCTTGAGGTTGCTCTTCGGCGGCGCTCGGTACCGGGGCGTTGGCGCGGGCCGGGGCGGTCTTGACCGCAGCTTCCTGGCGAACCAGGGTGCGGGTGGCGGTCGGCTGCGGCGCTTCTTCGGCTTCGGCGGCGGCGATTTCGTAGCTGGACTGGTTGTTCAGCACTTCCGGGTTGTCGTCGCGCAGGCGCTGGACTTCGAAGTGCGGGGTTTCCAGGTGGTCGTTCGGCAGGATGATGATGCGGGCGCGGGTGCGCAGTTCGATCTTGGTGATCGAGTTGCGCTTCTCGTTGAGCAGGAAGGCTGCGACCGGGATCGGCACCTGGGCGCGTACTTCGGCGGTGCGGTCTTTCAGGGCTTCTTCTTCGATCAGGCGCAGGATGGCCAGCGACAGCGATTCGACGTCACGGATGATGCCGGTGCCGGAGCAGCGCGGGCAGACGATGCCGCTGCTTTCGCCGAGCGACGGGCGCAGGCGCTGACGGGACATTTCCAGCAGGCCGAAGCGCGAGATGCGGCCAACCTGCACGCGGGCACGGTCGGCTTCCAGGCATTCACGCACACGCTCTTCCACGGCGCGCTGGTTCTTCGCCGGAGTCATGTCGATGAAGTCGATGACGATCAGGCCGCCGATGTCACGCAGGCGCAGCTGACGTGCGATTTCCTCGGCCGCTTCCAGGTTGGTCTGCAGGGCGGTTTCTTCGATGTCGCTGCCCTTGGTGGCGCGCGCCGAGTTGATGTCGATGGACACCAGGGCTTCGGTCGGGTCGATCACGATCGAGCCGCCGGACGGCAGGTCGACGACGCGCTGGAAGGCGGTCTCGATCTGGCTTTCGATCTGGAAACGGTTGAACAGCGGCACGCTGTCTTCGTAGAGCTTGACCTTGCTGGCGTACTGCGGCATCACCTGGCGGATGAACGTCAGGGCTTCTTCCTGGGCATCGATGCTGTCGATCAGCACTTCGCCGATGTCCTGACGCAGGTAGTCGCGGATGGCGCGGATGATGACGTTGCTTTCCTGGTAGATCAGGAAGGGCGCGGCCCGGTCCTGGGACGCTTCCTTGATGGCGGTCCACAGTTGCAGCAGGTAATCGAGGTCCCACTGCATTTCTTCGCTGCTGCGGCCAAGGCCGGCAGTGCGTACGATCAGGCCCATGTCGCCCGGTACGGTCAGGCCGTTCAGGGCTTCACGCAGTTCGTTGCGCTCTTCGCCTTCGATACGGCGCGAGATGCCACCGGCACGCGGGTTGTTGGGCATCAGCACCAGGTAGCGGCCAGCCAGGCTGATGAAGGTGGTCAGGGCGGCGCCTTTGTTGCCGCGCTCTTCCTTCTCGACCTGGACGATGACTTCCTGGCCTTCGCTCAGGACTTCCTTGATGTTGACCCGGCCTTCAGGGGACTTCTTGAAGTACTCGCGGGAGATTTCCTTCAGCGGCAGAAAGCCGTGACGTTCGGAGCCGAAGTCGACGAAGGCGGCTTCGAGGCTGGGCTCGATCCGGGTGATCTTGCCTTTGTAGATGTTGGCCTTTTTCTGCTCGCGCGCGCCGGACTCGATGTCCAGGTCGTAGAGACGTTGGCCGTCCACCAGGGCTACACGCAACTCTTCAGGTTGAGTTGCGTTAATCAGCATTCTTTTCATGTTGTACCGTCGGTTTCCGGGCTGCCGGAAACGGCGTGCGGCACACACGACTTCTCATGGTCGGTGCCAAGGTGCGCAAAGGGTGGCCGGGCCACCCCCGTGTCGAGCAACGTTCGGCACCAGCCGGTTGCCCAGCCTGCCGTTGTCGCGACGACGCGTCCTGTTTGCTGCGGTGCCTACCAGGCCCCGGTGGCTTCGAATGGGTATCCGAATCAACCAAGCGGGCCTCGTGCACTCAGTCAGGAGGAGGAATCAACCGTCAGCCGTGGACGCCCGGAGGCATCTGTTCAGGACCTTATCCGCTCGCCGGCCGTTCAGTGGGCCGGTGGCCGGACGCGGTGCTACACGGTCCGAGGGCTGTGCATCTCCACCCTGCACGTATCCCTGATAATTCGGGTGCTGCCGCGCGCTGAATCCGCAACGGGTTGCATTTTTCGCCAGCTTCGAACGGGAAGCTGACGCCATTACATGTCCAAGGCAGGTATTTCCGAAGCATTCGCCTTGCGTTGCGTGGAAGCGACGGGGGCGGGCAGAGGTGCAGCGAAAAGAATCGGGAAGCAGGTGAAAAACCACACTTGTCGTTTTTTTTCGGTCTTCTCTACACAGCGCTGGTGGCGATTCCAGGCAATTCGGTAAACTGGCGAAAACCCCGTAGGACGGCCTCGCGTCCTGGAGAACTGCGTAGGTCAGTAACCGGCCCAGGGCCTGGTTTCACTGGCCTGCCGCTTTTGGCGGCGTTCGCGACTATAGCATTGATGATTAAGTGCTTCAATTCCATAAATAATTGTTATGATCCCCTCCATGACGACCAATACCCCCCCGACTTCCGGCGTCCAGCTGATCGAAGTCGCGCCGGAACTTGCCGGCCAACGCATCGACAATTTCCTTATCACGGCGCTCAAGGGCGTGCCCAAGACCTTGGTCTACCGCATCCTGCGCAAGGGTGAGGTGCGCGTCAACAAGGGGCGGGTCAAACCCGAGTACAAGATCCAGGCCGGCGATATCGTGCGCGTGCCGCCCGTCCGCTTGCCCGAGCGTGACGAGCCGGCGCCGGTGGCCCAGGGGCTGCTGCAACGCCTGGAAGCCGCCATCGTCTTCGAAGACAAGGCGCTGATCGTGATGAACAAGCCAGCCGGCATCGCCGTGCACGGTGGCAGCGGCCTGAGCTTCGGCGTGATCGAGGCGCTGCGTCAGCTGCGCCCGGACGCCAAGGAACTGGAGCTGGTGCACCGCCTGGACCGCGACACCTCTGGCCTGCTGATGATCGCCAAGAAGCGCAGCATGCTGCGCCACTTGCATGCTGCCTTGCGCGGTGACGGCGTGGACAAGCGCTACATGGCGCTGGTGCGCGGTCACTGGCCAACCTCGAAGAAGCAGGTCAACGCCCCGCTGCTCAAGAGCAACCTGCGCTCCGGCGAACGCATGGTCGAAGTCAACGATGAGGGCAAGGAGGCGTTGACCCTGTTCCGCGTGCTGCGTCGGTTCGGCGAGTTCGCCACCATTGTCGAGGCGCGCCCGATCACCGGTCGCACCCACCAGATTCGCGTGCATACCCTGCATGCCGGGCACATGATCGCCGGTGACAGCAAGTATGGCGACGAGGATTTCAGCCGCGAGATCCGCGAACTGGGGGGCAAGCGCCTGTTCCTGCATGCCTACGCATTGACCGTGCCGCTGCCAGGTGGCGGCGAGCTGAAACTCGAAGCGCCTGTGGACGAAGTCTGGGCCAAGACCGTGGAGCGTTTGAGTGCGCCGTGACTATGAGCTGCTGATTTTCGACTGGGACGGCACCCTGGCCGATTCCATCGGCCGCATCGTCGAGGCGATGAATGCCGCTGCCGAGCGTGCCGGCGAGGCGCCAAGCCCTGAGGGTGCGGTCAAGGGCATCATTGGCCTGGCGCTTGGGGAGGCCATCTCGACACTGTATCCACACCTTGATCCGCAGCAGGTCGAAACCTTCCGTCAGCACTATGCCGACATCTATATGGCTCTTGATCAACAACCTTCGCCGCTGTTCGACGGTGTGGTCGAATCGCTGGATGCCTTCCGTGCCGAGGGCTATCGCCTGGCAGTAGCGACCGGCAAGGCGCGCCGCGGCCTGGATCGGGTGCTCAAGGCCAATGGTTGGGAGCGGTTCTTCGACGTTACCCGTGCCGCCGACGAAACCCGCGGCAAGCCTCACCCGCTCATGCTTGAGGAAATCCTCGGGCATTGCGGTGTCGAACCTGGTCGGGCGCTGATGGTCGGAGATTCGGCATTCGACCTGCAGATGGCCAGCAATGCCGGCATGCATTCGGTGGCGGTGGGCTACGGTGCGATGTCGCTTCAGGCACTGGCCGAGTTTGGTCCGCAAGTATGCATCGATCATTTTTCCCAGCTGCGCGAGTGGCTGGCTGGTTCCAGGCAAGTCCAATTCCAAGGTAGGTGAGCATGGCTGACGAGTGGAAAGCGCCGGTTAACGAGACCGAAGAGGAGCGTCTCGCTCGCGAAGCGCGTGAAGCGCAGAACGAAGAGGCTCGTGTCGAGCACAAGAGCTGGAAGTTGCTTGAAAAGACCTTGCTGGCAGGGGTTCAGGAGCAGCGTCGGGCCCGGCGATGGGGGATCTTCTTCAAGCTGCTGACCTTCGTCTACCTGTTCGGCATCCTGGCCTTGTTCCTGCCGTTCATGGATGTGGACAAGGCTGCGTCGCGCAGTGGCAATCACACAGCCCTGGTTGAAGTGCGCGGGGTGATTGCCGATCAGGAAGCGGCCAGCGCCGACAATATCGTCAAGAGCCTGCGCGATGCGTTCAAGGACCCCAAGACCAAGGCGGTGGTCCTGCGCATCAACAGTCCGGGCGGCAGCCCTGTGCAGGCAGGCTATGTATATGACGAGATCCGTCGCCTGCGCGCTGAGCACCCGGATATCAAACTGTATGCAGTGATAGCCGACCTGGGCGCTTCCGGGGCTTATTACATCGCCAGTGCGGCGGATGAGATCTATGCCGACAAGGCCAGCCTGGTCGGCTCCATTGGTGTGACGGCGGCCGGCTACGGTTTCGTGGGCTCCATGGAGAAGCTGGGTGTGGAGCGTCGTACCTATACCGCTGGCGAGCACAAGGCGTTTCTTGATCCGTTCTCGCCTGAAAAACCTGAAGAGCGTGCGTTCTGGCAGGGTGTGCTCAATACCACGCACCAGCAGTTCATTGCCATGGTCAAGCAGGGGCGGGGTGACCGCCTGAAGGACAAGGAGCATCCGGAGCTGTTCAGTGGCCTGGTCTGGTCGGGTGAGCAGGCCAAGGCACTGGGGCTGGTGGACGGGCTGGGCAGTGCCAGCTACGTGGCGCGTGAGATCGTGGGTGAGAAGGACTTGGTCGATTACACCGTGCAGGAGTCGCCGTTCGATCGCTTCTCCAAGCGCATTGGTGCCAGCGTGGCCGAGCACCTGGCCATGTGGATGGGGTTCCAGGGGCCTCAGCTGCGCTGATTCGAAATTGCCGGGGCCGCGCAGCGGCCCCAAAAATCTCAAGGTATGACCACGCCTTCCCGGGTCAGCATATCCACCAGCCGAATCAGTGGCAGCCCGATCAGGCTGGTGGCATCGCACCCATGGGTGCTCTGAAACAAACTCAC
This sequence comes from Pseudomonas sp. 382, assembly GCF_002759075.1. Lineage (NCBI taxonomy): Bacteria > Pseudomonadati > Pseudomonadota > Gammaproteobacteria > Pseudomonadales > Pseudomonadaceae > Pseudomonas > Pseudomonas sp. 382. The sequence continues at coordinate 105,616 of NZ_PEMX01000011.1, forward strand.
CCCCAATCCTTCCGCCTTGAAGCTCCCCGCGCAATCCAGCGGCTGCTCCGCCTGCACATAGCGCTCCACCTGCTCCCGATTCAGCTCGCGCATGATGACCGTGAACGGCACGCAGTCGACCTGGCAGTGCCCGGTTGCGGTATTGAGCAGTGCTAGCCCGGTCAGGAAGGTCACCTGCTGGCCGCTGGCTTCGAGCAGCTGCTCGCAGGCGCGATCGAAGGTGTGCGGCTTGCCGAGGATCTGTTCGCCCAATACCGCGACCTGGTCGGAGCCGATGATCAGGTGCCCCGGATGGCTGGCGGCAAGCGCTTCGGCCTTTTGCCTGGCCAGGCGTTTCACCAGTTCCACGGCGGGTTCGTCAGCCAGGCGTCGCTCGTCTAGGTCGGGGCTTGCCCAGGTGAAGGGCAGGCGCAGGCGCGCGAGCAGTTCGCGTCGGTAGGCAGAGCTGGAAGCCAGCAACAGAGGCAGCATGATAGACTCCTGGTCAGTTGAACCCGATTCTAACATGCGAGATGCCGCCTAATTTCCTTTGACAGGGGCGGGGGGCATCCCTAGAATGCTGCGCCTATGTTGAATGACCCGATTCCACCTCACGTTGACCCGCGCAAATTAGCCGACCGAGGCGTATCCATCACTGGTACGCTGCAACTCGCTGATTTGGAAAGACTCTGCGACCCGCTTTCCGACGATGTCGGTACGGTGCAGGCGAAGTTCGATTTTGAACGAGATGAACAGCACGTGGTGGTTATCCACAGCGAGCTGGACGTCGAAGTCAAAATGGTTTGCCAGCGTTGTCTTGAGCTGGTCACCCTGCCGATCCACAGCGAATGTACTTACGCCGTGGTGAAGGAGGGTGCGAATACCCAGTCGTTGCCGAAAGGCTATGACGTGCTGGAACTGGGCGAAGATCCTTTGGATCTGCAGGCCTTGGTCGAGGAGGAGCTGCTGCTCGCCTTGCCTATCGTGCCTGCTCACCATCCGGAAGAATGCCAGCAGCCGGCGGGCGCAGACGAGCCCGAATCGAGCAAGGACGAGGTATCGCGGTCCAACCCGTTCAGTGTTTTGGCGCAGTTAAAGCGTGACCCAAACGTTTAGGAGTTAATCAATTATGGCTGTTCAGCAGAACAAAAAATCCCGCTCTGCCCGTGACATGCGCCGTTCCCACGACGCCCTGTCGGAAAACGCGCTGTCGGTAGAAAAGACCACCGGTGAAGTGCACCTGCGTCACCACGTTTCGCCAGAAGGCGTATACCGTGGCCGCAAAGTGGTCGATAAGGGCGCTGACGAGTAATCCTTGTCCGCTCAGATCATCGCGATCGACGCAATGGGCGGGGACTTCGGTCCCCGCAGCATTGTCCAGGCTAGCATTGCCTGCCTTTCGGCTACCCCCTCGCTGCACCTGACCCTCGTCGGTCAACCCTCCCTCCTTGAAGATCTTGTCAGCGGCCTTGCGGCTGCGGATCGCGCGCGCCTGCAGATTGTCGCCGCCAGTGAGGTAGTCGGTATGGACGAGCGGCCATCACAGGCGTTGCGCGGCAAGCCGGACTCGTCGATGCGCATCGCCCTCGAACTGGTGCGTGACGGCAAGGCCCAGGCCTGCGTAAGTGCCGGCAATACCGGGGCGCTGATGGCATTGTCGCGTTTCGTGCTCAAGACCTTGCCGGGTATCGATCGGCCGGCCATGGTCGCGGCGATCCCGACCCAGGCGGGTTACTGCCAGCTGCTCGACCTTGGCGCCAATGTCGACTGCAGTGCCGAAAACCTCTACCAGTTCGCCGTCATGGGGTCCGTGGCTGCCCAGGCCCTGGGCATTCACCGGCCACGCGTGGCGCTGCTGAACATCGGTACCGAGGACATCAAGGGCAACCAGCAGGTCAAGCTGGCCGCCACCCTGCTGCAGAACGCCCGTGGCCTCAACTATGTCGGCTTCGTCGAAGGTGATGGCTTGTACCGCGGTGAGGCGGATGTGGTGGTGTGCGACGGTTTTGTCGGCAACATCCTGCTCAAGTCCAGCGAAGGTCTGGCTACCATGATCGGCGCGCGTATCGAAAAGCTGTTCAAGGGCGGGGTGTTGTCGCGGGTGGCAGGGGCAATGGCGATGCCGTTGCTCAAGCGCCTGCAGGCCGACCTGGCGCCAGCGCGGCACAACGGCGCGAGCTTCCTCGGCCTGCAGGGTATCGTCATCAAGAGCCATGGTTCGGCGGGCGTGCAGGGCTTCCAGAGCGCGATCCAGCGGGCGCTGATCGAGATCCAGGAAAACCTCCCGCAGCGGCTGCATGGTCGCCTCGAAGATTTGTTGCCTTAGGCATTTCGCCGATGAAGTGCTTAAATGTGACCGCTTGGTCTGTGTTTCCATCCAAGTTTTCAGATTCCGCGCCCGGCCCAAGGCCCGGCGCACCCTATCCGATGACAAGATCATAAGGGCTTGTTCAATGTCTGCATCCCTCGCATTCGTCTTCCCCGGTCAAGGTTCCCAGTCGCTGGGCATGCTCGCCGAACTCGGCGCTGAAAAGCCGGTGGTCATCGAGACCTTCAAGGAGGCTTCCGAGGCTCTGGGCTACGACCTGTGGAAGCTGGTCCAGGAAGGCCCGGAAGAACAACTCAACCAAACCGACAAGACCCAGCCAGCGATCCTCACCGCTTCCATCGCCCTTTGGCGCCTGTGGCTGGAAGAGGGCGGCGCACAACCGGCGTTCGTTTCCGGCCATAGCCTGGGCGAATACAGCGCCCTGGTCGCTGCGGGCGCCCTGTCGCTGAAAGACGCCGTGCGCCTGGTCGAGCGTCGTGGCCAGCTGATGCAGGAAGCCGTGCCTGCCGGTCACGGTGCCATGGCTGCGATCCTGGGCCTGGATGACGCCGTCGTGGTGGAAATCTGCGCCGAAGCGGCCGAAGACCAAGTGGTCAGCGCCGTGAACTTCAACTCGCCAGGCCAGGTGGTCATCGCCGGTAACAAGGCTGCGGTCGACCGCGCCGTGGAACTGTGCAAGGCCAAGGGTGCCAAGCGCGCCCTGCCGCTGGCGGTCAGCGTGCCGTCGCACTGCGCCCTGATGAAGCCGGCTGCCGAGCGCTTTGCCGACTCCGTCAACGCTATCGAATGGAAGGCCCCGCAGATCCCGGTGGTGCAGAACGTCACCGCCGCTGTCGCCGCCGACCTCGATGCCCTGAAGCGAGACCTGCTGGCACAGCTGTACCAGCCGGTACGCTGGGTTGAATGCGTGCAGACCCTGGCCGCCAACGGTGCGGTCAACCTGGTCGAATGCGGCCCGGGCAAGGTCCTGGCTGGCCTGAACAAGCGTTGCGCCGACGGCGTGACCACCTACAACCTCAATACCCCTGACGCTGTCGCCGCCACCCGTGCGGCGCTGGCCTGATTTGGAGAAGCTTGCATGAGCCTGCAAGGTAAAGTTGCACTGGTCACCGGCGCCAGCCGTGGTATTGGCCAGGCCATCGCCCTCGAGCTGGGCCGCCAGGGCGCGACCGTGATCGGTACCGCCACCTCGGCTTCCGGTGCCGAGCGCATCGCCGCCACCCTGAAAGAACATGGCATCGCCGGTACCGGCATGGAACTGAACGTCACCAGCGCCGAGTCCGTGGAAGCCGTGCTGGGCGCCATTGGTGAGCAGTTCGGCGCACCGGCCATTCTGGTCAACAACGCCGGTATCACCCGCGACAACCTCATGCTGCGCATGAAGGACGACGAGTGGTTCGACGTGATCGACACCAACCTGAACAGCCTCTACCGTCTGTCCAAGGGCGTGCTGCGTGGCATGACCAAGGCGCGCTGGGGTCGTATCATCAGCATCGGTTCGGTCGTCGGTGCCATGGGCAACGCCGGCCAGGCCAACTACGCGGCGGCCAAGGCCGGCCTCGAAGGCTTCAGCCGCGCCCTGGCGCGTGAAGTGGGCTCGCGTGGCATCACCGTCAACTCGGTGACCCCGGGCTTCATCGATACCGACATGACCCGCGAGTTGCCAGAGGCGCAGCGCGAAGCCCTGCAGACCCAGATTCCGCTGGGCCGCCTGGGCCAGGCTGACGAAATTGCCAAGGTGGTTTCGTTCCTGGCGTCGGACGGCGCTGGCTACGTTACCGGTGCAACCGTGCCGGTCAACGGCGGGATGTACATGTAAAACTGCAACTCAATGTGACGGATTGCTTCAAAAAAGAGTCATACTGCGAGCCTAAAATCCGTTATAAAGCTGCAACCAGATTCCAGGCAGCGGGCGCGGTGGCTAAAGGGAAGTTGCGTTCCGCTTGAAAAGCGAACGTCTTTCTATAAACTTGGTCACCGGCCAGCTGCCTGACATATGTCCATTAGGAGTGAAAACTAGGTATGAGCACCATCGAAGAACGCGTCAAGAAAATCGTCGCCGAGCAACTGGGCGTCAAGGAAGAGGAAGTGACTGCTGAGAAGTCCTTCGTCGATGACCTGGGTGCCGATTCGCTTGACACCGTTGAGCTGGTGATGGCTCTGGAAGAGGAATTCGAGACCGAAATCCCTGACGAAGAAGCCGAGAAGATCACTACCGTTCAAGCTGCAATCGACTACGTCAAAAACCACCAGGCTTAAGACGTTGTAGTCGACGCTTCTTGTCGAGAAGAACCGCACTGCCTTTGCCGGCGTGCGGTTTTTTCTTTGCGAGCCAGCGCCGTCGTTTCGCTCGCTACGAGAGCTTGTTGCCATTTCATTCCATTGCTTGAATGCAATGGCAAGAAACTCTGTGATTAGAAAAGGAGAGTACTGTGTCGCGTAGACGCGTCGTGGTCACCGGTATGGGCATGCTGTCGCCACTGGGTACCGATGTACCGAGCACCTGGCAGGGCATTCTGGCTGGCCGCAGTGGCATTGGTCCGATCGAGCATACGGACCTGTCTGCCTACTCCACCCGTTTTGGCGGCTCGGTGAAAGGCTTCGAGGTTGAGCAGTACCTGTCGGCCAAAGAGGCCCGCAAGCTCGACCTGTTCATTCAGTACGGCCTGGCGGCCGGTTTCCAGGCAGTGCGTAATGCCGGCCTGGAAGTCACCGACGCCAACCGTGAGCGCATTGGCGTGGCCATGGGCTCGGGTATCGGCGGTCTGACCAACATCGAAGAAACCAGCCGTACCTTGCACGAGCAAGGCCCGCGCCGTATTTCGCCGTTCTTCGTGCCGGGTTCGATCATCAACATGATCTCCGGCTTCCTGTCGATCCATCTGGGGCTGCAGGGGCCGAACTACGCCATCGCCACCGCTTGCACCACCGGCACCCACTGCATCGGCATGGCCGCGCGCAACATCGCCTACGGTGAAGCCGACGTGATGATTGCCGGTGGCGCCGAAATGGCTGCGTGTGGCCTGGGCATGGGGGGCTTCGGTGCGTCTCGGGCGCTGTCCACCCGCAACGATGAGCCAACCCGTGCCAGCCGTCCGTGGGACAAGGGCCGTGATGGCTTCGTGCTGTCCGACGGTGCCGGTGCGCTGGTGCTCGAAGAGCTCGAACACGCCAAGGCCCGTGGTGCGACCATCTATGCCGAGCTGGTCGGTTTCGGCATGAGCGGTGACGCCTACCACATGACCTCGCCACCCGACAGCGGTGAAGGTGCTGCCCGTTGCATGGCCAATGCCCTGCGCGATGCTGGCATCCAGCCTGAAGCGGTCAGCTACATCAACGCCCACGGTACCTCGACCCCGGCCGGCGATATCGCCGAAGTCGCGGCGATCAAGCGCGTGTTCGGCGAGCATGCCTACAAGCTGGCGGTCAGCTCGACCAAGTCGATGACCGGTCACCTGCTCGGCGCTGCCGGTGCAGTTGAGGCGATCTTCAGCGTGCTGGCGATCAACAGCCAGATGGCGCCGCCGACCATCAACCTCGATGAGCCGGACGAAGGCTGCGACCTCGACTTCGTACCGCACCAGGCGCGCAGCATGCCGATCGACGTGGTGTTGTCCAACTCGTTCGGCTTTGGTGGCACCAACGGTTCGCTGGTGTTCCGCCGGTTCGTCGATTGATGCACAGCTGGATCGACGGCCAGCCCGCGACTGCGATCAATTTGCAGAACCGCGGCCTGGCCTACGGCGATGGCCTGTTCGAGACCATCGCCGTGCGCGCTGGCCGGCCCAGTCTGCTGGACGGCCATTTGGCCCGCCTGGCGCTGGGTTGCCAGCGGCTGATGATCGACGCCGATCTGGCGCTGGTGCGTGATGAAATCCTGCTCTTCGCCCGTCAGCTCGGTGACGGAGTCGCCAAGCTGGTCCTCACCCGTGGCGACAGTCAGCGGGGCTACGCGCCGGTTGCCGGCGTTGCACCGCGGCGGATTCTCCAGGGCAGCCCGCTGCCCAGCTATCCTGTCGAACATGCCCAGCACGGCGTGCGGCTGTTCCCTTGCCAGACCCGGCTTGCGGAGCAACCGTTGCTGGCCGGCCTGAAACACCTCAATCGCCTGGAACAAGTGCTGGCCCGTGCCGAATGGCAGGACAGCGAACATGCCGAAGGCCTGATGCGTGACGGGCAGGGCAGGGTGATCGAAGGCGTATACAGCAATCTGTTTCTGGTGCGCGATGGCGTGCTGCTCACGGCTGAACTCAGCCGTTGTGGCGTGGCCGGCGTGATGCGCGGTGCCCTGCTGGAGCAGGCGCAGCGGCTGGGCATCCCGGTACAGGTGCGAGATATCGCGTTCGACGAATTGCAACAGGCGGACGAAGTGTTTGTCTGCAACAGTGTCTATGGCGTCTGGCCCGTGCGCGGAATTGCCGCGCTGAACTGGTCGCCGGGCCCACTCACCCGTAAACTGCAGGCCGTTGCCCGTACGTTACTGGATACCTGAATTCGTGAGACGCAAATTCCTGCTGCTGCTGGAAATGGGCTTGATCCTCGCTGGCCTGGCCCTGGGCTGGTCGGCCTGGAAGATCAACTCGGTGCTGGAGCAGCCCCTGCATGTGGCCGAAGAGCGCCTGCTCGACGTGCCCAGTGGCACCAACCCCAACCGCATGTTCTATCGCATGCAGGCCGAAGGCTTGCTCGACGATGCCGTCTGGCTGCGCCTGTACTGGCGCTTCAACATGGCCGGCACACAGTTGCATACCGGCGAGTATCGCCTCACCCCCGGCATGACCGTGGAAGATCTGTTCGACGTCTGGCGCCGTGGCGATGTGGTGCAGTACAACCTGACCCTGGTCGAAGGCTGGACCTTCCGCCAGGTGCGTTCGGCGGTGGCCAGGCATGAAAAGCTCAAGCACACCCTGGATGGCCTTTCCGACGCTGAAGTGATGGACAAGCTCGGCCACACCGGCGTGTTCCCTGAAGGCCGCTTCTTCCCTGATACCTACCGCTTCGTGCGTGGCATGAGTGACGTCGAGCTGCTGCAGCAGGCCTACATGCGCCTTGACGAAGTATTGGCCAAGGAATGGGCCGAGCGCACCACTGACCTGCCTTACCGTGACCCCTACCAGGCCTTGATCATGGCCTCGCTGGTGGAGAAGGAAACCGGTATCCCTCAGGAGCGTGGGCAGATCGCTGGCGTCTTCGTCCGCCGCCTGCGCCTGGGCATGATGCTGCAGACCGACCCGACGGTGATCTACGGCATGGGTGAGCGCTATAACGGCAAGATTTCCCGCGCCGACCTGCGCGAACCGACGCCTTACAACACCTACACCATGACCGGCCTGCCACCGACACCGATCGCCATGGTCGGGCGGGAGGCGATCCATGCCGCGCTCAACCCAGCCGATGGCACCAGCCTGTACTTCGTTGCCCGTGGCGATGGCAGCCACGTGTTTTCCGATGACCTGGACGATCACAACTCGGCGGTGCGTGAGTTTCAGCTCAAGCGTCGTGCGGATTACCGCTCCAGCCCGGCGCCGCAAAGTGCGCCTGCAGACGCGGCCGAACCCGCCGAGCAGGATCCTGCCAGCGACGCCGCGCCGGCCGACGCGGCTACGCCCGACGAACAACATTAAGGACTGCCAGTGAGCGGCTTGTTTATTACCCTTGAAGGCCCCGAAGGCGCGGGCAAGAGCACCAATCGCGATTACCTGGCTGCGCGCCTGCGCGAGCTGGGCCTGGACGTGGTGTTGACCCGCGAGCCTGGCGGTACGCCGCTGGCTGAAAAAATCCGCGAGCTGTTGCTGGCTCCAAGCGCTGAAGTGATGGCCGCAGACACCGAACTGCTGCTGGTATTCGCTGCCCGTGCCCAGCACCTGGCCGAAGTGATTCGCCCGGCGCTTGCCCGGGGCGCGGTGGTGCTTTGCGACCGCTTCACCGATGCCACCTACGCTTACCAGGGCGGCGGCCGTGGCCTGTCGGTTGAGCGTATCGCTGCGCTGGAGCAATTCGTCCAGGGGGATCTGCGCCCGGATCTGACCCTGGTCTTCGACCTGCCGGTGGAAGTCGGCCTGGCCCGTGCTGCCGCCCGCGGTCGCCTGGACCGTTTCGAGCAGGAAGGCCAGGCCTTCTTCGAAGCTGTGCGCCAAGCCTATCTGCAACGCGCCCATGGCGCGCCGCAGCGCTACACCCTGCTCGACGCCGCCCAGCCACTGGAGGCCGTGCAGCGCGCCATCGATGCGCTGCTGCCGGGCATCGTGGAGCGTTGCCGTGGCTGAGGCCTACCCTTGGCAGCAGGCGCTGTGGCAGCAACTGGCCGGGCGTGCCCGGCACGCCCACGCTTACCTGCTGCACGGGCCGCAGGGCATTGGCAAGCGCGCCCTGGCCGAGCGGCTGATGGCGCGCCTGCTGTGCCAGCAGCCGCAGGCGCTGGATGCCTGCGGGCAGTGCAAGTCGTGCCTGTTGCTCAAGGCCGGTAGCCACCCGGATAACTTCGTGCTGGAGCCGGAGGAGGCCGACAAGCCGATCAAGGTCGATCAGGTGCGCGAACTGGTGTCGTTCGTCGTGCAGACGGCGCAGCTGGGCGGGCGTAAAGTGGTGCTGATCGAGCCGGTCGAGGCGATGAACGTCAACGCTTCCAACGCCTTGCTCAAGAGCCTGGAGGAGCCTTCGGGCGATACCGTGCTGCTGCTGGTCAGTCATCAGCCCAGCCGCCTGTTGCCGACGATCAAGAGCCGCTGCCAGCAAGTCGTCTGCCCACAGCCCAGCCTGGCGCAGAGCCAGGCCTGGCTGGCCACGGCGTTGCCCGACAGCGACGAGGCCGAGCGCGAAGAGCTGTTGACCCTCGCCGCCGGTTCGCCGCTGATGGCGGTCAGCCTGCAAGCGCAAGGTGTACGTGAGCAACGGGCCTTGGTGACTGACGGGGTGAAGAAGCTGCTCAAGCAGCAGCAATCGCCCAGTCAGCTGGCCGAGGCCTGGAGCAATGTGCCGTTGCTGTTGCTGTTCGACTGGTTCTGCGACTGGTCGCACTTGATCCTGCGCTACCAGTTGACCCAGGATGAAGCGGGGTTGGGCTTGGCCGACATGCGCAAGGTGGTGCAGTACCTCGCGCAGAAGGCCCGTCAGGGCAAGGTGCTGGAGGTCCAGGCATGGATCCTCGAACAGCGCCAGAAGGTGCTCGGCAAAGCCAACCTCAATCGTGTACTGCTGTTGGAAGCGCTGCTGGGCCACTGGCTGCAGCTGCCCGGTTCCCGCTGACTTTCCATCTTTTCATGTGTGCCGCCTCCCATGCTCGTAGATTCCCATTGCCATCTCGACCGTCTTGACCTGAGCGCCCATCAGGGCTCCCTCGATGCTGCCCTGCAGGCAGCGCGCGAGCGTGGGGTCGGGCATTTCCTGTGCATTGGCGTCAGCGCCGAAAATGCCGGGGCGGTGAAGGCGCTGAGCGAGCAGTACGCCGATGTCGACTGCTCGGTGGGCGTGCACCCGCTGGACCTTGCGCCGGGCGAGACGCCGGCACTGGAGTGGCTGCTGCGCGAGTTGGCGCACCCGCATGTGGTGGCGATTGGCGAAACCGGCCTGGACTACCACTACGAGCCGGAAGCCGCCGAGTTGCAGCAGGCGTCGTTCCGCCTGCACCTGGAAGCCTCGCGGCAGACCGGCAAACCGGTAATCGTGCATACCCGTGCGGCGCGGGCCGATACCCTGGCGCTGTTGCGTGAAGCGAACCTGCCGCAGGCGGGCGTGTTGCACTGCTTCACTGAAGACTGGGACATGGCCAAGGCGGCGCTGGACCTGGGTTACTACATCTCGTTGTCCGGTATTGTCACCTTCCGCAATGCCGATGCCCTGCGCGAGGTGGCGCGGCAGGTGCCGGTCGACCGTCTGCTGGTGGAAACCGACTCGCCGTACCTGGCGCCGATCCCGTATCGCGGCAAGCCGAACCTGCCGCAGTATGTACGGGAGGTGGCGGAGTATGTGGCATCGTTGCGTGGGGTCAGCTACCAGCAGCTGGCGGAGCAGACCACGGGCAATTTCAAGCGCCTGTTCCCGCTGGCACGAGTGGCCTGAGTCCAGACCAATTGCTTTTGCTTTTGCTTTTGCTTTTGCTTTTGCTTTTTGCTTTTGCTTCTAAGCGCGCGGTAGATCAGGCGACGCAGAGTGCGACTTCAGGAGGCCGAACGCAGGCGTCTGGAGGGCCAGGGTGCGCAGCACCCCTTCGGCGTAGCCGAAGGCGCGAGATGTAGACTTGCGCAGCAAGTCGTAGGCCGCGCGGGCCCGGAGGGCGCCGGAGTGAGGGGACCCCGGAGCGCAGCGCAGGGGCCGGATGATGGGAGCGGGGGTTTTTGCCTACTTTTTGCCCAGTCAAAAAGTAGGTCGCCGTAAAGGCGAAAAGCTGATTCAGCGCCACCATGGCGAATGAATGTAGACCTGATTTGTAAGCCCACTTCCAAAGCCAAAAGCCAAAAGCCAAAAGCACGAGCGCGATGGTTTTGATTTTTTTCGCATACATTCATTTGTGATGGCGACGCACAGTCACCTTTCCGCCCTTACGGCGGGTCACTTTTTGTCAAACGCGACAAAAAGTAACCAAAAAACGCTGGCTCCCATCATCCGGCCCCTGCGCTTCGCTCCGGGGTCCCCTCGCTCCGGCGTCTTCCGGGCCCGCGCGGCCTACGACTTGCTGCGCAAGTCTACATCTCGCGCCTTCGGCTACGCCGAAGGGGTGCTGCGCACCCTGGCCCTCCAGACGCCTGCGCTCGGCCTCCTGAAGTCGCATTTCGCGTTGTCTGAACTATCGCGCGCTTAGAAGCAAAATCAAAAGCCAGAGCCAGAGCCAGAGCCGGAGCCGGGCGGCTGGTGCCGGGCAAAAAAAACCCGGGTTCTGGGGGGGGAATCCGGGTTAAGACCATTAGGAGTAAAACAAAGGTACGCGGTCCCTGAGCACCTTTATCGGCGCGCCACTTGGGGGGGATGCGCCGCGCCAACACTTCAAGTATTAGCCAGCTTTGGCGCAGTGCCAGTGCTTCTCTGTTCGTTTTTTAAACAGATTTGGAATACGTCCGCTGTCCCTTCCTCCCTCAGCGCATGGCCAAGCGCCGTATTTGCTGGACAGCTTCGTCGATCAGCTGCTCACTGGTATAGAAATGTGGCGAAAACCGTATACCTGGCCCTCTCAGTGCGCAGATCGTCTGCTCCGCCATCAGGCTTCGATAGACAGCCGTGCTGTCCTGCCCCGCAAGGCTGAAAGTGACTATGCCCGCCCGTTTTTCCGGGGATACCGGGCTATGCAGGTGTACGCCGGGAATACTGGCCAAGCCCTGAAGCAGTTGCTCGACCCGCAGTTGCAAGTGCCGGCCAACCTCTGCCATGCCTATCTCCTCCAGCAATGACAAGCTGGCCTCCAGGGCGCACGCCCCCAGCATGTTCGGGCTGCCGCATTCAAAACGCCTTGCGCTGCGTGCCGGTTGCCACTCGCGACGGTCGAAATCGCCCAGCTGTTCGAGCATATGCCAGCCATAAGCGTGCAGCTTCAACTGCGGGCGCAGTGCCGCCCGGCAATAGAACAACCCCATGCCCTCAGGGCCCAGCATCCACTTGTGGCCGTCGGCCATGGCGAAGTCGCACTGAGCGTGCTGCACGTCGAAAGGCAGGGCGCCGATCTGCTGGATGGCATCGACGCAGAACAGGACATGACGTGCTTGACACCCCTCGCCAAGGCGGGGCAGGTCCAGGCGCAGGCCGCTGGCGAACTGCACGGCACTCACTGCCAGCAGGCGTGTACGCGGGCCGCAGGCCGCGAGCAGTGCCGCTTCAGGGTCAGGCCCGGCGAGGCTCACCTTGGTTACCTCGACGCCATGCTCGCCCAAGGCTTCCCAGACGACCCGGTTGGAAGGAAATTCCTCGTCGCTGATCACCACTTGGTCACCGGCTTGCCAGTCGAGGCCGAACGCGACCAGCGAAAGCGCCTCTGACGTGTTTTTCACCAACGCGATGTCTGCCTGGGACGGGGCGTTGACCAGGCGTGCCAGCCTTTCCCGCAGCCTGCGTTCGGTGGCCAGCCATGCCGGGTAGTCGCTTGCACCCAGGCGCACGTTGACCTGAGCAAAGCGTGCCACCGCCTCGCTGGCCCGGCGTGGCCAGGGCGCGATGGCCGCGTGGTTCAGGTAACGCAGCCCCGGCGCCTGGGCAAACTCATCGAGAAACATAGACATGGTTGGATGATCCGTGCAATTTGCTGCAAGTTAGGCATAATAAACCGCTTCAATGTCATCCAGTCCTTCCTATGCAGAAAGAACCTCGTAAGGTCCGTGAGTTTCGCCGTCGCGAACAGGAAATCCTCGATACAGCCTTGAAGCTGTTCCTCGAACAGGGTGAAGACAGCGTCACTGTCGAGATGATCGCCGACGCCGTGGGGATCGGCAAAGGCACGATCTACAAGCACTTCAAGTCCAAGGCGGAGATCTACCTGCGCCTGATGCTCGACTATGAGCGCGACCTGAACGCGCTGTTGCACTCGGCCGATGTCGATCGCGACAAGGAGGCGCTGTCGCGCGCCTACTTCGAGTTCCGCATGCGCGACCCGCAGCGCTACCGGCTGTTCGATCGCCTGGAGGAGAAGGTGGTCAAGGGCAACCAGGTACCGGAAATGGTCGAGCAGTTGCACAGCATCCGCGCTTCCAACTTCGACCGCCTGACCCAGCTGATCAAGGGCCGCATCAGCGAAGGCAAGCTTGAAGACGTGCCGCCGTACTTCCACTACTGCGCCGCCTGGGCGTTGGTACATGGCGCCGTGGCGCTGTACCACTCGCCGTTCTGGAGCAACGTGCTGGAGGATCAGGAAGGCTTCTTCCAGTTCCTCATGGATATCGGCGTGCGCATGGGCAACAAGCGCAAGCGTGATCCGGAAGCCACTCACTAAAGGCACTTGTCGTCAGCGGGTGAGCCCGGGGTGTAAAGGGGACTTGCAAAAACTTGAACCATGAGTCAAGTTTTGCCAGCCCCGATTCATCCATGCCGGAGTCATCCATGATCGTCGATCGTCAAGGCAGGCGTTTTCGCAACCTGCGCGTCAGCCTGACGGCTGCCTGTAATTACGCCTGCAGCTACTGTGTGCCGGACGGCAAGCGCCTGGTAGCAGCCCAGGATGAACTGTCCGCGGATGCCCTGGCGCGGGGCGTGGCTTACCTTATCGAAGCTGCTGGTATCGAGCGCTTGCGCATAACCGGTGGCGAGCCATTGGTCAGCCCTCGACTGGATGCCTTTCTGGCGGCGGTAGCCAAGCTCGACCTTGACGACATCACGCTGACCACCAATGGGCAACTGCTCACCCGCAAGCTGCAACGACTGCAGGCGGCCGGTATTCGCCGCTTGAACGTGTCCCTCGATACCCTCGATCCCCACGCGTTCCGCCGCATCGCACGAGGCGGTGACCTGGCCAGCGTGTTGGCAGGCATGGATCAGGCCAGCGCCATGGGCATGCGGATCAAGGTCAACATGGTACCGATGCGTGGGCAGAACCTCGACCAGGTGTTGCCGATGCTCGATTACTGCATGGCGCGGGGGTTCGAGCTGCGTTTCATCGAGCTGATGCGCATGGGGCACCTGGCCCGCGACAACAATGCCTTCCTGCAGCAGTTTGTCGGGCTCGATGCCTTGCTCGATGTGATCGGCGGCCGGTATGGCTACCAACAGGTCGACGCACCGCCGGATGCCACGGCGCTGCGCTACCAGATCCCGGGGCATGGCCATTTCGGCGTCATCGCCAATGAAAGCGTGCCGTTCTGCCGCACCTGCTCGCGGCTGCGCCTGTCCTCTACCGGCTGGCTGCACGGCTGCCTGTCCTCCGGCAATCGTCACTTTATCGGCGACCTGTTGGAGAAACCCCGTCATCAGGCGCTCCCTGGCTTGCAGCGGCTGCTGGTAAAAGCCCTGGCAGACAAGCAGGAACTGGCGTTTTCAGGGGGGGTAATGGTGATGAAGGTGATTGGCGGCTGAAGCTGGCGCAAAAGCTGCATCCGCCGGCTATTCGCCGGTTTTTCGTCACCGGTCACTGGAGGAAAGATGCGTAGCCTGGTCTTGCTGCTGACGCTGATGGCGTTGGGCGGTTGCATGAATGTCAGCGATATGGGCGAGGGCGTCCGTTACCACATGAGCGATGCCGGCTTGCTGGACCACAGCGATACCCGTCGTACCCTGTCGATTCGCCTGCAGCCTGATTCGTTCATCTTCATTGGCCAAGGCGCATTCATGCCGCCAGGCAAGGGCCCGCTGCCGAAGCAGAATGCCGTGGCCGATGAGGCCTTCAAGAGCTTCGTCGAGTACTTCCCGCTGGTGCGTCGCGCCCAAGGCCCGCTGGGGCTTGAAGAAGCGATTGTCCAGGCCCGCTCGGTGGGCGCCGACTACGTGTTGTATACCCGCTTCGCTCGCACCGATGACCGCATCGGTAATGGTGACGAGTGGTATGACGAGCAGGCGGTCGACCGCCTGGGTTGGGATACCGGGGTGGTGCAGATGATGCTGATCGAGACCAATACCCGCTACTTGATCGACACCGCACGGATCAAGAGCCGCGGCGGTTTGTTGACGTTCCACGACCAGTCGCCACAGGATTTGCTTGGCGCACCGATGCGCGAGTACGCTCGTAGCCTTCTGGGCATGAGCGAGTGAGGGCGGGGCGATGACGGATTCCGGCAAGGCCAACGATCTGTTGGCGCAAGTTCCCAAGCACAAGGGGCTGCCGCCGGTGCATCTGTGGAACCCGGATTTCTGCGGCGATATCGACATGCGTATTGCCCGCGATGGGACCTGGTACTACCTGGGTACGCCCATCGGGCGGAAACCTATGGTTCGCCTGTTCTCGACAATCATACGCCGCGATGGCGATGACTATTTCCTGATCACCCCGGTGGAGAAGGTCGGCATCCGCGTCGATGATGCGCCATTCGTGGCCGTGATGCTTGAGGTGGTGGGCAGTGGTGAGGCGCAGGTGCTGCGCTTTACCAGCAATGTCGAGGATCAGGCCGAAGCGGGGCCGCAGAACCCGTTGCGGATCGAGATCGATCCCGATACTCAGGAGCCGTCGCCCTATGTGCTGATGCGCAGCAATCTCGAGGCGTTGATCCATCGCAATGTGTTCTACCAACTGGTCGACCTGGCGGTGCCACGGGTAATCGATGGCGAGGAGTGGCTCGGGGTGTGGAGCCATGGCGTGTTCTATCCGATCGGGCGCAATTGCTGAGAGCGTTCCGGCTGGCCCCCTGCTTTTCCTTCTGATTGGCCGTTTGCACCCCGTGCCGCCGGGCCTAACCTGCAGGCAATCGCCAGTCAGGAGAAAGCCCATGAAATCTGCCAACTTTTCGTTTGCCTTGCTTATTGCCGCTGGATTGCTGGGTGGCCAGGCCACAGCCTGGGCCCACGGCGACGCCGCAGAACAAGTAAAAGTCCTTCAGCGACAACAGCCCTCGAATGCCCCAGGCAAGAGCGCCGTCATGCTCACAGTCAGCTATGCCCCCGGGCAAGCTTCACCTGCCCACCAGCATCCGGGGGCGGTAATGGCCTATGTGCTGGAAGGGGCGGTGATATCGAAGCTCAACGACGAACAGGAAAAGACCTACAAAGCCGGTGAATACTGGTACGAAGCGCCCGGCACCGAGCACAGCGTTTCGCGAAACGCCAGCAAGACCCGGCCTGCCAAATTGCTCGTATGGAGTCTGGTGGATGAAGGCAAGCCGGTGACTGAGCCGGTCAGGAAGTGATGTGTGGGCCCTGAGGTGCCTGGCTGGAGATCTTTGGCGCCTGAGAAATCGAGCGCCGCAACTCTTTCGCCATGCAACGAAAAAGCCCCCGATGCTTGCGCATACGGGGGCTTTCTCAGTGTTTGGCTCCGCGACCTGGACTCGAACCAGGGACCCAATGATTAACAGTCATTTGCTCTACCGACTGAGCTATCGCGGAATCTGCGCGTATCTTACCGATTGCCAGGAGGAAGTCAAGCGACCTCCTGACAAATCAATCAGTTACAGAACTTCAACGATGGCCTTGGTGACCACGTGAATGTTGCTCTGGTTCAGCGCGGCGACGGCGATGCGACCGGTGTCCAGCGCGTAGATGCCGAAGTCGTTCTTCAGACGGGCAACCTGCTCAACGGTCAGGCCCGAGTAGGAGAACATGCCCACCTGGCGGCCGACGAAGCTGAAGTCTCGCTTGGCGCCGTATTCGGCCAACAGCGCGACCATCTGCTTGCGCATGCCGTGGATGCGTTCGCGCATCTCGCCAAGCTCCGCTTCCCACATCTGGCGCAGCTCGGCGCTGTTGAGCACGGTGGCGACGATGGTCGCGCCGTGGGTCGGCGGGTTGGAGTAGGTGGTGCGAATCACACGCTTGACCTGCGAGAGGACGCGGGTGCTTTCGTCTTTCGAGGCGGTGACGATCGACAGCGCGCCGACGCGCTCGCCGTACAGCGAGAACGACTTGGAGAACGAGCTGGAAACAAAGAACTCCATGCCCGACTCGGCGAACAGGCGCACGGCAAAGGCGTCTTCGCCGATGCCATCACCGAAGCCCTGGTAGGCCATGTCGAGGAATGGCACGTGGCCCTTGGCCTTGACCACTTCCAGAACATTCTTCCAGTCGTCCAGGGTCAGGTCGACGCCAGTCGGGTTGTGGCAGCAGGCGTGCAGCACGACGATCGAACCGGACGGCAGGGCGTTGAGGTCTTCGAGCATGCCGGCGCGGTTGACGTCGTTGCTCGGCGCGTCGTAGTAACGATAGTTCTGCACCGGGAAACCCGCGCTTTCGAACAGCGCACGGTGGTTTTCCCAGCTCGGGTCGCTGATGGCAACCACGGCATTCGGCGAAACACGCTTGAGGAAGTCGGCGCCGATCTTCAGAGCGCCAGTGCCGCCCACGGCCTGCACGGTGACCACGCGGCCAGCGGCCAGCAGTGGCGATTCGGCACCGAACAGCAGTTTCTGTACGGCCTGGTCGTAGGTGGCGATACCATCGATCGGCAGGTAGCCGCGCGAGGCGTGCTGGGCTGCACGCTGGGTTTCGGCTTCGATCACGGCGCGCAGCAGCGGAATGCGGCCTTCCTCATTGCAGTACACGCCTACGCCCAGGTTGACCTTGTCGGTACGTGGGTCGGCGTTGAATGCTTCGTTGAGGCCCAGGATAGGGTCGCGGGGTGCCAGCTCGACAGCGGAAAACAGGCTCATTGTTACTTCGGCTCTGATTGGAGAGTGATAGGGCGTACACGCTCCAGCCGAATGCACTGAAGCGGTGCACAAACGGGGAGTCAGTATAGTGATACCGACCGGTCACTGCGACAGTCGGGCGCAGGTTTTCCGGCGATTTGCGCAAATATTTTTCGACCATTGGTCGAAATGCCCGGTCCACCGTAATGCGCACGCACAGCTTGGCCTTGATTCCGCCCCCTGGCGCGCGCATTTGGGTATAGACTACTGGCTAAATTTACAGTTACTGCGTTACCGCGAGGTCCGTCATGTCCGAGTTCCAGCTCGTCACCCGTTTCCAGCCGGCCGGCGACCAGCCCGAGGCCATCCGCCAGATGGTCGAGGGTATCGACGCAGGCCTGGCGCACCAGACCCTGCTAGGGGTGACCGGCTCGGGCAAGACCTTCAGCATCGCCAATGTCATCCAGCAGGTGCAGCGGCCAACCCTGGTGCTGGCGCCGAACAAGACTCTGGCGGCGCAGTTGTATGGCGAGTTCAAGGCGTTCTTCCCGAACAACGCGGTGGAGTACTTCGTCTCCTACTACGACTACTACCAGCCAGAGGCCTACGTGCCGTCGTCGGACACCTTCATTGAGAAGGATGCCTCGATCAACGACCACATTGAACAGATGCGCCTGTCGGCGACCAAGGCGCTGCTGGAACGGCGCGATGCGATCATCGTCACCACCGTGTCGTGCATCTACGGCCTCGGCAGCCCCGAGACTTACTTGAAGATGGTCCTGCACGTCGACCGGGGCGACAAGCTCGACCAGCGCGCCCTGTTGCGCCGGCTGGCCGACCTGCAATACACCCGCAACGAGATGGACTTCGCCCGTGCCACCTTCCGAGTGCGTGGCGACGTGATCGACATCTTCCCGGCCGAATCCGACCTCGAGGCCATCCGCATCGAGCTGTTCGATGACGAGGTCGAGAATATCGCCGCCTTCGACCCGCTGACCGGCGAGGTTTTCCGCAAGCTGCCACGCTTCACCTTCTACCCCAAGAGCCACTACGTGACCCCGCGGGAAACCCTGCTGGAGGCGGTGGAGGGCATCAAGGAAGAGCTGCAGGAGCGGCTCGAGTACCTGCACAAGGCCAACAAGCTGGTCGAAGCCCAGCGCCTGGAGCAACGCACCCGTTTCGACCTGGAGATGATCCTCGAACTGGGTTACTGCAACGGCATCGAGAACTACTCGCGCTACCTGTCCGGGCGCCCGGCCGGCGCGCCGCCGCCCACGCTCTACGATTACCTGCCCGCCGATGCCCTGCTGGTGATCGACGAGTCCCACGTCAGCGTTCCGCAGGTTGGCGCCATGTACAAGGGTGACCGCTCGCGCAAGGAAACCCTGGTCGAATATGGCTTCCGCCTGCCGTCGGCACTGGACAACCGGCCGATGCGCTTTGACGAGTGGGAGGCTGTCAGCCCGCAGACCATCTTCGTGTCTGCCACCCCAGGCCCCTATGAAGCCGAGCATGCCGGCCGGGTGGTGGAGCAGGTAGTGCGTCCGACCGGCCTGGTCGACCCACAAGTAGAAGTGCGCCCGGCGCTGACCCAGGTCGACGACCTGCTGTCGGAGATCCGCAAGCGCGTCGCCCAGGGCGACCGGGTGCTGGCGACCACGCTGACCAAGCGCATGGCCGAAGACCTGACCGACTATCTGGCCGACCACGATGTGCGGGTACGCTACCTGCACTCGGACATCGACACGGTGGAGCGCGTAGAAATCATCCGTGACCTGCGCCTGGGCACCTTCGATGTGTTGGTGGGCATCAACCTGCTGCGCGAGGGCCTGGACATGCCTGAGGTGTCGCTGGTGGCAATTCTGGATGCCGACAAGGAAGGCTTCCTGCGTTCCGAGCGCTCGCTGATCCAGACCATTGGCCGTGCCGCACGTAACCTCAATGGCCGGGCGATCCTGTATGCCGACAACATCACAGGCTCCATGCAGCGCGCCATCGATGAGACGGAGCGGCGCCGCGAGAAGCAGATCGCGTTCAACCAGGCCAACGGTATCGTGCCCAAGGGTGTGGTCAAGGACATCACCGACATCATGGAAGGCGCCACCGTGCCCGGCGCGCGCAGCAAGAAGCGCAAGGGCATGGCCAAGGCGGCGGAGGAGAGCGCCCGTTACGAGGCCGAGCTGCGAACGCCGGGCGAGATCACCAAGCGCATCAAGCAGCTGGAAGAGAAGATGATGCAGCTTGCCCGCGACCTGGAATTCGAGGCTGCTGCGCAACTGCGTGACGAGATTACCCAACTGCGCGAGCGGCTGATTACCAGCTGAAGCCCTTTGCGGCCCCTGTGGGAGCGGCCTTGTGTCGCGAAAGGGCTGCAAAGCAGCCCCAGGATGTCGGCTTCAATGCATCAATCGCCGGGGCTGCCTTGCAGCCCTTTCGCGACACAAGGCCGCTCCCACAAGGGCGCGATATCAGTGGGCTTCACCAGCCTTCAACCCCTCCGGCAGCTTCCGGGTCAACAACACCGCCACCATGCTCACCGCCAGCCCGATGCCGACAAAGTGGAAGGCATCGTTGTAGGCCATGATCAGTGCCTGCTGGTGGGTGATTTCGCTCAGCTTGCCCAACGCCGCATTGTCATTGCCCAGTCGCTCCGCCAATTGCGCCAGCCGCTCCGCCACCTGCGGGTTGCTCGGCACCACCGACTCCCTCAGGTAATCGAAATACACCTTGGTCCGCGCATCCAGCAAGGTTGCCAGCAAGGCGATGCCGATCGCGCCGCCCAGGTTGCGCAGAATGTTGAACAGGCTCGACGCAGACCCGGCATCCTGCGGCTGGATATACGCCGTGGCGATCAGCGAAATGGTCACCATGATCATCGGCTGGCCAAGGGCGCGGATGATCTGGATATGGTTGAACTGCGGCCCGGCGAAGTCCGGGTTCAACACTCCCGAGCCGAAGCTGGCGACCCCGAACAGGCAGAAGCCGAGGGCGCACAGCAGCTTGGGCGACACCACCTTCATCAGTTGCGGCACCAGCGGAATCAGAAACAGCTGCGGAATGCCCATCCACATGATCACTTCGCCGATCTGCAGGGCGTTGTAGCCCTGGATCTGTGCCAGGTACAACGGCAGCAGGTAGATCGAACCATAAAGCCCAACGCCCATGCCCAGGCTGGCAATGCTCGACAAGCCGAAATTGCGGTTGCCGAGGATGCGCAGGTTGATCAAGGGCTGCGGTTTGGACAGCTGCAGGATGACGAAGGTGGTCAGGCTGATCGCGGCGACAGTCGCCAAGCCGACGATCAGGTTCGACTCCAGCCAGTCTTTACGATGGCCCTCCTCAAGGAAGACCTGCAGGCAGCCCAGGCCCACGCCGAGGGTGACTATGCCGGCATAGTCGGTGCTTTTCAGCAGTTCCCAGTGCGCTTCTTTCTTCTCCAGGCCATAGAGCAGGCCGGCGATCATCACCAGCCCGGGCGGGATGTTGATATAGAAGATGTATTCCCAGCCCCAGTTTTCGGTCAGCCAGCCGCCAAGGGTCGGGCCGATCGACGGGGCGAAGGTGGCAGTCATGGCGAACATGGCCATGCCTTTGGCACGGTGATGCTCGGGCAATTTGATCAGGGTCAGGGTGAATGCCAGCGGGATCAGCGCACCGCCGGTGAAGCCCTGCAGGGCACGGAACAGGATCATGCTTTCGAGGTTCCAGGCCATCGAGCAGAGCAATGAGGACACCAGGAAACCGCCAGACACCCACACCGCCAGGCGCCTCGCCGAGAGCAGCTGAACCAGCCAGGCGGTCAGCGGAATCATGATGATTTCCGCCACCAGGTAGGAAGTGGATATCCATGAGCCTTCCTCCAAGGTCGCTGAAAGCGCGCCCTGGATGTCCTTGAGCGAGGAGTTGGTGATCTGGATGTCCAGCACGGCCATGAAGGCCCCCAGCATCACGCTCATCACCGCGATCCAGTCGCGCCGGGTCGGCTCCGCAGTCGGGCGGAGCAGTTGATCACCGGCCATCGTGGCCTTCGTCTTCGTGACGCAGGTCGACGGTGGCGGTGACCGACATGCCGGGGCGAATGCGCCCATGCAGCGGGTTGTCGGCGGCGAACGTCAGCTTCACCGGGATGCGCTGCACCACCTTGGTGAAGTTGCCGGTGGCATTATCTGGCGGCAGCAGGCTGAACTGCGCGCCGGACGCGGCGAACAGGCTATCGACGCGGCCTTCGATCGGGGTGTCGGGGTAGCTGTCGAACAGCAATTCGGCGCGCTGGCCGGGTTGCATCTTGCCGATCTGGGTCTCCTTGAAGTTGGCCTGCACCCAGATGTTCTCATCGGGCACGATCGACAATAGGTAGGCGCCGGCCTGTACGACCTGGCCACTGCGGGCATTGCGCTGGCCGATGGTGCCGCTGAGTGGCGCGCGAATCTCACAGCGGGTCAGGTTCAGTTCCGCCTGGGCCAGGTCGGCGCGGGCATTGGCGATCTGCGCGTCGAGGCGTTTGAGGTCGGCGGTCAAGGCGTTGACCTGCTGGCGCTGGCTTTGCAGGTCGGCACGCGCTTTGTCGACCTGGGAACCGGCCACATGGCTCTCTGCCGACAGGGTGGTCACCCGCTCTTCGGAGACGAAGCCGGGCTTGCGCAGCTTTTCGGCGCGGCTCAGGTCCAGGCGCGCGCGGTCGAACGTGGCCTGGTTGGCGGCGACCTGCGCCTGCCCTGCGGCGATCTGGCTGCCTTGCTGAGTCAGCCGACTCTGGGCCTGGGCATATTCGGCCTCACGGGTGGCGAGGGCGGCGCGGGCACGTTCCACGGCCAGCTCGAAGTCGGCGGCCTCCAAGCGCACCAGCAGGTCGCCCTTGTTCACGTGCTGATTGTCGTCGACCCGGACCTCGTCGATACGTGCGCCGAGCTGGCTGGAGATACGGGTGATTTCACCCTGCACGTAGGCATTGTCGGTGCTCTCGAAGAAGCGGCCCTTGAAATACCACTCGGCCAGGAAGGCGAGGGCGATGAGGGCCACCAAGGTGAAGAAGATCGCCAGGCGGCGTTTGAGTTGGGCAGGCATGGGGACTATCGTTCCAGAAATGTAAATGAATTTAACAGCGGCACATGGCCAGCCGACAAGTGACGTTCGCGCCATTGCTGGAGCCCGGTGCCTGCTCCCTGCTAACATCCCGCCTTTGTTTCATCTTTCGTTCGAGAATCTCATGACCACCGTTCGCACGCGTATCGCGCCATCGCCCACTGGCGACCCCCATGTCGGCACCGCCTACATCGCCCTGTTCAACTACTGCTTTGCCAAGCAGCACGGCGGTGAGTTCATCCTGCGTATCGAAGACACCGACCAGCTGCGCTCCACGCGCGAGTCTGAGCAGCAGATCTTCGACGCCCTGCGCTGGCTCGGCATCGAATGGAACGAAGGCCCGGATGTCGGTGGCCCGCACGGCCCGTACCGGCAGAGCGAACGTGGCGAGATCTACGCCAGGTACGCCAAGGAGCTGGTCGATGCCGGCCACGCCTTCTACTGCTTCTGCACCGCCGAAGAGCTGGAGCAGATGCGTGCCGAACAGATGGCCCGTGGTGAAACCCCGCGTTACGACGGCCGTGCCCTGCTGCTGAGCGCCGAAGAAGTGCAGCGTCGTCTGGCCGCCGGCGAGCCGCATGTGATCCGCATGAAGGTGCCGAGCGAAGGTATCTGCGTGGTACCGGACATGCTCCGTGGCGACGTCGAAATTCCATGGGACCGCATGGATATGCAGGTGCTGATGAAGAATGACGGCCTGCCGACCTACTTCCTGGCCAACGTGGTCGATGACCACCTGATGGGCATCACCCATGTCCTGCGCGGCGAAGAGTGGCTGCCGTCGGCACCGAAGCTGATCAAGCTGTATGAGTATTTCGGTTGGGAGCAGCCGAAGCTTTGCTACATGCCGCTGCTGCGCAACCCGGACAAGTCCAAGCTGTCCAAGCGCAAGAACCCGACATCGGTGACCTTCTACGAGCGCATGGGCTTCATGCCCGAGGCCATGCTCAACTACCTGGGCCGCATGGGCTGGTCGATGCCGGACGAGCGCGAGAAGTTCTCCCTGGCCGAGATGGTCGAGCACTTCGACCTGTCGCGTATCTCCCTGGGTGGCCCGATCTTCGACATCGAGAAGCTGTCTTGGCTCAATGGCCAGTGGCTGCGCGAGCTGCCGGTAGAAGAATTCGCCGCACGTGTGCAGAAGTGGGCATTCAACAGCGACTACATGATGAAAATCGCCCCGCATGTGCAGGGCCGGGTCGAGACATTCAGCCAGATCGCCCCGCTGGGTGGTTTCTTCTTCGAGGGCGCGCTCAAGCTCGATGCCAAGCTGTTCGAAAGCAAGAAGCTGTCCGCCGACCAGGTGCGCCAGGTGATGCAGCTGATCCTGTGGAAACTGGAAAGCCTGCGCCAGTGGGAGAAAGAGCGCATCACCGGCTGCATCCAGGCCGTGGTCGAAGCGCTTGAGCTGAAGCTGCGTGACGCCATGCCACTGATGTTCGCCGCCATTACCGGCCAGGCCAGCTCGGTGTCGGTGCTCGATGCCATGGAAATCCTTGGCCCCGACCTGACCCGCTACCGTCTGCGCCAGGCCCTGGACCTGCTCGGTGGTGTGTCGAAGAAAGAAAACAAGGAATGGGAAAAGCTGCTGGCCAACATCGCCTGATAGCCTTTCACTGGCCTGTAGGAGCGGCCTTGTGTCGCGAAAGGACCGCAACGCGGTCCCACGATTTCAGCTTCAAGGCAAATATCGCCGGGGCCGCGTTGCGGCCCTTTCGCGACACAAGGCCGCTCCCACAAGTTGATCCCAGGGCCCTTGATGTTCAGGTTTGGGCGGGCAGGGCGGTAAGTGATTGTTATCTGTGAAAAAAATTTTGAATATTTTCAAAATTTAGTTTGACAGCCCTGCGATCCGATCTTAATATGCGCCCCGTCCACAGCGATGAACGAAAACGAAACGCCAGGCACCCAGCCAGCGCTTCTGTTCAGAGCGACATTGTGGGGCTATAGCTCAGCTGGGAGAGCGCCTGCATGGCATGCAGGAGGTCAGCGGTTCGATCCCGCTTAGCTCCACCAAATTCCGCTTGGCAGCCATGGCTGTCGAGCAAGATCGGGTCCAGCAACCAGGTCTTGAAGGTAAGAAGGTTCGTCCCCTTCGTCTAGTGGCCTAGGACACCGCCCTTTCACGGCGGTAACAGGGGTTCGAGTCCCCTAGGGGACGCCAGTTTTGCACAAGCGATGTTTCAGGATGTCGCTGGGCCGAGAGGCTAGAAATCCGGGGCTATAGCTCAGCTGGGAGAGCGCCTGCATGGCATGCAGGAGGTCAGCGGTTCGATCCCGCTTAGCTCCACCAATTCTGCCAGGGTTCGATGCGTCGAATCTTCGCGAAGGTTACGTCCCCTTCGTCTAGTGGCCTAGGACACCGCCCTTTCACGGCGGTAACAGGGGTTCGAGTCCCCTAGGGGACGCCACTTTTACCCGCGTTTTGCGGGACTTAAAAAGGCTCGTTCGCATATTGAATGAGTCTTTTGTTTCGGGGCTATAGCTCAGCTGGGAGAGCGCCTGCATGGCATGCAGGAGGTCAGCGGTTCGATCCCGCTTAGCTCCACCAATTCTGCCAGGGTTCGATGCGTCGAATCTTCGCGAAGGTTACGTCCCCTTCGTCTAGTGGCCTAGGACACCGCCCTTTCACGGCGGTAACAGGGGTTCGAGTCCCCTAGGGGACGCCATTTTTTACCCGCGTTTTGCGGGACTTTTAAGGCTCATTCGATTATTGAATGGGCCTTTTGTTTTTCTCCCGCCGAAAAAAAGCTGCTGCCGACAAGCGGTGGCAAATTCTGCTTGCGAAAAAATATGATGGGAATAATATTTCGATCATCATATTTTGATCGGCAGCCGGCCAATGAGCGACAAGAAGAGCAAGACCCGCGAACGCATTCTCGAAGCCGCCCGCAGCGCGTTGATCCAGCATGGACCGGCCGAGCCGAGCGTCAGCCAGGTAATGGGCGCGGCGGGCCTGACCGTGGGTGGTTTCTATGCGCACTTCGAGAGCAAGGACGAACTCATGCTCGAAGCCTTCCGCCAGTTGCTGGGCGAACGGCGTGCCTTGCTCGCCCAGATGGACCCGAACCTCGATGGGCAAGGGCGCCGTGCGCTGGCGAGCGCCTTCTATCTGTCGCGCAAGCACCGTGACGCCGAGGTGCATGCCTGCCCGCTGCCGAACTCGCTCGGCGAGATGCAGCGCCTGCCTGCAGCCTTCCGTGAAGTGCTGGCCGAGCACATCGAGCTGATGACGGCGGCGATGGTCGACCGCCCGGAAGACGCCGACAAAGCCTTGGCTGACCTGGCCCTGATGATCGGTGGCCTGGCCCTGGCGCGGGCCTTGGGCCCGGGCGAGTTGTCCGATCGCATTCTGCGTGCCGCCAAGTCGGCAGTTCTCTGATACCCCTGGTCCTGGAGCAAGGCGATGACTACCCTGAGCTGGATTCGTGGCGTAAATGGCACCTTGGGTCGACTGGCCCCCGAGCACGTCGCCGGCAAGATGCGCCGTGCCTTCATGACCCCGCGCAACCTGCCGCCCCGGCAATGGGAGCTGCCGCTGCTGGCCAGTGCCGAGCGCATCACCTTGCGCTTCGGCTTGTCGGCCTTGCGTTGGGGCAAAGGGCCGACGGTGCTGCTGATGCACGGCTGGGAAGGGCGCCCGACCCAGTTCGCGGCGCTGATCGAAACGCTGGTGCGGGCCGGGCACACCGTGGTCTCGCTGGAGGGCCCGGCCCACGGTCGCTCGCCCGGCCAGCAGGCGCATGTGGTGCTGTTTGCCCGGGCACTGCTGGAAGCGGCTGCCGAGTTGCCGCCGCTACGTGCCGTGATCGGTCACTCCATGGGCGGTGCCAGCGTGTTGCTGGCGCTGCAGATGGGGCTGCGCGCCGAGGCCGCAGTGAGCATTGCGGCCCCGGCGCAGCTGCTGGGTGTGTTGCGTGGCTTTGCCCAGCGTCTGGGGTTGCCGGCGCGGGCCAGGGCGGCGTTCATCCGCCAGGTCGAGCGCGATGTCGGCATGCAGATCGCTCGCCTCGATGTCAGTGGCTACCAGCTGGAGCTGCCGGGGCTGGTGGTGCATGCTGCGGATGACGCGCTGGTGCCCGCGGGTGAGGCGCAAGTCATCCACAAGGCCTGGTTCGACAGCCGGCTGATGCTGCTGGAGGAGGGTGGGCATCAGCGCCTGCTGGCTGACCCGCGTCTGAGCGAGGCGGTACTGGAGCTGCTGGCCCGTGAGCCTTCGCGGCAGAGTGCCTGACTGTGGAAGCGGGCTTGCCCGCGAAGAAGCCGGGCAATCCACCACAAAGGCTGGACATTTGCCCGCTTGGCCATGCTAAATCCAGTTTTCCTTCAAGGAAGCAGGCATGAGCTGGGACCTGGCAGCACCATTCATCATCGACCTGCGCGTCGGAAGCGAGGACATCGATGGCCTCGGTCACGCCAACAACGCGGTCTACGTCACCTGGCTGGAGCGTTGCGCCTGGCGCCACTCCCAGCGCCTGGGGCTGGACCTGGCCGAATACCGGCGCCTGGACCGGGCCATGGCGGTGGTGCGCCACGAAATCGACTACCTTGCTGCGGGCTACGAGGACGATGAGCTGCAACTGGCCACCTGGATCATCGACTGGGACCAGCGCCTGCGCATGACCCGGCGCTTCCAGCTCAAGCGTCCACGTGATGGCGTGACCTTGCTGCGTGCCCAGACCACCTTTGCCTGCATCGAGCTGTCCAGCGGCAAGCCCAAACGCATGCCGGCGGAGTTTCTCGAGGGTTACGGGCCGGCGCTGATCGGCAACTGAAACCACGGCTTTTTTTGCTAGACTGCCGCCTTTTTCCGCCGAGACCCCGACATGCAAATTGCCCTGGCCCCCATGGAGGGGCTGGTCGACAACATCCTGCGCGACGTCCTGACCCGAGTGGGCGGCATCGATTGGTGCGTCACCGAGTTCATCCGCGTGTGTGACCGCCTGCTGCCGGCCTCCTCGTTCGACAAGCTCGCCCCTGAGCTGCGCCAGGGCGCGCGCACGGCCGCTGGCGTGCCGATGCGTGTGCAGTTGCTGGGCTCGGACCCGGTGTGCCTGGCAGAAAACGCCGCGCTGGCCTGCGAGCTGGGGGCGCCGGTCATCGACCTGAATTTCGGCTGCCCGGCCAAGACCGTGAACAAGTCGCGTGGCGGCGCGGTGCTGCTCAAGGAGCCGGAGTTGTTGCATGCCATCGTTCGCGAAGTGCGCCGTGCGGTGCCCGCGCATATCCCGGTCACTGCCAAGATGCGCCTGGGTTTCGATAGCCCGGATGGGGCGCTGGAGTGTGCCACGGCGTTGGCCGACGGCGGCTCGGCGCACCTGGTGGTGCATGCGCGAACCAAGGTCGAAGGCTACAAGCCACCCGCCCACTGGGAGTGGGTGGCGCGGGTGCAGGATGTCGTGCGTGTGCCGGTGTTTGCCAATGGTGAAATCTGGAGCGTTGACGACTGGCGGCGTTGCCGCGAGGTCAGTGGTGCTGAAGACATCATGCTGGGGCGCGGGCTGGTGTCGTGCCCGGACCTGGCCCTGCAGATCGCCGCGGCGCGCGATGGGCGCGAGTACCAGCCACTAAGCTGGGATGACTTGCTGCCGTTGCTGCGCGAGTTCTGGCGCCAGGCTCAGGCCAAGCTGTCGCCGCGCTATGCGCCTGGGCGGATGAAGCAGTGGCTGGCGATGCTGACCCGCAGTTATCCCGAGGCGGTGGTGCTGTTTGCCGAGTTGCGGCGTGAGGATGATTGCGCCCGCATCAGCCGGTTGCTTGGGGTTGAAGCGACATCCTTCGAGGCTTGTGTTGCCTGATCCGGCCTATTCGCGGGCGCGCCCGCTCCCACACGGATAGCACGGGATTTGAGGCCGGTGCTGTACCTGTGGGAGCGGGCATGCCCGCGAAAAACCTGACACTGATTCCATATTTTTTCAGCGATCCCCTTGAAAGCTTTCCCGCTGGCCATATCTCTTGAGTACGCGATGCCGAAGTCGGGTCGCGCAGTGACTTTACTTGCTGAACCTCAGGAGTTTATGACCATGACTACCGCTTTCTCTCTCGCTCCACTGTTCCGCCATTCCGTTGGCTTCGACCGTTTCAACGACCTGTTCGAGTCTGCGGCGCGCAATGAGGCGGGTAGCAGCTACCCTCCCTACAACGTGGAAAAACATGGCGATGACCACTATCGCATCGTGGTGGCCGCAGCCGGCTTCCAGGAGCAGGACCTCGACCTGCAAGTCGAAAAGGGTGTCCTGACCGTAATCGGTGGCAAGCGCGAGAACGGCACCGCTGAAGTGACCTACCTGCACCAGGGCATTGCCCAGCGTGCCTTCAAGCTGTCGTTCCGCCTGGCCGACCATATCGAGGTCAAGTCGGCTGGCCTGGCCAACGGCCTGCTCAGCATCGACCTGCTGCGCATCGTGCCGGAAGAAGCCAAGGCCAAGCGCATCCCGATCAATGGCGACCAGCCAGCACTGAACTGAGTTCAGGATGAAGAAAGGGCACCTTCGGGTGCCCTTTTTTCGTTTCAGTAATCTGCCGGTGCTTCCAGCAACATCTGCCTGAACTCCGGCAGCGGCAACGGCCGGCTGTGCAGGTAGCCCTGGTACAGGTAGCAGCCCAGGCGTTCGAGAAACGCCAGTTGTTCGGTCAGTTCCACCCCTTCGGCAATCACCGCCAGGTCCAGGCTGCGGGCCATGGCCACGATGGCGCGGACAATCTCGGCATCGTTGGGGTCATCGGGTGCGTCGCGGACAAACGTCTGGTCGATTTTCAAGGCATCCACCGGCAGGCGCTTGAGGTAGGTGAGCGAGGAATAGCCGGTGCCAAAGTCGTCCATGGCAAAGCTCACGCCATAGCGCTTGAGTTCACGCATCTTGCTGATGGTGTCTTCCAGGTTCTGGATGACGATGCCCTCGGTGATCTCCAGCTTCAGCATCTGCCGTGGCAGGCGGTAGTCATCCAGGCTGCGCAGTACCCGCTCGACGAAATCGTTCTGGCGGAACTGCCGCGGGCTGATGTTCACGCACAGGCTGAAATCACTGGCGTCGATCAGGCCGTCCTCGAGCATGTGCGCGCAGGCATCGCAGGCTTCGTCGAGAATCCAGCTGCCAACTTCCAGTATCAGGCCGCTTTCTTCCAGCACCTGGATGAACTGCGCCGGCGGTTGCTGGCCCAGTTGCGGATGATGCCAGCGCAGCAGCACTTCGGCACCGACGATGCGATTGTCGCGGGCATCGACCTGGGGCTGGAAATGCAAGGCCAGTTCGCCCCGCGCCAGGGCCAGGCGCAGGTCGCTTTCCATGCGCAGGCGCTCGCTGGCGGCCTTTTGCATGGTGGTATGGAACAGTTCGGTGGTATTGCGCCCGGAGTCCTTGGCCCGGTACAGGGCGATATCGGCGCGCTTGAGCAAGTCAGCCGGCGTGGTGCCGTGGTCGGGGATCAATGCCACGCCGATACTCGGCGTAACCTGCAGGCGCTGGCCATCCAGCGACATCGGTTCGGCCAGCAGTTCGCGCAGGGTGTCGGCCAGTTCGCGAACCTTGCCTTCCACGGCCTCGCGGCTGCCTTCCAGGCCGCTGAGCAGCACCACGAACTCATCGCCGCCCAGGCGCGCCACGGTGTCTTCCAGGCGCACACTGGCTTCCAGGCGGGCGGTAATGATCTTCAGCACTGTGTCGCCCACCGGGTGCCCGAGCGAGTCGTTGATGTGCTTGAAGTGGTCGAGGTCGAGGAACAGCAGCGCGCCGCGCAGGTTGTGGCGGCGCAGCAGGGCGATCTGCTGGCTCAGGCGGTCCATCAGCAAGGCGCGGTTGGGCAGGTTGGTCAGCGGGTCGTGGTAGGCGAGGTGGCGAATCTGCGCCTGGGCGTTCTTCAGCTGGCTGACATCGCGGGCGGTCAGCAGCAGGCAGTCCGCCTCGTTGAGGCTGATCGGCTCCACCGACACCTCCACGGTGAGGATGTCGCCGCGCTTGTTGCGCCCGAGCATCTCCCGGTGGTGCACCCGGCCACGCTCCTTGAGCTCGCTGAGCAGTGCGCTGCGCTGCTTGTCGTCGGCCCAGATGCCGATTTCGTAGACGCTGCGGCCGATCACTTCGTCAGCGCTGTAGCCCGTCAGCCGGCAGAAGCCGTCGTTGACCTCCAGGTAGCGGCCGCTGCGGCGTTCGGTGATGGTGATGGCGTCCGGGCTGGAGTGGAAGGCCTTGGCGAACTTCTCTTCGCTGGCTTTGAGCGCCGCTTCGGCGCGTTGCTGCTGGGTGATGTCGCGCAGCGTGGTGACGCTGCACGGCTGGTCATCGACGCTTATCAGGCGGCTGGCAATGACGCAGGTCAGTGGCGCGCCATTGCGGTGGTTGACCACCACCGCCACGTTGCTCAGTGCCTGCTCGCGGATCACCCGCTCGATGCGCTGGGCGCGTTCGATCGACTCGGCCCACAGGCCGATCTCTTCGGCGGTGCGGCCGATCACCTGTTCGGCGCTCCAGCCGAAGGTCTGGGTGAAGGCCGGGTTGATCTCGATGAACTGACCGGTGTCCTGGCGGGTCACGCAGATCGGGTCGGGGCTGACCTGGAACAGGCTGGCGAATTTTTCTTCCGAGGCGCTCAGGCGCTGTTCGCGCTCCACCTGCTCGGTGATATCCAGCAAGGTACCAGCCATGCGCAACGGGTTGCCCTGCTCATCGCGATACAGCCGAGCACGGCTTTCGATATAGCGCGAAGTGCCGTTTTCCAGCTGCACGCGGTAGGTGATCTGGTAGTTGCCAGCCGGGCCTTCGCGCAGGCTGCGGTAGGCCTGGCGCATGCTGGAGCGTTCGTGTTCCGGCACGCCTTCGAAGAACGAATCGAACGACTCGTGGAACGGCACCGGGTCCAGCCCGTGCAATTGTGCGGCGCGGGCCGAGCCGTAGAGCATGCCGCTGGGGATGTGCCAGTCCCAGGTACCCAGTTGCGCCGAGTCCAGCGCCAGGTCCAGGCGTTCCTGGCTGTCCTTGAGGGCCTGTTCGGCGCGTTTGCGCTCGGTGGTGTCGACAAAGGTGCTGATCAGGTAGGTCACGCCCTCCATCTCGATGCTCTGGGTGCACAGGATGCCGTCGTGGAGCTTGCCGGTGCTGGCGCGGAACTGCACTTCCATGATCGCCGGGCCGTGGTTGCCGCGGGTGGCCTCGATGACCTGGTGACGTTGTTCGGGGTTCACCCACAGGCCCAGCTCGATACTGGTCTTGCCGATCACCTGGCCGCCGGGCCAGCCGAACATGTCTTCGAAGTGCTGGTTGACCTCGATGATCATGCCGTCCTGGCGGCGGCTCAGCAAAATGGCGTTGGGGCTCAGGTGGAACAGCGTGGCGAAGCGCTTTTCCGAGTTGATCAGCGCGGTTTCCCGTTCGCGCTGACGGGTGATTTCGCGGATCACCCCGATCATCTGGCGCCGGCCGTGAGGGTCATGGGTCAGGCTGCCGTTGATTTCCAGCCAGTGCAGGGTGCCATCCGGCCACCGGATGCGATGGCGCATGGCTTGTTCCACCGGCTCGCCATTGACCACCGCGTGGAACAGTTGCCGGGTACGCGCACGGTCTTCTTCCGGCAGCAGGTCGAGGTAATCGATGTCGTTGGGCAGCGGGCGTTGCGGGTCGAAGCCGAACAGCGCCTGGGTGCCCCTTGACCAGCTGATCCTGCCGGTGTCGATATCCCACAGCCAGGCGCCCAGGCGTGCGCCGTTGAGGGCGGCCAGCAGCTGCGGGGCATTCTGCCAGGCCTGTTCCGATTCCTGCGGGTCGGCCGCTGGGATGCGCGGCAGGCGCGGAAAACGTTTTGCTGATTTGGGCATTGGTACCAGACCTTTGGCGTGTGACGCGTCCATGAAGTTGGAAATGCCGAGCTGACGGCCGGTCAGGCGGACCCTGCGTGGCTGTCGAGCAGGGCCATGAAGGCCCTGGCAGCGTTCGATAGCGTTCGCTCCGTGTGCAGAATGTAGCCTAGCTGGCGCGACAGCTGTATGCCGGGCAAGGCGATAGGTGCAACCTGATCATCCAGCATAGTCCGGGGCAGCACGCTCCACGCCAGGCCGATCGACACCATCATCTTGATGGTCTCCAGGTAGTTGGTGCTCATGGCGATGTTCGGTGTCAGGCCCTGGCTTTCGAACAGGCGCTGGACGATGTGGTGGGTGAAGGTATTGCCACCGGGGAAGACCGCCGGGTGCCGGGCGACATCGGCCAGGTTCACCGCCTGGTTGCTGGCCAGTGGATGCTCGGGCGCCGCCACGAAGTCCAGGGCGTCGTCCCAGACCGGAACGGCCTCGACTAGGTGGTGAGGCTCGGGGGCGAGGGTGATGACGGCGATTTCGGCGCGGCCGTGGAGGATTTCATCGTAGGCCTGTTCCGAATCCATGAACTGAATATCCAGCGCTACGGCGGGGTACTGACGGGTAAATGCCCGCAGCAGCGGCGGTAGGCGATGCAGGCCGATATGGTGGCTGGTTGCCAGGGTCAGGCGACCGCTCACCTCGCCGTTGAGGTTGGTCAGCGCCCGGCGGGTATCATCGAGAACGTTGAGGATCTGGTAGGCGCGGGGCAGCAGGGCGCGGCCGGCTTCGGTCAGGGTCACTTCTCGGCCCAGGCGATCGAACAAGCGCACGTCCAGTTGCTGTTCCAGGCCAGCGATGCGTTTGCTGATCGCTGGCTGGGTCAGAAACAGGCGCTCGCCGGCACCCGAGAAGCTGCCGGTCTCGGCAATGGCAATGAAAGCGCTGAGGTTGGCCAGGTCCACGATTTCGGATTCCTTTTGGTTATCCAAAGCATAAAAATTATGAATTTGAGTTATTCAATCTAACCCCATAGCATCGTCCGTACAAGCCAAGGGGTCTTTGGCATAGAAAGACGCTGATGAGGAACAGTCTGATGGCTGGCAAAACGCTCTACGACAAACTCTGGGAAGCCCATGAGGTCAAGCGCCGTGATGACGGCTCGTCCTTGATCTACATCGACCGCCATATCATTCACGAAGTGACGTCGCCCCAGGCCTTCGAAGGCCTGCGCCTGGCCAATCGCAAGCCGTGGCGCATCGATGCCAACATCGCCACCCCGGACCACAACGTGCCGACCACGCCAGAGCGCAAGGGCGGCATCGAAGCCATCGTCGACCAGGTGTCGCGCCTGCAGGTGCAGACCCTCGATGAAAACTGTGACGAATATGGCATCGTCGAATTCAAGATGAACGACGAACGCCAGGGCATCGTCCACGTCATCAGCCCGGAGCAGGGCGCCACCTTGCCGGGCATGACCGTGGTCTGCGGTGACTCGCACACCTCCACCCACGGCGCTTTCGGCGCCTTGGCCCACGGCATCGGTACCTCCGAGGTCGAGCATGTGCTCGCCACCCAGTGCCTGGTTGCCAAGAAGATGAAGAACATGCTGGTACGGGTTGAAGGCCAGTTGCCAGCCGGCGTCACCGCCAAGGACATCGTCCTTGCCGTGATCGGCAAGATCGGCACGGCCGGTGGTAATGGCCACGCCATGGAGTTCGCTGGCAGCGCCATCCGTGAATTGTCCATGGAAGGCCGCATGACCATCTGCAACATGTCCATCGAAGCCGGTGCCCGTGTGGGCCTGGTAGCGACCGACGCCACCACCATCGCCTACGTCGAAGGCCGCCCGTATGCGCCCAAGGGCGAGGACTGGAAGCGTGCCGTCGAGGCGTGGAAGGACCTGGTGTCCGACGACGATGCCGTGTTCGACACCGTGGTCGAACTCGACGCTGCGCAGATCAAGCCGCAAGTCAGCTGGGGCACTTCGCCGGAAATGGTCTTGGCCGTCGACCAGCGCGTGCCGGACCCGGCTGCCGAGCCAGACCTGATCAAGCGCGGTTCGATCGAGCGCGCCCTCAAGTACATGGGCCTCGCCGCCAATCAGGCGATTACCGACATCAAGCTCGACCGCGTATTCATCGGTTCGTGCACCAACTCGCGCATCGAAGACCTGCGCGCCGCCGCCGCGATCGCCAAGGGCCGCAAGGTTGCCGCGACGGTCAAGCAGGCGCTGGTGGTGCCAGGTTCGGGCCTGGTCAAGGCCCAGGCCGAACGTGAAGGCCTGGACAAGATTTTCCTCGAAGCCGGCTTCGAATGGCGTGAACCCGGCTGCTCGATGTGCCTGGCAATGAACCCGGATCGCCTGGAAAGCGGCGAGCACTGTGCGTCCACGTCCAACCGCAACTTCGAAGGCCGTCAGGGCGCCGGTGGCCGTACTCACCTGGTCAGCCCGGCCATGGCCGCCGCCGCCGCGGTGACTGGCCACTTCATCGATGTCCGCGAGTTGATCCAAGGGAGCGCAGCATGAAAGCCTTTACCCAGCACACCGGTCTCGTCGCGCCGTTGGATCGTGCCAACGTCGACACCGACCAGATCATCCCCAAGCAGTTCCTCAAGTCGATCAAGCGCACCGGTTTCGGCCCCAACCTGTTCGACGAATGGCGTTACCTGGATGTCGGTCAGCCGTACCAGGACAACAGCAAGCGCCCGCTGAACCAGGAATTCGTGCTCAACCACGCGCGTTACCAGGGGGCCAGCGTACTGCTGGCACGGGAGAACTTCGGTTGCGGTTCGAGCCGTGAGCACGCGCCCTGGGCACTGGACGAATACGGCTTCCGCAGCGTGATCGCACCGAGCTTCGCCGACATCTTCTTCAACAACAGCTTCAAGAACGGCTTGCTGCCGATCATCCTCAGCGACGAGGAAGTCGACGAGCTGTTCAAGCAGGTCGAAGCCAACCCGGGCTACCAGTTGACCATCGACCTGCAGGCGCAGGCGGTGACCCGCCCGGACGGCAAGGTGCTGCACTTCGAAATCGACGCGTTCCGCAAGCATTGCCTGCTCAATGGCCTGGACGACATCGGCCTGACCTTGCAGGACAGCGACGCGATCAAGGCATTCGAAGGCAAGCACCGCGCCGGCCAGCCTTGGCTGTTCCGTGATGCCTGACATTTGCAGGTGACAGTGCCGGCCCTTTCGCGGGCATGCCCGCGAAGAGGCCGGTCCTGGCAACAAAATTCTAAAGGATTGAATCATGATCAGCACCACCCACACCGATGTGGTCCAACGCCAGTTCGGCGAACAGGCCAGCGCCTACCTCAGCAGCGCCGTGCACGCCCAGGGCAGCGAGTTCGCCCTGTTGCAGGCCGCGCTGGCAGGGCAGGGCGATGCCCGCGTGCTGGACCTGGGCTGCGGTGCCGGTCATGTCAGTTTCCACGTCGCGCCCCTGGTCGCTGAGGTGGTCGCCTACGACCTCTCGCAATCGATGCTCGACGTGGTTGCCAGCGCCGCCAGCGAGCGCGGCCTGGGCAATATCACCACCGAATGCGGTGCGGCCGAACGCTTGCCGTTCGCCGACGCGTCGTTCGACTTCGTCTTCAGCCGCTATTCGGCGCATCACTGGAGCGACCTGGGCGTGGCCCTGCGCGAAGTGCGCCGGGTGCTCAAGCCGGGCGGCGTGGCAGCGTTCATCGACGTGATGTCGCCGGGCAGCCCGTTGCTCGACACCTACCTGCAGGCCGTGGAAGTGCTGCGCGACACCAGTCACGTGCGCGACTACTCGGCCGCCGAATGGCAGCGCCAGGTCAGCGAAGCCGGCCTGCACGTGCGCAGCCACACGCGCCAGCCACTACGCCTGGAATTCAGCAGCTGGGTCGAGCGCATGCGCACCCCCGAGCCGATGCGCGTTGCCATTCTCCAATTGCAGCAAGCCATGGGCGCAGAAGTACGGCAGTATTACCAGATCGAGGCCGATGGCTCGTTCAGCACCGATGTGCTGGTGTTGTGGGCCGAGCGATAAGAACTTTTCGGTGAGGCCCACATGGCCGCACCGCGTGAATGTATAGAGGAAAGCATGAGCAAGCAGATTCTGATTCTCCCAGGTGATGGCATCGGCCCGGAAATCATGGCCGAGGCGGTCAAGGTGCTGGAGTTGGCCAACGACAAGTTCCAGCTCGGCTTCAGCCTCGAGCACGACGTGATCGGCGGCGCCGCCATCGACAAGCACGGCGTACCGCTGGCTGACGAGACCCTGGAGCGTGCCCGCAAGGCCGACGCCGTGCTGCTGGGCGCCGTAGGCGGCCCGAAATGGGACAAGATCGAGCGTGACATCCGCCCGGAACGCGGCTTGCTGAAAATCCGTTCGCAACTGGGCCTGTTCGCCAACCTGCGCCCGGCCATTCTCTACCCACAATTGGCCGATGCATCTTCGCTGAAGCCGGAAATCGTCTCGGGCCTGGATATCCTCATCGTCCGCGAGCTGACCGGCGGCATTTACTTCGGTGCCCCGCGGGGTCAGCGCGAGCTGCAAGGTGGCGAGCGCCAGGCCTACGACACCCTGCCCTACAGCGAAAGCGAAGTGCGCCGTATCGCCCGGGTCGGCTTCGACATGGCCCGCGTGCGTGGCAAGAAGCTGTGCTCGGTGGACAAGGCCAACGTCCTGGCCTCCAGCCAGCTGTGGCGTGAAGTGGTCGAAGATGTGGCCAAGGACTATCCGGACGTCGAACTGAGCCACATGTACGTCGATAACGCTGCGATGCAGCTGGTTCGCGCACCGAAACAGTTCGACGTGGTAGTGACCGACAACATGTTCGGTGACATTCTGTCGGATGAGGCTTCCATGCTGACCGGTTCCATCGGCATGCTGCCTTCAGCCTCCCTGGACGCCGAAAACAAGGGCATGTACGAGCCTTGCCACGGTTCGGCCCCGGACATCGCCGGGCAGGGCATCGCCAACCCGCTGGCGACCATCCTGTCGGTGTCGATGATGCTGCGTTACAGCTTCAACCAGCAGGCGGCAGCCGAGGCGATAGAGAAGGCGGTCAGCATCGTGCTGGACCAGGGCCTGCGCACCGGTGACATCTGGTCGGCCGGCTGCAACAAAGTAGGCACGCAGGAAATGGGCGACGCAGTAGTCGCAGCGCTGCGGAATCTGTAATCTCTCTGGCCCGCCACCAAAAACTCGAGGTGGCGGCCCACTTTTAGCAAAGGTGTAGTTGCGATGAAACGTGTAGGTCTGATCGGTTGGCGCGGTATGGTCGGTTCCGTGCTCATGCAGCGGATGCTGGAGGAGCAGGATTTCGACCTTATCGAGCCGGTGTTCTTCACCACCTCCAACGTAGGTGGCCAGGGCCCGAACGTGGGCAAGGATATTGCTCCGCTCAAGGACGCTTATTCGATTGAAGAACTCAAGACCCTCGACGTGATCCTGACCTGTCAGGGCGGCGACTATACCAACGAGGTGTTCCCCAAGCTGCGTGAAGCCGGCTGGCAGGGTTACTGGATCGATGCCGCTTCGTCGCTGCGCATGCAGGACGATGCGGTGATCGTGCTGGACCCGGTCAACCGCAAGGTCATCGACCAGCAGCTCGATGCCGGTACCAGGAACTACATCGGCGGCAACTGCACGGTCAGCCTGATGCTGATGGGCCTGGGCGGCCTGTTCGAAGCTGGCCTGGTCGAGTGGATGAGCGCCATGACCTACCAGGCGGCTTCCGGTGCTGGTGCTCAGAACATGCGCGAGCTGATCAAGCAGATGGGGGCTACCCATGCAGCCGTTGCCGATGACCTGGCCAACCCGGCCAGCGCCATCCTCGACATCGACCGCAAGGTGGCTGAAACCATGCGTGGCGATGGGTTCCCGACCGAGAACTTCGGCGTGCCGCTGGCCGGTAGCCTGATCCCGTGGATCGACAAGGAGCTGCCCAACGGCCAGAGCCGCGAAGAGTGGAAGGCCCAGGCCGAGACCAACAAGATCCTCGGCCGCTTCAAGAGCCCTATCCCGGTCGATGGCATCTGCGTGCGCATCGGCGCCATGCGCTGCCACAGCCAGGCGCTGACCATCAAGCTGAACAAGGATGTGCCTCTGGCCGACATCGAAGGCATGATCAGCCAGCACAACCCGTGGGTGAAACTGGTGCCGAACCAGCGCGAGATCAGCATGCAAGAGCTGACCCCGACCAAGGTGACCGGTACCCTGAACATCCCGGTTGGCCGCCTGCGCAAGCTGAACATGGGGTCGCAGTACCTGGGCGCGTTCACCGTGGGTGACCAGCTGCTGTGGGGCGCCGCCGAACCGCTGCGGCGCATGCTGCGGATCCTGCTGGAGCGTTGATCGCTTGGGCTGCACCGAAAACCCGCGCTGGTGACAGCGCGGGTTTTTTTATGCCTGCACTGGCCTCTTCGCGGGTGAACCCACACAGGAAAAACACAGACCCTCAAGATAGCGCTGTACCTGTGGGAGCGGGTTCACCCGCGAAGAGGCCAGCACAGACAAAAGCCTACAATCCAAGTAAAGTGCCGCCCCCGCCGTTTCAGCAAAAGGATCCCTAGCATGACCACTCCCCTGGATATCGCCGTCGTCGGCGCCACCGGCAGCGTCGGTGAAACCCTCGTGCAGATCCTCGAAGAACTGGCCTTCCCGGTTGGCACCCTGCACCTGCTGGCCAGCATGGAATCGGCGGGCAGCAGCATGATGTTCGCCGGCAGGAAGCTCAAGGTGCGTGAGGTCGACAGTTTCGACTTCGCCCAGGTCAGGCTGGCCTTCTTTGCCACCAGTCCGGCCGTCAGCCGCAGTTTTGCCAGCAAGGCCGAGCAGGCCGGCTGCACGGTCATCGACCTTTCCGGCGGCCTGGACAATGCCCTCGCCGTGGTGCCGGAGGCCAATGGTGACAGTGTCGCCAGCCTCAGCCTGCCTGCACGCATCACCAGCCCCAGCTGCGCCGCCGTGGCCCTGGCGGTTGCCCTGGCACCGCTCAAGGGCCAACTGGATATCGAGCGGGTGCAGGTCATGGCTGCCTTGGCGGTGTCGGCGCAAGGCCGTGAAGCGGTCAGCGAACTGGCCCGGCAAACCGCCGAGCTGCTCAATGCCCGGCCACTGGAGCCGCGCTTCTTCGATCGCCAGATGGCCTTCAACGTGCTGGCCCAGGTCGGGGGCGTCGACGAGCAGGGGCATACTGCCGTAGAGCGCCGCCTGGTGGGTGAACTTCGCGTGCTGCTGGGTCTGCCGGAACTGAAGATTTCCGTGAGCTGCATTCAAGTCCCGGTGTTTTTCGGCGATAGCTTCAGTGTGGCGGTGCAGAGCCGTCGCCCGGTCGATCTGGGCCAGGTCAACCAGGCACTGGAACAGGCCGAAAGCATCGAGCTGGTGGCAAACGACGATTATCCGACCCCGGTCGGTGACGCAGTCGGCCAAGACGTGGTCTATGTTGGTCGTGTACGCCATGGAATTGACGAAAAACAGCAGCTCAACCTTTGGTTGACCACTGACAATGCGCGCAAGGGCGCTGCTTTGAACGCCGTACAGGTGGCGCAATTGTTGATTAAACACATGGTGTAAAAGATACTGGCGAGCACTTTTGTCCCACGCCGCACGCAGGTTTTTGGGACGATTCATACAAGGGAAGAGGTCATGCTTCGAATTCGCAAACTGGTTCTGGCCATGGCGGCAGCTTCGGCGCTGACGTCTGGCATGGCGAATGCCCTGGGGTTGGGTGAACTGACATTGAAGTCGGCACAGAACCAGCCTCTGGACGCCGAGATCGAACTGCTCGATGTGCGCGACCTCACCGCAGCCGAAGTGGCGCCGAGCCTGGCGCCACCGGAAGAGTTCAGCAAGGCCGGTGTGGAGCTTCCAGGCTACCTCGAAGACCTGACGTTCACCCCGGTGATCAACCCCAACGGCAAGAGCGTGCTGCGGGTCACTTCCAGCCAGCCGTTGCCTGGCCCGGTGGTCAAGTTCCTGGTCCAGGTGATGTGGCCGCAGGGCCGCCTGCTGCGTGACTACAGCGTGTTGCTCGACCAGGCCAAGGCCCAGGGCCAGCAGCCTGCTGCCGGCAATGTCAACCCGGCCACCAGCAGCGCAGGCAGCTACACCACCAAACGCCGCGACACCCTGTGGCAGATCGCTGCCCGCAACACCCAGGGCGGTGGCTCGGTGCAGCAGACCATGATCGCCATCCAGGCACTCAACCCGGATGCCTTTATCGGCAACAACATCAACCAGCTGAAGGTGGGCCAGGTCTTGCGCCTGCCCGATCAGCAGCAGATTCAGAGCATTCCCCAGGGCGAAGCCAATCGCGAAGTGGCCGAGCAGTACGCCGCCTGGCGTGAAGGCCGGCGCCTGGGGCCGCGTGCACGGCAGCTGGATGCCACCCGCCGCGGTGCCGCCGATGCCGCGCCCGAGCGTATCGCCCAGGGTGACAACCTGCGCCTGGTCAGCCCCGGCACGCAGGCTGGCGGCAACAGTGCCAAGGCCATCAGCGACACGCTGGCGGTGGCCCAGGAAAGCCTGGATACCAGCCGTCGTGACAACGAAGAATTGAAAAGCCGGGTGAGTGACCTGCAGAGTCAGATGGACAAGCTGCAGAAGCTGATTCAGCTGAAGAATGACCAGTTGGCGCGCCTCGAAGCCCAGGGGGCGGCAGCTGAAGCACCGCCTGCGGGCGCCTTGCCGGGTGAGCCGGCCCCTGCGCAGCCACCTGCGGCAGGTTTGGCCCCGGCCGAACCGGTGGTCGCGCCAGCGCCGGCAGCAGTCGATACGGCCCCGGCTGCAGCTCCCGCCGACGAGGTTGCGCCTGCACAGCCAGGTGCCATCGATGAGATGCTGGCCAATCCTGTGGTGCTGGGCCTGATCGCCGGCTCCGCGTTCCTCGTGCTGTTGCTCCTGCTGTTGCTGCTGGCGCGCAAGCGCAAGGCGCAGCAAGAGGCGGAAAAACACCTGCGCATGGCCCGCGCGCTGGCTGAGGAAGGCGAGCGCAGCCCGGACCTCGACCTGCCACCGAGCAGCTTCGATGGGCTGGAAGTGTCCGCGCCGAGCGTCACCCTGTCGCCTGCCGTGGTGGCGGCTTCTGCTGCCGCTGCCGTGGCCGCGGAAAAACCGGCCGCCCCCGCACCTGCGGCCGCGGTTGCCGAGCCCGAGCCGGTACAGGACCCGAATGCCGAATTGCTGGCTGAGGTGGATCTGAGCCTGTCGCGTGGTCGCCTGAACCACGCGGCCGACCTGCTGGAAGCAGCAGTGGCGGCGCAGCCGGAGAATGACACCCTGCGCCTCAAGCTGATGGACGTTTACGCTCGCCAGGGCGACCACAGCGCTTTCGTCGAGCAGGAGCGCAAGCTGCCTGGCAGCGAAGCGAACACGGCGCAGGTCAACAGCCTCAAGGAGCGCTACCCGGCCATGCTGGGGCTCGCTGCCGCCGCTGGCGTGGGGGCTGCGGCACTGGCCGCGGAAATGGACGAGCAGTATGTCCAGGAGTTGCTGCAGGAACAGCCGCAAGCGCCAGCCGAAGCGCAGCCTGAGCCGCAGGCGGTGGTCGAGCCGGAGCCGGCAACTGAGCCTGATCTGGAAGCAGCCGCCGAGGCTTTCACCGAGACCTCGGTACTCGATGATAACGACCTGGACAGCGCCTTCGACCTGAGCCTGGGGGATGATCTGCCGTTAGATGATCAGCTCGAGCCGCCGACGCTGGATGAGCCGTCACTGGCTCAAGCGCAGGTGCCCGCTGAACCGGCAGCCGTGGCGCCGGAAACCGATGCCGATGCCGATTTCGAAGCCTTGCTGGCCCAAGCCCAGGCCGAGCCGCAGAGCGTCGACGACCTGGCCGATTTCGACCTGTCCGATTTCGATCTTGACAGTGGCGAGGCGGCTGCCCCGGCTGCGGCGGAAGAAGAGCCGGTGGATGTCGCCGCCGAACTGGCAGCCTTCGACACGCTCCCGGAATTCGAGCCGATTTCCGAGCTGGAACTGCCGGAAGACTTCGATCTTTCGTTGTCACTGGAAGACGACTCGCCGGCGGCCAAGAGTTTTGCCTCGGAGCTGAACGACGTCAACGCCGAGCTGGACAAGCTGTCGCAGAGCCTGGAGTCGCCATCCCTGGAGCCACACTTCACCGCCGAGGACGCCGCAGCCGAACCCGAGCCGCTGGATGACCTGGACTTCGACTTCTTCTCCGGTGCCGACGAAGTGGCGACCAAGCTCGACCTGGCGCGTGCCTATATCGACATGGGCGACCATCAAGGGGCTCGTGACATCCTCGACGAAGTGGTCAAGGACGGTGATGACGGCCAGCGTCAGGAAGCCGAAGAGATGCTCTCGCGCCTGGTCTGAGTGCGCCTTCGATGGCCTCTTCGCGGCTTCAGTCGCGAAGAGGTCATCGAAGCTCATGCAAAATCAATGGCAGCCCTACACGGCTGCCGTTGTCGTTATAATCCCGCCATTCCGTATCACCCACAGGTTTCACGCTCTTGGACATCATCGACACTGCCGGCTCCGAATCGGCCGCCGAAGGCTTCACCCGCATTGCCCTGGGTGTGGAATACAAAGGCTCGCGCTATCGCGGCTGGCAGCGCCAGGCCAGCGGCGTGCCCAGCGTCCAGCAGGCCCTGGAGCAGGCGCTGTCGAAGGTGGCCGACGAGCCGATCAGCGTCATCTGTGCCGGGCGCACCGATGCCGGCGTGCACGGCTGCGGGCAGGTCGTGCATTTCGATACCCGCGCCGTACGTGACGAGCGCGCCTGGACCCTGGGCACCAATTTCAACCTGCCCCACGACATCAGCGTGGTCTGGTCGCGGCCGATGCCGGCGGACTTCCATGCGCGCTTCAAGGCTTGTGCCCGGCGCTACCGCTATGTGATCTACAACGACCCGATTCGTCCTGCGCACCTGGCCGAGGAAGTGACCTGGAACCACCGCCCGCTCGACGTCGGGCGCATGGCCCAGGCCGCCCAGTACCTGCTCGGTACCCATGATTTCAGCGCCTTCCGCGCCAGCCAGTGTCAGGCCAAGTCGCCGATCAAGCATATCCACCACCTGCGTGTGACCCGCCATGGCCAGATGATTGTGCTGGACGTGCGTGCCACCGCTTTCCTGCACCACATGGTGCGCAATATCGCCGGCGTGCTGATGACCATCGGTGCGGGTGAGCGTCCGGTCGAGTGGGCGCGCGAGGTGCTGGAAGGGCGTAACCGCCGCGAGGGCGGCGTTACCGCGCACCCTTACGGCTTGTACCTGGTGCAAGTGGAGTACCCGGAAGAGTTCCAGTTGCCGCAGCGTTACATCGGTCCACACTTTTTGACCGGTTACGAGGCGTTGGCCGACTGACGCGTCAAAAGTCATTTGCTAACATCGGGCCCTTCACAAGTTCACTCAGGGTTTGCAGTCCATGAGCAACGTTCGCAGCAAGATCTGCGGGATTACCCGCATCGAGGACGCGCTGGCCGCCGCCGAGGCGGGCGCCGATGCCATCGGCTTCGTCTTCTATGCCAGGAGCCCGCGTGCCGTGGACGTGCGCCAGGCACGGGCGATCATTGCCGAGCTGCCGCCGTTCGTGACCACGGTCGGGCTGTTCGTCAACGCCTCGCGTTGTGAGCTGAACGAGATCCTCGAGGTGGTGCCCCTGGA
The DNA here is from genome assembly GCF_002759075.1 of Pseudomonas sp. 382. Taxonomy (NCBI): domain Bacteria; kingdom Pseudomonadati; phylum Pseudomonadota; class Gammaproteobacteria; order Pseudomonadales; family Pseudomonadaceae; genus Pseudomonas; species Pseudomonas sp. 382. Next base: position 149,588 of record NZ_PEMX01000011.1, read on the forward strand.
CCTGCTACAGTTCCACGGCGATGAGACCCCGGCTGATTGCGAAGGCTATCATCGCCCCTGGATCAAGGCGCTGCGGGTGCGCCCCGGCGATGACCTGGAGGCCGCCTGCCAGCGCTATGCCGGCGCCCGCGGCATTCTCCTCGACACTTACGTGGCCGGTGTACCAGGTGGTACCGGCGAGGCCTTCGACTGGTCGCTGGTCCCGGCGCGGCTGAGCAAGCCGATCATCCTCGCGGGCGGGCTGTCGGCCGGCAACGTCGGCCAGGCAATCGCCCAGGTGCGCCCGTATGCGGTGGATGTCAGTGGCGGTGTGGAGCAGGCCAAGGGCATCAAGGATGCAGCGAAGATCGAAGCCTTCATGCGTGCGGTGAAACAGGCGTGACCGCAGATGTGACGGCTGGCGGCGCGCCATCGTCCATAGGTTTCGCAGCCCTGCGGGGCGGCCAGCGGCAAGCCGCGTGGCCAAACGACAGATTGAAGACGGCGCGGTGCGCAGGCAGCCCCTGTGGCCGGGTCGTCATCGTTTCATAGAAGAATTTGAGCTCAAGGGCAGGGCATGGCCGGCCAGTCCGGTCCCCGTCCGCCAATACTGGAGAAAGAAAGCATGAGCAACTGGTTAGTCGACAAACTGATCCCTTCGATCATGCGTTCCGAGGTGAAGAAGAGCTCGGTGCCGGAAGGCCTGTGGCACAAGTGCCCGGCCTGCGAGGCCGTGCTGTATCGTCCGGAGCTGGAAAAGACCCTGGATGTCTGCCCCAAGTGCAACCACCACATGCGCATAGGCGCACGTGCCCGCATCGACATCTTCCTCGACCCGGAAGGCCGCGCCGAACTTGGTGCCGAGCTGGAGCCGGTCGACCGCCTGAAGTTCCGTGACGGCAAGAAGTACAAGGACCGCCTGGCTGGTGCGCAAAAGCAGACTGGCGAAAAAGACGCCCTGATCTCCATGAGCGGCACCCTGATGGGCATGCCGATCGTGGTCAGCGCCTTCGAGTTCTCGTTCATGGGGGGCTCCATGGGTGCCATCGTCGGTGAGCGTTTCGTGCGTGCCGCCAACTACGCCCTGGAAAACCGCTGCCCGATGGTCTGCTTCTCCGCCTCCGGCGGTGCGCGCATGCAGGAAGCGCTGATCTCGCTGATGCAGATGGCCAAGACGTCGGCCGTGCTGGCACGCTTGCGCGAAGAAGGCATCCCGTTCATCTCGGTGCTGACCGACCCCGTCTACGGCGGCGTTTCCGCCAGTCTGGCAATGCTTGGCGACGTCATCGTCGGTGAGCCGAAGGCCCTGATCGGCTTCGCCGGTCCACGTGTGATCGAGCAGACCGTGCGCGAAAAACTGCCGGAAGGCTTCCAGCGCAGCGAGTTCCTGCTGGAGCATGGCGCCATCGACCTGATCATCTCCCGTGGCGAACTGCGCCCGCGTCTGGCTCGCCTGCTGGCCCAAATGACCGGCCAGCAGACCCCGGAACAGGCCCGTGAGGTCGCTGCGGTCGCGTGATGAAACAACGATCCCTGGGCGAGTGGCTCGCCTACCTCGAGCAATTGCACCCCTCGGCCATCGACATGGGCCTGGAGCGGTCGCAGAAGGTGCTTGCCCGGCTGGCGCTGGGCAAACTGGCGCCACGGGTGGTCACCGTGACCGGTACCAACGGCAAGGGCTCGACCTGCGCCTTCGTGGCCTCGCTGCTGCGGGCCCAGGGGCTGAAGGTGGGGGTGTACAGTTCGCCCCACCTGTTGCGCTACAACGAACGGGTGCTGATCGATGGCCAGCAAGCCAGCGATGAGCGCCTGTGCGAGGCCTTCGCCGCCGTCGAGGCGGCGCGGGGCGAGATTTCCCTGACCTACTTCGAGATGGGCACGCTGGCGGCGTTCTGGTTGTTCTACCAGTCGCAGCTGGATGCCGTGGTGCTCGAAGTGGGGCTCGGTGGCCGCCTGGACACCGTGAACGTGGTGGATGCCGACCTGGCGCTGGTAACCAGCATTGGCGTCGACCATGTCGAATACCTTGGCGATACCCGCGAGCAGGTGGCCTTCGAGAAGGCTGGCATCTTCCGCCAGGGCAGGCCGGCGCTGTGCGGTGACCTCGATCCGCCGAAGCCGTTGCTGGACAAGGCCGCCGAACTGGCGGCGCCGCTGTTCCTGCGCGGCCGTGATTTCGATCTGGCAAGCTGCGAAGGCGGCTGGGACTGGCGCGGCGTCACTGCAGATGGCAAACCGGTAGCATTGCACGGTTTGCCGCTGCTCGACCTGCCCATGGAAAACGCTACCCTGGCCCTGCAGGCCTACCTGCTGATGGGCTTGCCGTGGGAAGCCGGGCAGATCCGTCAGGCCTTGCTCGACACCCGCATCACCGGCCGTCTCGACCGTCGCCAGTTGACCTGGCAGGGTAGGCGCGTGGAGCTGTTGCTGGATGTCGGGCACAACCCGCACGCCGCCGAATATCTGGCCCGCCGCCTGGCTGCGCGTCCATTGAAGGGGCGGCGCCTGGCAGTGTTCGGCCTGCTCGCCGACAAGGACCTGCACGGCGTCATCGCGCCGCTGCACGGCTTGGTCGACGAGTGGGCGGTGGCGCCGCTGCATACCCCGCGCAGCCGTCCGGCTGGCGAATTGGCCGCTGCCTTGACGAACCACGGCGCCGCGGTGAAGTCTTACCCCAGCGTCGACGCAGCCCTTGAAGGGCAATGCGCGCAGGCGACGGCGGATGATCAGATTCTGCTGTTCGGTTCGTTTTTCTGTGTCGCCGAGGCCCTGGAATGGCTGGAGCGGCAGGCCCTGGAGGGGTGACTAGATGGCAGTGCTGGACAAAGGGATGAAGCAGCGCATGGTGGGTGCGTTGGTGCTGGTGGCGCTGGCGGTGATTTTCCTGCCAATGCTGTTCACCCGCCAGGACGAGATGCGCCAGGTACATGTCGACGCCCCGCAGGCGCCGGCCATGCCGACCCTGCCGGAAGTCAAGGTTGAGCCGGTGACGGTGCCGGAGCCGCAGCCGCTGCCTGAACAGCCCGAGCAGACCGAGCAGCCGCCAGTGGTGGTCAGCGAGTCGACGGCGCCGGTGAAGGCGCCGAGCCAGCCGATCACGCCGTCGCCGCAGGCCCAGGTGCAAGCCCAGCCCAAACCGCAGGCGGCAGCGCAAACGCCAGCACCCGCTGCCAAGCCGGCCGCGCCAGTGCCGACTGCACCAGCGCCTGCACCTGCACCGTCGAAGATCGATGCCAATGGCCTGCCGGTAAGCTGGTCGATCCAACTGGCCAGCCTGTCCAGCCGGGCCGGCGCCGAGAACCTGCAGAAGACCCTGCGCAGCCAGGGCTACAACGCCTACATCCGTTCGGCCGGTGGCATGAACCGGGTGTATGTCGGGCCGTTGATCGAGCGTGCCGAGGCAGACAAGCTGAAAGACGTGATCAACCGCCAGCAGAAGCTCAATGGCTTCGTGACGCGCTTCCAGCCTGAAAAAGGCTGAGTGCAGCGCGGCCCCTGTAGGAGCGGCCTTGTGTCGCGAAAGGGCCGCAAAGCGGCCCAAGAGTTTCAGCGAAATAGCGAAATTGCCGGGGCTGCTCTGCAGCCCTTTCGCGACACAAGGCCGCTCCTGCAGTAGGGGATGCAGGCCTGAAAACCTGACTCAGGGATCCACCTGACATTCCGCTTACTCCCAGCCTTTTGCTCTGGTAAAATGCGCCGCCTCAAACGTCTGCAGGCAGCACCGTGGCCTTTACCCTGGTTGATTGGGCGATCATCGCGATCATCGCCGTCTCCACACTGATCAGTCTCAAACGCGGCTTCGTCAAGGAGGCCTTGTCCCTGCTCATCTGGATCGTCGCAGGGGCGGTCGCCTGGATGTTCGGTGGTTCGCTTTCGGTGTACCTTGAGAGCTATATCCAGACGCCGTCGATGCGCACCATCGCTGGTTGCGCCATTCTTTTCGTCGCCACCTTGCTGGTGGGCGCCATGCTCAACTTCCTGATCGGCGAGCTGATCCGCGTGACCGGGCTGTCCGGCACCGATCGTTTCCTCGGCATGGCCTTTGGTGCCGCGCGCGGGGGCCTGCTGGTGGTGGTAGCGGTCGGCCTGCTAAGCCTGGGGCCGGTGCAGCAAGACAGCTGGTGGCAGGAATCTCGCCTGATACCACAGTTTCTATTGGTCGCTGACTGGTCGAAAAACCTGATCCTGGGTTTCACTCATCAGTGGTCTTCAAGTGGGGTGATCAGCGCTCCGGCTGATCTTCCATTCAAGGAGCAGTTGCTCGGGCCGGCAAAGCCCTGAGTGCTGTTCGTTCAAGTTTTATCAAAGTAGGGGTTGCGTCGCATGTGTGGCATCGTCGGTATCGTCGGTAAGTCGAACGTCAATCAGGCGCTGTATGACGCGCTTACGGTCCTCCAGCACCGCGGCCAGGACGCTGCCGGTATCGTGACCAGCCACGACGGCCGGTTGTTCCTGCGCAAGGACAATGGCCTGGTGCGCGATGTCTTCCAGCAGCGCCACATGCAGCGCCTGGTCGGCAACATCGGCATCGGCCATGTGCGCTACCCGACTGCGGGCAGCTCGACGTCGGCCGAGGCTCAGCCGTTCTACGTCAACTCGCCGTATGGCATCACCCTGGCGCACAACGGCAACCTGACCAACGTCGAGCAGCTGGCCAAGGAGATCTACGAGTCCGACCTGCGCCACGTCAACACCAATTCCGACTCGGAAGTGCTGCTGAACGTGTTCGCCCATGAGCTGGCCGTGCGTGGCAAGCTGCAGCCGACCGAAGAAGACGTGTTCGCCGCGGTTTCCCACGTGCACAGCCGTTGCGTCGGCGGCTACGCGGTCGTTGCGATGATCACCGGCTACGGTGTCGTCGGCTTCCGTGACCCGAACGGCATCCGCCCTGTGGTGTTCGGTCAGCGCCACACCGACGAAGGCGTGGAATACATGATCGCCTCGGAAAGCGTCGCCCTCGACGTGCTCGGCTTCACCCTGATCCGCGACCTGGCGCCGGGCGAAGCGGTGTACATCACCGAGGAAGGCCAGCTGTTCACCAAACAGTGCGCCGATGCGCCGAAGCTGCAGCCGTGCATCTTCGAGCACGTCTACCTGGCCCGCCCGGACTCGATCATCGACGGTATTTCGGTGTACAAGGCCCGTCTGCGCATGGGTGAAAAACTCGCCGACAAGATCATGCGCGAGCGCCCGGAACACGACATCGACGTGGTCATCCCGATCCCGGACACCAGCCGTACTGCAGCGCTGGAGCTGGCCAACCGCCTGGGCGTGAAGTTCCGCGAAGGCTTCGTCAAGAACCGCTACATCGGCCGTACCTTCATCATGCCTGGGCAGGCCGCCCGCAAGAAGTCGGTGCGCCAGAAACTCAACGCCATCGAGCTGGAATTCCGCGGCAAGAACGTGATGCTGGTGGACGACTCGATCGTGCGCGGCACCACGTGCAAGCAGATCATCCAGATGGCCCGCGAAGCCGGCGCCAAGAACGTCTACTTCTGCTCCGCAGCCCCTGCGGTGCGCTACCCCAACGTCTACGGCATCGACATGCCGAGTGTTCACGAACTGATCGCCCACAACCGTACCACCGAACAGGTGGCCGAGTTGATCGGCGCCGACTGGCTGGTCTACCAGGACCTGCCGGACCTGATCGACTCGGTCGGTGGCGGCAAGATCAAGATCGATCACTTCGATTGCGCAGTGTTCAACGGTGAATACGTCACCGGCGACATCGACGAAGCCTACCTTGACCGTATCGAGCAGGCCCGTAACGACCTGGCCAAGGTCAAGAACCAGGCGGTCAGCGCGATCATCGACCTCTACAACAACTGATTTGGGAGCGACGGCATGACGGATCAATGGGATGCCGGGCGACTGGACAGTGACCTCGAGGGTGTCGGTTTCGACACCCTGGCGGTGCGCGCCGGTCAAAACCGTACACCGGAGGCCGAGCACAGCGAAGCGCTGTTCCTGACCTCCAGCTATGTGTTCCGCACGGCGGCCGATGCCGCTGCGCGCTTTGCCGGCGAAACGCCGGGCAACGTCTACTCGCGCTACACCAACCCGTCGGTGCGTGCCTTCGAAGAGCGCCTGGCGGCCATGGAAGGCGCCGAGCAGGCCGTGGCCACCTCCACCGGCATGGCGGCGATCCTCGCCGTGGTCATGTCGCTGTGCAGTGCCGGCGACCACGTGCTGGTGTCGCAGAGCGTATTCGGCTCGACCATCAGCCTGTTCGAGAAGTACTTCAAGCGCTTCGGTGTGCAGGTGGACTACGTGCCACTGGTCAACCTCGCTGGCTGGGAAAAGGCCATCAAGGACAACACCAAGCTGCTGATCGTCGAGTCCCCGTCCAACCCACTGGCCGAGTTGGTCGACATTCCTGCGCTGGCTGAAATTGCTCACGCCCGTGGTGCCATGCTGGTGGTGGACAACTGCTTCAGCACCCCGGCCTTGCAGCAGCCGCTCAAGCTGGGTGCCGACATCGTGTTCCACTCGGCCACCAAGTTCATCGACGGCCAGGGCCGTTGCATGGGCGGTGTGGTCGCCGGCCGTGCCGAGCAGATGAAGGAAGTGGTGGGCTTCCTGCGCACAGCAGGGCCGACCCTCAGCCCCTTCAACGCCTGGATCTTCACCAAGGGCTTGGAAACCCTCAAGCTGCGCATGCGTGCGCACTGCGAAAGCGCCCAGGTCCTGGCCGAATGGCTGGAGCAACAGGAGGGCGTGGAGAAGGTGCATTACGCCGGCCTGCCAAGCCACCCGCAGCATGAGCTGGCCAAGCGCCAGATGAGCGGCTTCGGTGCGGTGGTCAGCTTCGAAGTCAAGGGTGGCAAGGAAGGTGCCTGGCGCTTCATCGACGCTACCCGGGTGATCTCGATCACTACCAACCTGGGTGACAGCAAGACCACCATCGCCCACCCGGCTACCACCTCCCACGGCCGCCTGACGCCGCAGGAGCGAGAAGCGGCGGGCATCCGCGACAGCCTGATCCGGGTTGCCGTGGGCCTGGAAGACGTGGCTGACCTGCAGGCGGACCTCGCCCGTGGGCTGGCGGTTCTCTGATGGAAATCCGCGGCGGTGTACCGGGCCATAATGGTCGGGTTGCCCTGGTCACCGGTGCCGCCCGCGGCATTGGCCTGGGTATTGCCGCCTGGCTGATCTGCGAAGGTTGGCAAGTGGTGCTCAGCGACCTCGACCGTCAGCGCGGTGCCAAGGTGGCCAAGGCGCTGGGCGAAAACGCCTGGTTCATCACCATGGACGTGGCCGACGAGGCCCAGGTCAGTGCCGGGGTGTCCGAGGTGCTCGGTCAGTTCGGGCGGCTGGATGCGCTGGTGTGCAACGCGGCCATTGCCAACCCGCACAACCAGACCCTCGAAAGTTTGAGCCTGGCGCAATGGAACCGGGTACTGGCGGTCAACCTCAATGGGCCGATGTTGCTGGCCAAGCATTGTGCGCCGTACCTGCGCGCGCACAATGGTGCGATCGTCAACCTGACCTCGACGCGTGCCCGGCAGTCCGAACCGGACACCGAGGCCTACGCGGCGAGCAAGGGTGGCCTGGTGGCCTTGACCCATGCGTTGGCCATGAGCCTGGGGCCGGAGATCCGCGTCAACGCGGTGAGCCCGGGCTGGATCGATGCCCGTGACCCGTCCCAGCGCCGTGCCGAACCCTTGACCGAGGCCGACCATGCCCAGCATCCGACGGGCAGGGTGGGTACGGTGGAGGATGTGGCAGCCATGGTCGCCTGGCTGCTGTCGCGCCAAGCCGGGTTCGTCACCGGCCAGGAGTTCGTGGTCGACGGCGGCATGACCCGCAAGATGATCTACACCTGAGCAGGCAGCGGTAAGGCAAGGGGACCGAAAGGTCCCTTTTGCGTTTTTGCCTTTTTTGAAAAAAATTCAACGGGGCTATTGACTTAGCATCGGCACCTGCGTAAATTTCGCGGCCTCAGCGAAGCAAACGCAACAAGCAACATCGCGAGGGTGATTAGCTCAGCCGGGAGAGCATCTGCCTTACAAGCAGAGGGTCGGCGGTTCGATCCCGTCATCACCCACCACTTCCTGAGACTGTTTCTAGCGCTGGACGCTTCCGATGAAGCCGATAGCCGGAGAGAAACGCACTGCGCAGCGGTAGTTCAGTCGGTTAGAATACCGGCCTGTCACGCCGGGGGTCGCGGGTTCGAGTCCCGTCCGCTGCGCCATTTTTCAGTAACAGATGGGTGCCTGGCACCGGTCTGGAGCCGAAGGCGAAATGCCTGAGGCTGATCCCAGTTTCAATCAGGCGCAAGCCTGAACGATACGCAGCGGTAGTTCAGTCGGTTAGAATACCGGCCTGTCACGCCGGGGGTCGCGGGTTCGAGTCCCGTCCGCTGCGCCATCTTCGTTTCGAGGTCCCTAGAACACCTTGAAGCACACACAAACGAAGCGATCAGACGTCGCTTTTTTTGTGCCTGCCCCGAGGCCATCGCGCCGCAAGGGTAGACCCAGGTTTCAATCGGGCGCAAGCCTGAATGATACGCAGCGGTAGTTCAGTCGGTTAGAATACCGGCCTGTCACGCCGGGGGTCGCGGGTTCGAGTCCCGTCCGCTGCGCCATCTTCGCCTCAAGGCCCCTTGAACGCCTTGAGGCAACGAGAAAGCGACCTTCGGGTCGCTTTTTTCGTTTCTGCGCCCTGCTGGCGACCAGATTTACACGATCCTGACACACTCTTCACCGATCAACGGTTCCTGTGCTTGCCTGCAGTGATGCACAATAGACCTCTTTTTGACTTACCCGGAATTCGCAATGACCAGATCATCCGTCTTTGGTGCGCTCGGGCTGGCCCTGGTGCTGGCGGGCGTGACCGGTTGCTCTTCGAAGAAAGCCGCCATCTACGAGCACGAGAACTTCGACGACTCGGGGACCTACTCGCGCAGCTTCCCGGTGACCGATGCCGGCTCCTGCGAAGCGGCGCGTCGCGCGTTGCTCAGCCAGGGCTACATCATCACCAGCAGTGGCGCCAACCAGGTGATGGGCAACAAGAGCTTCCAGCAGAACAGCGAAAACCACCTGCAGATCAGCTTCAACGTGACCTGCGCGCCAGACGTCAACGACGACAAGCGTTCGACCATGTTCGCCAACGCCTTGCAAGACCGTTACAGCCTGAAGAAGTCCAACAGCTCTGCCAGCCTGGGTGTCGGCGTGCTCGGTTCGGTATCCATGCCGATCGGCTCCAGCGATGACTCGATGGTCAAGGTCGCCAGCGAGACGGTGACGGCGGCGCAGTTCTATGATCGCTACTTCGCCCTGGTCGAAAGTTTCCTGCCGAAACCGAAGAAGGTCGCCAAGGCCAAGGTCGAAGCGCCTGCGCCAAAGCCTGAGAAGCCGGCGCCAGACCTGGGCTTGCCGGAGCAGGCCTCGGCAGCCCCGGCCGTTGCAGCGCCGGCGCCTGCGCCATTGGTTGAAGCCGCTCCCGCACCTGCGGCGGCTGTGCCTGCCAGTGAAGCCGCAGCCAAACCCGTGGTCGATGATAGCCAGGGCTCGCAACCGGTGGCACCGCCAGCAGAGGCCGCACCGATCCAGGTGCAGCAGGATACGCAGCCTGCGCAGGAGGCACCGGCGTCGCTTTAATTCGCTGTTACAGAAGCTTGGCGATAACTTCCTGAACGCCTGCTACGTTTACCACTCATAAGCTTGTCATCATTCCTTCACCCGGCCCGTTTAGGTTGAAGGCATGACCAACGAAGACAGATGAGAAGAGGACGCAGGACGATGGATGACTATCAGGAAGAGCTGCTCGAGTTTCAGGCTTTCGAACTGGATCCGCCAGAACCGGCAGACGACGCCACGGAGCTTTAACCTGCCCGCCGCTGGCTGCGGCGAAATTCCCCCGGCGTAAGGCCCGTCCAGCGCTTGAATGCGCGTTGGAAGGCCTCTGCCGATGCAAACCCCAACAAATAAGCGATCTCGCCAAAGGCCAACTCCGTATCGCGGATGTAGGCTTCGGCAAGGTCGCGTCGCGTGTCGTTGAGCAGGTCACGAAAGCGCGTGCCTTCTTCCGCCAGCTTGCGGCGCAGCGTCCAGGTGGGCAGTTGCAAGCGCAGCGCCACTTCTTCCAGGTCAGGTTCCCGGCCGCCATTGAGCAGCGGGCCGAGGAGATGGGTAATGCGCTCGCCCAGGCTGCGCACGCGAGTGCGCTGGAGCATTTCTGCTTCACACAATTGCAGCAGGTGGCTGAAGGTGCTCGGGCAATGCTGTGGATTGGTCTGGTCGAGCGTGCTGCGGCCCAGCCGCAGACGATTGGCGCTGGCGCCGAACTGCAAGGGTGTGCTGCACAGTGGCTGGTATTGCGCAGCGTAGCCAGGCGCGTCGAATTCCACTTCCAGGCGCTCGGCCTGCACGGGGACGTCGCTCAGGGCGGCAAGCTGCGCCAGCCAGCCGCCCAGCAGTGAGTCGACCACAAAGCGGTTGTAGTCGTTGTAGGGGCTGATCGAGTAGAACGTAAGCCACGCGCCGTGCGCGTCTTCGTGATAGCAGCAATGGCCGCGGTAATTGGCCGCATACAGTGGCTCGAAGCGCAGCAGTGTACGTGCCGCCTCGCCCAGCGTAGGGGCCTGGGCTGCGGTGACACCGGCCAGCCCGGCCTGGGCCAGGCGGCTCAGCCGGCCCATGCGCAGGCCCAGCGCCGGGTCGCCGCACAGCGCGATGGCCGCATGCCCCAGGTGCATATAGCGAGGAATCGACAGCCGAGCCCCGGCTTCGGCCAGGCGTTCGGCACCGAGCCCGTATTGCAGCAGCAGCGGTGTCGGATCATGGCCTTGCTCGCGCAGGGCCTGGGCCAGGGGCTGGACGAAACCGACCGAAAGGTCGCCCAGGCGCACGCGGGGGCGGCTCATGTGCCTACAGCCACAGGTTCAAGAGGCGTGCGCCGTGGCTCGGTGGGCCCGACAGCAACTCACCTGCCTGATGGGCAAAGCCCTGGCCATCGCTGCCTTGCTCCCAGAACTGCCCACGCATGAACACGCTCATGCTGCTGACGCCGTCACCTGCGGCCTGGGTGAGGCGTTGCCAGGCGGTCTGTTCGCTGACCTCGCCGCGTTGCAGTGGCAACCGGGCAGCCGCGGCCTGGTGGCGATTGCCTCGCCAAGGGCTATCCCAACTGCCTTTACCGCTGAGGAAGACCGGGTTGGCGATCAACTGGACCTGCTGCTCCTGCAACTGACGCTGGTTCTGCGGATACCAGCTGTCGCTGCCGATCAGCACCCCAAGCCGCCCGGCAGGGGTCTGCAGCACGTGCAGCGGGAAGTGCCGGCCATGGTGTATATAGCGCCGTGCTTCGCTGTCGGGGTATTGCTGGTGCTGTGGTTGGCCCAACAGCGAGCCATCGGCGGCAAATACCAGGCTGCTGTTGAACAGTGGCCCTTGACCAGCGTGCAGTACACCGTGCTCGACGTACGGGGCGGGCAGCACGATCGAACCCGCCACCAGGGTCACGCCGAACTCCTTGGCCAGGCCGCCGAACAGTTGCTGGTAATCGCTGGCCATCTGGCGGGCCTTCATGCGCAGGTGGGCATCGGCGCGCCGGTCATCGCCATTGGCGCTCAGCATGGCCAGGCCATAGAGCAGCGGGTTGCTCAGCTCCAGCCATTGCTCGGCGTCGCGATTGCGGGTGGCCTGGAACAGCTCGTTCTTTTCGCCCCGTGCCCACAGCCAGGTGCCGATGTGCTCCGGCAGTACCACGACCGTGCGCGGGCCGATCAGGCCTTGGGCGCGCGCTTGTTCCAGGTAGGCGGAAAGCTTGCGGTGCAGCCGTTGCAGGCTCTGGTAGTCGCTGGGGAACAGCAACGGCTCGATACCGAGCAGGTTGCCGTGCTCGCCGGGCACGCCATGGTTGAGCGCCAGTTCGATGCGCAAATCGGAGAGGTAATGGCCCTCCGGGCGCTGTTGGGTCCAGAAACCGTAGCCGCACAGAGCGGTGATCATTACCAGCGCCAGGGCGCCTGCCAGGAGTTTTCGCATCAAGCGGTACAGCGCCTTGGGAATCGAGGGTTCCCTAGGGTAGTCCCGCTGCGCGGGAGGATCAATAAGTTGTCAGTTTCGATCATTGAGCGCGTTCAAATGGCTGTTTACTGTCGCAGGCAGACAAACGACGGGGCCCGCCGAGGTACCCGCACTCCGTGATCACGCCACCTGGGGAACCGTACCATGGCTGCCGACCGCTACCCACATTTGCTGGCCCCGCTCGATCTGGGCTTCACCACCTTGCGCAACCGCACCCTGATGGGCTCGATGCACACTGGCCTCGAGGAGCGCCCGGGCGGTTTCGAGCGCATGGCGGCCTATTTTGCCGAGCGCGCCCGTGGCGGCGTCGGCCTGATGGTCACAGGCGGTATCGCCCCGAACGATGAAGGCGGGGTGTACTCCGGCGCGGCCAAGCTCAGTACCAAGGAAGAAGCCGACAAACATCGCATCGTCACCCAGGCCGTGCATGAGGCCGGCGGCAAGATCTGCCTGCAGATCCTGCATGCCGGCCGCTACGCCTACAGCCCGCGCCAGGTGGCGCCCAGCGCGATCCAGGCACCGATCAACCCGTTCAAGCCCAAGGAGCTGGATGAAGCGGGCATCGAGAAGCAGATCGCCGACTTCGTCAACTGTGCCGTGCTGGCCCAGCGTGCCGGCTACGATGGCGTCGAGATCATGGGGTCCGAAGGCTACTTCATCAACCAGTTCCTCGCCGCCCACACCAACCATCGCACCGACCGCTGGGGTGGCAGCTACGAGAACCGCATGCGTCTGGCGGTGCAGATCGTCACCCGTGTGCGCGAGGCCGTAGGGCCAAACTTCATCATCATCTTCCGCCTGTCGATGCTTGACCTGGTCGAAGGCGGCAGCACCTGGGACGAGATCGAGGTGCTGGCCAAGGCCATCGAGCAGGCCGGCGCGACCCTGATCAACACCGGTATCGGCTGGCACGAGGCGCGCATCCCGACCATTGCCACCAAGGTGCCGCGTGCGGCGTTCAGCAAGGTCACCGCCAAGCTGCGCGGCGCCGTGAACATTCCGCTGATCACCACCAACCGTATCAATACCCCGGAAGTGGCGGAAACCGTGCTGGCCGAGGGCGATGCCGACATGGTTTCGATGGCCCGGCCGTTCCTCGCCGACGCCGACTTCGTCAACAAGGCGGCCGCAGGGCGTGCCGACCAGATCAACACCTGCATCGGTTGCAACCAGGCCTGCCTGGACCACACCTTCGGTGGCAAGTTGACCAGTTGCCTGGTCAACCCGCGCGCCTGCCACGAAACCGAGCTCAACTATCTGCCGGTACGTGCCGTGAAGCGCATCGCCGTGGTCGGCGCTGGCCCTGCCGGCCTGGCAGCGGCCACCGTCGCGGCCGAGCGTGGCCATGAAGTGACGCTGTTCGATGCCGCCAGCGAGATTGGCGGGCAGTTCAACGTGGCCAAGCGGGTACCGGGCAAGGAGGAATTCCACGAGACTTTGCGCTACTTCCGCAACAAGGTGAAAAGCACCGGCGTCGATCTGCGCCTGAATACCCGGGTCGATGTGCAGGCGCTGGTAGCGGGTGGCTACGACGAAATCATCCTGGCTACCGGTATCGCGCCGCGTACCCCGGCCATCCCTGGTGTCGGGCATGCCAAGGTGCTCAGCTACCTGGACGTGCTGCTCGAGCGCAAAGCGGTGGGCAAGTCGGTCGCGGTGATTGGTGCGGGCGGTATCGGTTTCGACGTTTCCGAGTACCTGGTGCATCAGGGCGTGGCCAGCAGCCAGGACCGCGACGCGTTCTGGAAAGAGTGGGGGATCGATACCCACCTGGAGGCACGCGGTGGCGTTGCCGGGATCACGGCCGAGCCGCATGCGCCGGCGCGCCAGGTGTACCTGTTGCAGCGCAAGAAAACCAAGGTCGGCGACGGGCTGGGCAAGACCACGGGCTGGATTCACCGTACCGGGCTGAAGAACAAGCAGGTGCAGATGCTCAATGGCGTCGAGTACCTGCAGATCGACGATGCTGGCCTGCACATTCGCGTTGGCGAAGGCGAACCGCAGGTGTTGGCGGTGGACAATGTGGTGATCTGCGCCGGGCAGGAGCCGTTGCGCGAGCTGCATGAAGGGCTGGTTGCGGCGGGGCAATCGGTGCACCTGATCGGCGGTGCCGATGTGGCGGCCGAGCTGGATGCCAAGCGGGCGATCAACCAAGGCTCTCGACTGGCCGCTGAGCTCTGAGAACGCCGGGGCCGCAAAGCGGCCCCGGCGATTTCACTGATAAACTCCGCTCCATGCATTTACCTCAAGCTCCACTACAGCGTCTGAATCTACCTTGGCTGACAAAAGCCAAAGTTCAAGCCGCCATCCTGCGCCTGGACCTGATCGATCCCCTGATCAGCGGCAACAAGTGGTTCAAGCTCCGCCACCACTTGCAGCATGCCCATGGCGCAGGCGCCCCCGGCCTGATAAGCCTCGGCGGCAACCACTCAAACCACCTGCACGCCCTGGCTGCCGCAGGCAAACGCTTTGGCTTCGCCACCGCCGGCCTGCTGCGCGGCCACCGGCAAGACACCCCGACGGTGCGCGACCTGCAAGCACTGGGCATGCAATTGCACTGGCTGGGCTACGGCGGTTATCGGGCACGTCATGAGCCGGGCTTCTGGGAGCTTTGGCAGGCTCGATATCCAGGCTGGCATTGTATTCCCGAGGGCGGCGGCGGGACGGCGGGTGCCGAAGGGTGTGCGCTGATCGTCGAGCAAGCCCGTTCGCAGCTGTCAGCGCTGGGGTGGTCTGGCTACGACGCCTGGTGGCTGGCAGCAGGTACCGGCACCACCGTGGCCGGCCTTGTACGTGGCGAAGCAGGGGACCACCTCGTGCATGGCGCCCTGGCGGTGCCGCAGGGTCATGGCGTGGCGCAGACAGTCGCTGCACTGGCTGGCTCACAAGGCTACCAACTGCACGACGCCAGCCGCGGTGGCTTTGCCAAGTTCGATGATGATCTGCTGGCCTTCATCGCTGAGGGTGAGCGGCACTCTGGCGTGCCGCTGGAAGCCGTGTATACCGGCAAGGCCTTGCTGGCCCTGCATGATCAGGTCGAGGCCGGGCTGTTCGCGCCCGGTACCCGCCTGATCTTCGTCCACACCGGTGGCCTGCAGGGCCGGCGCGGTTACTTGTAGGGCAGCATGCGCAGCAGCGTGTTGTCGCGTTGCACGTAATGGTGGTACAGCCCGGCCAGTGCATGCAGGCCGATCAGCCAGTAACCCCAGCTAGCGACCCGCTCGTGCCAGCCCTTGATGAACTTGGCCTGGTCAGGGTCAGGGCCGATAAGGTGCGGCAGCTCGAGGCCGAAGAAGGGCACGGGTTTGTCGGCGGCACTGAGGATCAGCCAACCGGCCACGGGCAGGCCGATCATCAACAGGTACAGCGCCAGGTGCACCAGGTGGGCAATGCCTGTCTGCCAGGCCGCTGGCTTGGGCACGATCGGCGGGGTCGGCCGGCTCAGGCGCACGGCCAGGCGCAGCCAGACCAGCACGAACACACTCAGGCCAAGCATGAAGTGCAGGTCTTTCATCAGGTTGCGTTCAGCGCTGTCCTTGGGGAACAGGCCGCGGAATTCGATACAGGCGTACACGGCGGCCAGCAGCAGAACCATCAGCCAGTGCAGGGCGATGGACAGGCGTGCGTAACGGGGTGCTGGGGTGGATGAAACCATGATCGGTCCTCGTCATCGGTTGGTAATGGCGCTCTTGGTGGCGCTCAGATAGCACTCTACTGGCTATTTGAAACAAATCTTTGCGCTGGGTCTGTGAAAATTCTGTTGTCAGGTAAATGTGGCCAACAATCCGCCACCAGAAACACCCGCTCGACTTCCTGCCAGGCGCCCTCGCCATCCGGCTCCAGCCTGACCAGCAACTGCGCCGGGGCATGCTCATCCAGCCCGGCCAGCCAAGCCTCGAACTGCGGCACGCTCCAGCATGCGTCGGGCTCTGCCCGTGCCGGTGCCAGCCAGGCATGCCTCGGCAACGGTTGCCAGCGTTGGTCTGCTGTGGTTTCCCAGTGCTGTCGGCGTACCCAGCGCCCGCGCAGATGCTCGGGATTGGCACCCGCAGGCGCCTCGGCGTGCCCCGGCCATGGATAGAACAGGTAGCCACCAAGCCACAAGTGCGCCTGCACTTGGTCGGCCCCTACGGCAGCCAGTGCTTCGCGACTCCGCGCATCCGCCGACATGGGCAGCTGGTGCCCGGCCAGGTGGGCCAGTTTGCTGCCGAGGCGATCGTGGCAGCCAGGCCCGAGCCAGTGCGCCGGATCACCTCCGTTGCCCGCGCTCGGCCCCAGGTAAAGTTTGATGGCCAACTCCAGATGATGCGTGCCCTCGCCGTCGCGCAGCAGAATGTCCAGCTCGCCCAGGGTCCGTCCCCCCGTGCGAATCGCCAGGTTGGACGCCAGCAGCTCGACCCCGGGCGCTTGTTTCAGGGCGAACTGCCACAGAGCTTCGTAGTACAGCCCCAGGCGCCGGCTGGTGATCCTTGCCAGCCAGTCGCGCAAGGGCAGGTCATCGGCATCCAGTGCGCGCAACCAGTCGTGCAGGTGCTGCGGATCGGCCGCCCAGGCGCTACCCGCCAGCGGATGGCGCTGGGGGCAGGGCGGGGCGCTGAGTAGCGCGGGCGACAGCAGGGTCCACGCCAGGTCGCGCACGGCAGGTCGGCGCAAGCGACGGGGCAGCTCATGGAACTGGGCGAAAGGCGTCATGCTGCGAGCATAGCCGGTTTGCCGCTACCCGGTCGTTTCGCCCATAATCGCGACATCGTCACCCGCCGCAGAGCCTTGCAGGAGCCCCATGGAGCAATTTCGCAATATCGGTATCATCGGCCGCCTTGGCAGCTCGCAGGTGCTCGACACCATTCGCCGACTGAAAAAATTCCTCCTCGAGCGCCATCTGCACGTGATCCTCGAGGACACCATCGCCGAAGTGCTGCCCGGCCACGGCCTGCAAACCTCCACGCGCAAGTTGCTGGGCGAGGTCTGCGACCTGGTCATCGTGGTCGGTGGCGACGGCAGCCTGCTCGGTGCCGCCCGCGCCCTGGCCCGGCACAATGTGCCGGTGCTGGGTATCAACCGCGGCAACCTGGGCTTCCTCACCGATATCCGCCCGGACGAGCTGGAACAGAAGGTTGCCGAAGTGCTCGACGGCCATTACCTGGTGGAAAACCGCTTCCTGCTGCAGGCCGAGGTGCGCCGCCATCACGAGGCCATTGGCCAGGGCGATGCGCTCAACGACGTGGTCCTGCACCCGGGCAAGTCGACGCGGATGATCGAGTTCGAGATCTACATCGACGGCCAGTTCGTCTGCAGCCAGAAGGCCGACGGCCTGATCGTCGCCACCCCGACCGGTTCCACCGCCTACGCCCTGTCGGCCGGTGGACCGATCATGCACCCCAAGCTCGACGCCATCGTCATCGTGCCGATGTACCCGCACACCCTGTCGGGGCGGCCGATCGTGGTCGACGGCAACAGTGAGCTGAAGATCGTGGTGTCCAAGGAGCTGCAGATTTACCCGCAAGTGTCCTGCGACGGCCAGAACCACTTCACCTGCGCGCCGGGCGACACCATCACGGTCAGCAAGAAGCCGCAGAAGCTGCGCCTGATCCACCCGCTCGACCACAATTACTATGAGGTGTGCCGCACCAAACTCGGCTGGGGCAGCCGCCTGGGAGGCAGGGACGACTGATGCTCGATCCGGCGCGCAGTTTCGACATCATCGGCGACGTGCACGGCTGTGCACTGACCCTCGAACGCCTGCTCGACGCCCTCGGCTACAAACGTGTCGGCGGGGTCTGGCGTCACCCGTGGCGTCAGGCGCTGTTCCTGGGCGACATCGTCGACCGTGGCCCACGCATCCGCGAGGCGCTGCACATCGTCCATGACATGGTCGAGGCCGGCCAGGCGTTCTGCATCATGGGCAACCACGAGTACAACGCGCTCGGCTGGGTCACCCCGGCACTGCCCGGCAGCGGCAAGTCGTTCGTGCGCGAACACACCCCGCGCCACGCCCGGCTGATCGACGAAACCCTGACCCAGTTCGCCCATCACCCGGGCGACTGGCACGACTTCGTGCAGTGGTTCTATGAACTGCCGCTGTTCGTCGATGCCGGGCGCTTCCGCCTGGTGCACGCCTGCTGGGACCCACGGTTGATCGAACCGCTGCGTCAGCAGTACCCGGGCGGGCGTATCGACGAGCACTTCATCCAGGCGTCGGCGGTGCCCGGCAGCTTTGCCGCCACCGTGTGCAACCGCCTGCTGCGCGGCACCGACATGCGCTTGCCGGACGGCCTGACCCTGACCGGCGGCGACGGCCTGACCCGCGCCTTCTTCCGCACCAAGTTCTGGGAAGAAGACCCGCAGACCTACGGCGACATCGTCTTCCAGCCTGATGCGCTGCCCGAAGACGTAGCCCGCACGCCACTGAGCCACAGCGAAAAAAATGCCCTGCTGCGCTACGCCGAGGACGAACCCCTGCTGTTCGTCGGCCACTACTGGCGCAGCGGCCGCCCGGCACCGATCCGTGCCAACCTGGCGTGCCTGGACTACAGCGCGGTGCTGTATGGCAAGCTGGCGGCCTACCGGCTGGATGATGAAACCCGCATCGACCCGCACAAGTTCGTCTGGGTCGACGTCGAACGCCCCCAGGCCAACCAATGAAAATCATCGAAGTGATGCGCCTGCCGCTGTCGGTCGACCTCAGCGGCTTCGTCCACCTGCTGCAGCGCCTGCAGGTACCGCACCGGGTCAGCGAGGAGGGCGAGGAGCAGGTGCTCTGGGCCCCCGACACCCTGGTTGCCGACGTGCGCGAGCTCTACCAGCGCTTCCCCGACGGTAACGCCGACGTGCAACTTGCGCCGGACCCTGTGGGAGCGGGCGTGCCCGCGAAAGCCCCATCCTTGGCGGACCAGGCCAAAGCCTGCAAGGTCACCGCCACCATCCTCGTCCTGTGCCTGATCGTCGCCGGCCTCACCAGCCTGGGCGACAACCTCGACGCCATCAGCTGGTTCACCTTCCTCGACTTTCGCGTTCAGGGCGAGTACCTGCATTTCACCCCATTGGCCCAGGGCCTGGCCGAAGGCCAATGGTGGCGCCTGGTCTCGCCCATGCTGCTGCACTTTGGCGTGCTGCACCTGGCCATGAACGGCCTGTGGTACTGGGAGCTGGGGAAGCGTATCGAGCTGCGCCAGGGCCCCTGGCTGCTGCTCGGCCTGACCCTGCTGTTCAGCCTGGTGTCCAACCTGGCCCAGCACTACACCAGTGGGCCGAGCCTGTTCGGCGGCCTGTCCGGCGTGCTGTACGGTCTGCTCGGCCACGTCTGGCTGTACCAGTGGCTGGCGCCCAACCCCTATTTCAACCTGCCCAAGGGCGTGCTGGTGATGATGCTGATCTGGCTGGTGATCTGCCTGACCGGCGTGGTCGGCCAGCTTGGCTTCGGCCAGATCGCCAATGCCGCCCACGTCGGCGGGCTGCTCATCGGATGCCTGACCGGGCTCTTGGGCGGGGCGCTGGCCCGGCGTAAACTGTCGGCTTGAATCAGGAGACACTATGTCCACTTTCGCGCAAATGATCGAAAACATCACCCCGGAAATCTACCAGAGCCTGAAGCTGGCCGTGGAAATCGGCAAATGGTCGGACGGGCGCAAGCTCACCGCCGAGCAGAAAGAACTGTCGCTGCAGGCGGTGATCGCCTGGGAGATGAAGAACCTGCCCGAAGAGCAGCGCACTGGCTACATGGGCCCGCAGGAATGCGCGTCGAAGTCCGCCCCCATCGCCAACATTCTGTTCAAGTCGGACTCGGTACATTGATCGAACTCGCTCGTGGCTCTTTGAGCAAGATGGCGGTCAGCCTGCAGGCTCCGGTGGTGCAATACAGCTTCCGCCTGGATGACACTCAGGTGCCGGTCAACCCGCTGATCGGCCAGCGCCTGCGCCTGGAATACCTTGGCGCCATTCACTGCAGCCATTGCGGCAAGCGCACCAAGACCAGCTTCAGCCAGGGTTATTGCTACCCGTGCATGACCAAGCTGGCCCAGTGCGATGTGTGCATCATGGCCCCGGAAAAATGCCATTACGACGCCGGCACCTGCCGTGAGCCGTCGTGGGGCGAACAGTTCTGCATGACCGACCACGTGGTGTACCTGGCCAACTCGTCAGGTATCAAGGTCGGTATCACCCGTGCCAACCAGCTGCCCACCCGCTGGCTCGACCAAGGGGCCAGCCAGGCCCTGCCGATCATGCGCGTGGCTACCCGCCAGCAATCGGGCCTGGTCGAAGACATCCTGCGCAGCCAGGTGCCGGACCGCACCAACTGGCGCACGCTGCTCAAGGGTGACGCCGAGGTACTCGACCTGCCGGCCATCCGCGAACGCATCTTCGATGCCTGTGCCGAGGGCCTGCGCGCGCTGCAGGACCGTTTCGGCCTGCAGGCGATCCAGCCACTGCCCGACGCCGAAGTGGTGCAGATGCGCTACCCGGTCGAGGCCTACCCGAAGAAGATCGTCAGCTTCAATCTGGACAAGGATCCGGTCGCCGAAGGCACGCTGCTGGGTATCAAGGGTCAGTACCTGATCTTCGACACCGGCGTGATCAATATTCGCAAGTACACGGCCTACCAGTTGGCCGTGCTCCAGTAAAAAGGACCTGCACATGCGTACCGAACAACCGCAAGTGATCTACCTCAAGGATTACCAGGCGCCCGAGTACCTCATCGACGAGACGCACCTGACCTTCGAGCTGTTCGAGGACCACACCCTGGTCCACGCGCAACTGGTCATGCGCCGCAACCCGGCACGCGGTGCCGGCCTGCCGCCGCTGGAGCTGGACGGCCAGCAGCTGGAGCTGCTGCGCGCCGCGCTGGACGATGTCGAACTGCAGGCGAGCGACTATCAGCTCGAAGCCGACAGCCTGACCGTTCACCCAAAGGCCGAACACTTCACCCTCGACACCAGCGTGAAGATCCACCCGGAAAGCAACACCGCACTGGAAGGCCTGTACAAGTCCGGCAAGATGTTCTGCACCCAGTGCGAGGCCGAGGGCTTCCGCAAGATTACCTATTACCTCGACCGCCCGGACGTGATGAGCACCTTCACCACCACGGTGATCGCCGAGCAGCATCGCTACCCAGTGCTGCTCAGCAACGGCAACCCGGTCGACAGCGGGCCGGCAGAAGATGGCCGCCACTGGGCGACCTGGGAAGACCCGTTCAAGAAACCGGCGTACCTGTTCGCGCTGGTGGCCGGTGACCTGTGGTGCGTCGAGGACAGTTTCGTCCGCCAGTCCGGCCGCGACGTGACCCTGCGCATCTACGTCGAGCCCGAGAACATCGACAAGTGCGACCACGCCATGGTCAGCCTGAAGAAGTCCATGCGCTGGGACGAGGAGGTGTACGGTCGCGAGTACGACCTGGACATCTTCATGATCGTTGCGGTCAATGATTTCAACATGGGCGCCATGGAAAACAAGGGCCTGAACATCTTCAACTCGAGCTGCGTACTGGCCCGCGCCGAAACCGCCACCGACGCCGCCCACCAGCGCGTCGAAGGTGTGGTCGCCCACGAGTACTTCCACAACTGGTCGGGCAACCGCGTGACCTGCCGCGACTGGTTCCAGCTGTCGCTCAAGGAAGGCTTCACGGTGTTCCGCGATGCCGAGTTCAGCGCTGACATGAATTCGCGCACGGTCAAGCGCATCGAGGACGTCGCCTACCTGCGCACCCACCAGTTCGCCGAAGATGCCGGCCCCATGGCCCACCCGGTGCGCCCGGACAGCTTCATCGAGATTTCCAACTTCTACACCCTCACCGTGTACGAGAAGGGCGCAGAAGTGGTGCGCATGGTTCGCACCCTGCTGGGCGCCGAGGGCTTCCGCAAGGGCAGCGACCTGTACTTCGAACGCCACGATGGCCAGGCGGTGACCACCGACGATTTCATCAAGGCCATGGAAGACGCCAACGGCGTCGACCTCACCCAGTTCAAGCGCTGGTACAACCAGGCCGGCACCCCGCGCCTGGAAGTCAGCGAGGCTTATGATGCCGCCGCGCAGGCCTACAGCCTGACCTTCCGCCAGCGCTGCCCGCAGACCCCGGACAAGGCCGAGAAGCTGCCGTTCGTGATCCCGGTCGAGCTGGGCCTGCTCGATGCCGAGGGCAACGACTTGCCGCTGCAACTGGCCGGTGAAGCCCAGGCGACTGGCACCACCCGCGTGCTGTCGGTGACCGAAGCCGAGCAGACCTTCACCTTCCAGGGCATCGTGGCCAAGCCGCTGCCGTCGCTGCTGCGCGGCTTCAGCGCGCCGGTCAAGCTGAGCTTCCCGTACGACCGCGACCAGCTGATGTTCCTCATGCAGCACGACAGCGATGGCTTCAACCGCTGGGAAGCGGGCCAGCAGCTGTCGGTGCAGGTGCTGCAGGAGCTGATTGGCCAGCACCGGCGCGGGGAGGCGTTGAAGCTTGACCAGCGCCTGATCACCGCGCTCGGCACCGTGCTGGGCAACCCGTCGCTGGACCCCGCCATGGTCGCCGAGATGCTCTCGCTGCCAGGCGAAGCCTACCTGACCGAGATCAGCGAGGTGGCCGACGTCGAGGCCATCCACACCGCCCGTGAGTTCGCCCGCCAGCAGATCGCCGAGCAGCTGTTCGACGCCCTGTGGGCGCGCTACCAGGCCAACCGCGAGGTGTCGCGCAGCACCGCCTATGTGGCCGCTGCCGAACACTTCGCTCGCCGCAGCCTGCAGAACATCGCCCTGTCGTACCTGATGCTGAGCGGCCAGCCGCAGGTGCTGGAGGCGACCCTGGAGCAGTTCGAACACTGCGACAACATGACCGAGCGCCTGACCGCGCTGGCCGTGCTGGTCAATTCGCCGTTCGACGCCGAACGTGCCAAGGCGCTGAAAAGCTTTGCCGAGCACTTCAAGGACAACCCGCTGGTCATGGACCAGTGGTTCAGCGTGCAGGCCGCCAGCACACTGCCGGGCGGGCTGGCGCGGGTCAAGGCGCTGATGGAGCACCCGGCGTTCACCCTGAAGAACCCGAACAAGGTGCGGGCGCTGATCGGTGCCTTTGCCGGGCAGAACCTGGTCAACTTCCATGCTGCCGATGGTTCGGGCTATCGCTTCCTGGCGGATTTGGTGATCGAGCTGAATGCGCTGAACCCGCAGATTGCCTCGCGCCAACTGGCACCGCTGACCCGCTGGCGCAAGTATGACGATGCGCGGCAGGTGCTGATGAAGGGCGAGCTGGAGCGGATTCTTGCGTCTGGCGCGCTGTCCAGTGATGTGTATGAAGTGGTGAGCAAGAGCCTGGCGTAAGCCTGGTAGATCCTGGGGCTGCTTTGCAGCCCTTTCGCGACACAAGGCCGCTCCTACAGGGGACTCGCATTTCCTTGTAGGAGCGGCCTTGTGTCGCGAAAGGGCCGCACAGCGGCCCCAGCTTTTTTGGCGGTTAACAAAACATAACGTCCCGTTCGTTGTAATCGCGCAACCTTCCCCGATACGATCCCCCAAGCCTCTAACACAGGCTTTTCACAGCACAGACCCACCAAGAAAAACACAACAGGGGATGGTCATGAAGCAGCGGGTGATGACGCAGGCCAGGCGTGGTGCCTGGCCATTGGCGGCTGGCGCGATGCTGGCGCTGGCACTGGGGATGTGGACTGACAGCGCGCAGGCCGCTGCGGCCGACGAATACTCTACCGAGTCAGCCAAGGCCAGCCAGAGCCTGCTGATCGGCGCCGCCCATGCCGGCAAGCGCCTGGTGGTGGTCGGTGATCGTGGCCACATTCTGTTCTCCGACGACCAGGGCAACACCTGGACCCAGGCCCGGGTACCCACCCGCCAGCTGCTTACTGCCGTGTTCTTCCTCGACGACAAGCGTGGCTGGGCGGTCGGCCACGATGCGCAGATCCTCGCCAGCAGCGACGGCGGCGCGACCTGGAGCAAGCAGTTCGAAGACCTGTCCCGTGAAGCACCGCTGCTCGACATCACCTTCCTCGACGCCCAGCACGGCTTCGCCGTGGGGGCCTACGGCGCGCTGCTGGAAACCCGCGATGGCGGCCAGCATTGGCAGGACATCGCCGAACGCCTGGACAATCCTGATCAGCTGCACCTCAACGGCATTACCCGGGTGCGCGATGCCGGCTTGTTCATCGTCGGTGAGCAGGGCGGCATGTACCGCTCCAGCGACGACGGCCAGACCTGGGCCAAGGTGCAGGGCCCATACGAGGGGTCGCTGTTTGGAGTGGTCGCTACCACCCAGGCGAAGACGCTGTTGGCCTATGGCCTGCGTGGCAACCTGTTCCGCTCCGCCGACTTTGGTGACAGCTGGCAGGCGATCACGCTCAAGGCCGACCGTGGTGAGCTCGAATTCGGCCTGGCAGGCGCTACGCTTGTCGAAGATGGCAGCCTGGTGCTGGTCGGCAATGGCGGCAGCGTGCTGCGCAGCACCGATGATGGCCAGACCTTCAGCGTCTACAACCGCAGCGACCGCATCGCCCTGGCCGGTGTCAGTGGCCTGGCCAATGGTGGTTTGCTGCTGGTGGGGCAGGGCGGTGTGCACCTGGCCAACGCCGAAGGTGCAGAACCGGCTGCCGGGGAGGTGCGTCCATGACCAGCAGGGAGAGCATTACCATGCACCCGCACCATCAGGACAAGGCCACGCTGCTCGAACGCCTGATCTTCAACAACCGCCCGGTGGTCATCGCCCTGTGCCTCTTGGTCAGCATCTTCCTGTTCTGGCAGGCCACGCAGATCCGCCCCTCGACCAGCTTCGAGAAGATGATCCCGCTGCAGCACCCGTTCATCGAACAGATGATGGAGCACCGCAACGACCTGGCCAACCTCGGCAACACCGTGCGCATTTCGGTCGAGGCGGTCAACGGCGACATCTTCGACAAGGACTACATGGAAACGCTGCGGCAGATCCATGACGAGGTGTTCTACATCCCCGGGGTCGACCGCGCCGGCCTCAAGTCGCTGTGGAGCCCCAGCGTGCGCTGGAGCGAGGTCACCGAGGAAGGCTTCTCCGGCGGCGAAGTGATCCCCAACACCTACAACGGCTCCCAGGACAGCCTCGACACCCTGCGCGACAACGTGCTCAAGTCTGGCCAGGTCGGGCGCCTGGTGGGCAACAACTTCAAGTCCAGCATCGTCGACGTGCCGCTGCTGGAGAGCTTCCCCGACCCGCAGGACCCTGGCAAGCAGGTCAAGCTCGATTACCAGCAGTTCTCGCACCAGCTGGAAGAGAAGATCCGCGACAAGTTCCAGGCACAGAACCCCAACGTGAAGATCCACATCATCGGCTTCGCCAAGAAGGTCGGCGACCTGATCGACGGCCTGGTGATGGTGGCGATGTTCTTCGGCGTGGCCCTGGTGATCACCTGGGTCCTGCTGTACTGGTTCACCTGGTGCATCCGCAGCACCATCGCCGTGCTCATCACCACCCTGGTGGCGGTGGTCTGGCAACTGGGCCTGATGCATGCCGTGGGCTTCGGCCTTGACCCGTACTCGATGCTGGTACCGTTCCTGATCTTCGCCATCGGCATTTCCCACGGGGTACAGAAGATCAACGGCATCGCCTTGCAGTCGAGTGACGCCGACAATGCCTTGACCGCCGCCCGGCGCACCTTCCGTCAACTGTTCCTGCCGGGAATGATCGCCATCCTCGCCGACGCCGTGGGCTTCATCACCCTGCTGATCATCGACATCGGCGTGATCCGCGAACTGGCCATCGGCGCGTCCATCGGTGTGGCGGTGATCGTGTTCACCAACCTGATTCTGCTGCCGGTGGCCATTTCCTACGTCGGCATCAGCAAGAAGGCCATCGAGCGCAGCAAGAAGGACGCGACCCGCGAGCATCCGTTCTGGCGCCTGCTGTCGAACTTTGCCAGCGCCAAGGTGGCCCCGGTGTCCATCACCCTGGCGCTGATCGCCTTTGCCGGCGGCCTGTGGTACAGCCAGAACCTGAAGATCGGCGACCTTGACCAGGGCGCGCCGGAGCTGCGCCCGGATTCGCGTTACAACCAGGACAACAACTTCATCATCAGCAATTATTCGACCAGTTCCGACGTACTGGTGATCATGGTCAAGACACCGGCAGAGAGCTGCTCGATCCACTCGACCATGGCGCCGATCGACGAGCTGATGTGGACCATGCAGAACACCCCCGGCGTGCAGTCGGCGATCTCCCTGGTGACCGTGTCCAAGCAGGTGATCAAGGGCATGAACGAGGGCAGCTTGAAGTGGGAGACGCTTTCACGCAACCCGGACATCCTCAACAACTCCATCGCCCGCGCCGACGGCCTGTACAACGCCGACTGCTCGCTGGCGCCGGTGCTGGTGTTCCTCAACGACCACAAGGCCGAGACCCTGGAGCGCGTGACCGCTGTCGCCAAGGCGTTCGCTGACAGCCACGACAAGGAGGGCCTGCAGTTTTTGCTGGCGGCAGGTAACGCCGGGATCGAGGCGGCCACCAACGAGGTGATCAAGTCGGCCGAGCTGACCATCCTGATCCTGGTCTACCTGTGCGTGGCGGTGATGTGCATGATCACCTTCCGCTCGTTCGCCGCGACCCTGTGCATCGTGCTGCCGCTGGTGCTGACTTCGGTATTGGGTAACGCGCTGATGGCGTTCATGGGCATCGGCGTCAAGGTCGCCACTTTGCCGGTGGTGGCCCTGGGCGTGGGTATCGGCGTGGACTACGGTATCTACATCTACAGCCGCCTTGAAAGCTTCCTGCGTGCCGGCCTGCCGTTGCAGGAGGCTTACTACCAGACCCTGCGCTCGACCGGTAAAGCGGTGCTGTTCACCGGCCTGTGCCTGGCGATCGGCGTGTGCACCTGGATCTTCTCGGCGATCAAGTTCCAGGCCGACATGGGGTTGATGCTGACCTTCATGTTGCTGTGGAACATGTTCGGGGCGCTGTGGCTGCTGCCAGCACTGGCGCGGTTCCTGATCAAGCCGGAGAAGATGGTGGGCAAGGAGGGGGGCTCCATTTTCGCCCATTGAATCGCTGGGGGCCGCTTCGCGGCCCTTTCCGACCGGTCCGGCGCCCCGGCAAGGCCGCTCCCACAGGAGATCGCATGATTTCAAATGGATGCGATCTTCTGTGGGAGCGGCCTTGTGTCGCGATGGGCTGCAAAGCAGCCCCAGGGGTTATAATCCCGGCACATCCCTTACAGGTACCCCCATGTCTCCCCTCGCCACCGCCCTCGCATCCTGCGACATGCTCCTGATCGACGGCCTGCACGCCTTCGACTTCACCTGCGACGAATCCGGCCTGACCATCGAATGCATGGACGGCCGCCAACTTCGCCGCTGGTCCTTCACCCCCGAGCAGATCGCTGCCGCCGTCGGTGCCAATGATGAATGGCAACTCAACGATGCCCAGGGCGAGCATCGTCTAGTCTGTATGAGTGCCTTTCGCGCCCCGGATGAAGACGACGATGAACCCGATCTGGACGAGCCTGCTGACCGCTAGCCTGATGAGCCTGACAATCACCGCCCACGCCGCCACGTTGCTGGTGGGCAGCTACACCGATGGCCAGAGCCAGGGCATCTACCGTTACGCGTTCGACAGCAAGACCGGGCAGATCGACCCGACGCCGCAACAGGTGGTCAAGAGCGTCAGTCCGTCGTGGCTGGTGCTGTCAGCCGACCAGCGCCAGTTGTTCGCGGTCAATGAAACCCCGAACGGCCAAGTCAGCAGCTTCAGCGTCAGCGCCAAGGGCGAGATCAAGCCGCTGAACCAGGTGGCCAGCCGTGGTGATGAACCGACCCATGCCAGCCTGAGCCGTGACCAGCGCTACCTGTTCGTGGCCAACTACGCCGTTGCCCCCGACCCGGGCGGCAGCCTGGTGGTGATCCCGGTGGCCAAGGACGGCAAGCTCAAGGACGTGGTCCAGCAGCTGCAGCACACGCCCAGCAAGGTCAACCTTGAGCGCCAGGCCGGAGCCCACGTGCATTCGCTGGTGCTGTCACCGGATGGCCTGCATGTGTATGCCTGCGACCTGGGCGCCGACAAGGTCTTCATCTATCGCTACGACGGTGCCAGCGCCGATCACCCACTGACCCCGGCGATCCCGGCGTCGGTGGACCTGCCGCCCGGCAGCGGGCCGCGGCATCTGCTGTTCGATGCCAAGGGCCGGCATGCCTACCTGACGCTGGAAATGAGCGGCGAAGTGGTGATGTTCGACGTCAAGGACGCTGCCTTGCTGGAGCGTCAGCGCCTGCCGCTGACCGAGCAACAGGATGCCGCCGCCAAGGCTTCGGGTGGCCTGCACCTGTCGGCGGACGGGCGCTTCCTGTATGTCAGCAACCGCGGCACGGCGAACGAGATCGTGGTGTTCAGCGTGGGTAAGGACGATGGCCAGCTGACCTTCCTGCAGCGCCGTTCGGTGGAAGGCGACCACCCGCGGGAGTTCGCCTTGGACCCGAGCGACAACTTCCTGCTGGTGGCCAACCAGAAGAGCAACCAGATCGTGGTCATGCGCCGCGACCCGCGCAGCGGCAAGCTTGGCGAGACGGTGCAGAACTTCAAGCAGGATGCGCCTTCGGATCTCAAGTTCATCGATTGACTATCGATAGCGGTGATAACCCTTACCAGCGCAATGAATTTCTGCGGGCGACCTCAGCGGCGTAAGTTTGACCCAAGGCCCAAGCGGCTGAACGTCAAACCACATCTGTCGAGGTCAGCCACCATGAACTTCAATCTCTTCCCTGTGATTGCCGCATCTGCCATCTCCGCTTCCGTCGTGCTGCCGGCCCATGCCCATGCCGATACCCGCAAGGCCACGTCCACCCACAGCTACACCGAGCAGTACCTGCGCCAGAGCGCCAACTTTCATGCGGCCTTGAGTGGCAAGCACAGCCACTGATTGAGGCCTTGCACGGTCACTGTGGGAGCGGGCATGCCCGCGAAGCAGACACCGCGGTGTGTGGCACCGGCGTTGCCGGTGTTCGCGGGCGAGCCCGCTCCCACAGAGTGGACTGCCCCCAAGAAGTTGGACACCAATCCAACCCTTGGGGGATTCATGGCCAAGTACACTGAGCAGTTCAAGCTCACAGCAATCACTGCCTATTTGGATGGCAGCAACGGTTTCCGTACGGTAG